>NZ_JBHSOF010000044.1:15338-76998 GCF_042656005.1 Kitasatospora misakiensis | reverse complement strand
GGTACTCGTTCACGCTCTCACCGGCCACGCCGCCGAACAGCGACCCGAACGGGTCACTGTCGACGCCGAGCGCCAGCTCAGCGAACTCCAGCGGGGAGCAGGCACGCTGGCCTGCAACAATCGACTTCACGGGTTCACCTCTGAGTAGACGGTGTGGGCCCGTGAGGGCCGCCGCGCGCCCGGCCAAGGAATGCGCGGCGGCCCACCACGGGCCCGAGGAAGCAGCCACCGGCGCGGGATGCGCGGCGTGCTGCACGTGGACGGGGAGGGAGTCGCACCCTCACCCCCGCAGGGGCCCGCTACGGGCCGTCCGCCTGGTCTACCTCCGCCTCTCCCCAGACACCTCCCTTCGCGGGGTTCTCGGCGGGACCTATGGAGTTGTCAAGGAACGAGCACTGCCTTCAGGGGGCTGTCACCCCACCCCTCCGGGCGCATCCGCCAAGGTCAGAGCTATGCACCGAAATCGGCAAAGCTCTGCCAAGCTCTAGAGATCCCTTCCTTGGGTCCTCTAGAGGACGTGAGGAAAACTATGAAGGGCCGTCAGCCTCGCGTCAACTGCTTGAGAGGACTTAAGCTGTCATGGTCTTCGAGTGAACGGTGGTGTGGCCCGATATGGCCAAGTACGAGCGGATTGCGGACGACCTTCGTACCCGCATTCAGGCGGGGGAGTGGCTGCCAGGTGAGCGGCTGCCGACCGAGACTCCGGACCTTACGACGTGCTACAAGGCCAGCCTCAACACGGTTCGACAGGCGCTGGGCCTGTTGGTAGCCGAGGGGCTCGTGGACAAGGTCCATGGCCGCGGGAACTTCGTCCGCAAGCCCCGCAAGCCTGTGACGCGAACCAACGGGCGTCACCAGTGGGAGAAGGATCGGGCTCGTGAGTCAGAAGGCACTCGCCGAGAGACGGGGGCGACGGAGCACGACACTGGTCTGACCGTGTCGGACCTCGTGTTCAGCGCGGACTTCCGCGAGGCTGAGGCGAACGAGGATCTGGCTGACCTCTTTGGGGTTCCGGTGGGCACCAAACTGCTGGAGCGGACGTACCGGACGCGTTACCGCGAGGAGGACGAACCATTCAATGTGGCCAAGTCCTACCTCGTCTACGAGGTGGTCGAGGCCAACCCCGCCCTGTTGGACCCTGCCCATGAGCCCTGGCCGGGCGGAACGCAGAACCAGTTGTTCACACTCGGGATCGAACTCGACCGCATCGAGGAGCGTGTTTCGGCCCGCTCGCCCACGGCTGAGGAGACGGAGGAACTGGGTCTCAAGGCGGGTGTTTCGGTGTTGGTCCTCCGCAAGATTTCGTACGACATCACGGGCAATGTGGTTGAGGTTTCTGAGGTCACGTTGCCTGGCGACCGCACCGAGATGGTGTTCACGACTCCTCTGGATAGGTGGTGAGCATGACCAACGTCATCTCCGTCATTACGGCGGTTCACGGCCCGTCTGCCGAGTACCTGGCGGATGCCTACAAGTCCTTGCTGGAGCAGCAACTTCCGGAAGGTTGGGACTGGCAGTGGGTCATCCAGCAGGATGGCGAGACTGACGATGTCGTCCCGTATGTCCCGGACGACGTGCGTATCAGCTTCGGCCAGGGACGGCATGGTCGGGCAGGTATGGCGCGGACGATGGGCCTGTCCCGGGCTACGGGCCAGTTCGTGAAGGTGCTCGACGCCGATGACATGCTGCCGCCCGGGACTCTCGCCCGTGATGCCGCTGTGCTCACCGCACGGCCGGACGTGGCATGGACGACATCGCGCGTCCTGGATCTTCTCCCGGACGGGAGTACGGTCGGCTTCGACCAGGACCCGCCGGCCGGGCCGATTGGGCGCGGAGAGGTGCTGGCCCACTGGAAGGCCCATGACTTCCGCGCGCAGGTACATCCGGCGACGCTGTGCGTCCGGCGGGAGCTGTTGCTCGCGGTCGGCGGATGGATGGCGCTCCCGGCATCCGAAGACACCGGGCTGCTGCTGGCACTCAACGCGGTCAGTCGCGGGTGGTTCGTCGAGGAGACCGGGCTCCTGTACCGGAAGTGGCCGGGGCAGAGTACGCATCAGGCCGCGCACAGTCACGAGACCGAGCGGGCGGCGCGGATGGCCGTCATCCAGGCGCGGGCGGAGGCATTGTTGGCGCTGGAGGGCTGGCGTATCGACGCTGGTTGAGTGTGGATCTCGCGAGACTGGCTCCGGCAACGCAGGCGTCGGGGCCAGTCTCGATGCCCACCTCAATCCCGATCGGTCGCTCCATCGGCATTGCGGGCGCCGGGCAGCAGCAGTCCACGGGCCGTGTGGCGCTCGCCCTCGAACCGCCCCTGGACGCCCAAATCCGCGCGGGCTGCCTCGTGGAACCGGTTGATCGCCTTGAACGCATCAGTGTGCAGTGTCCGCCAGCCCGCAAGGGTGCCCTCGACAACCCCCCGTGCCTGCCAGCCGATTGCGGCAAGGTCTTCCTGAATGGCGTGGGCTGCCTCAATCACCTCATCTTCGGCGAGCAACATGACCCGCTCGAACGCCATTGCCTGGGCGCCGCTGGCCTCGGTCAGCTCCATTGCCAGCTCATGCTCCGTGCGAGGCATCATCCGGATCTCTTCGCGCAGCTCATACAGGAGCACCGCGATGTGGATCGAGGTCCGAACCCGCCCAACGTAGTCGGCATAGGCGTCTAGCTTCTTCTCATCCCAGCGCAGCCGTAGCCCATCCTTGCGTCGGCTTCGTTCCATCAAGCTGTTCGTCAAGTAGGTCGTCAGCCCACCCAGCACCACGGCTGCAATGGTCACAAGCTGGGTGATCGTATCCATGGCCCCGCGTCGAAGTGTGAAGAATCGTCAGCTCAAAACCTGTTGATCATAGGTGGTGGCTGACGGCTGCGTGTGCGGCCGGAGCGGGCGACTCAGTGGCGGCGTCCAAGGGTCGGAAGGCCACCAGATACAGTGCGGATGCTCGAACTCTTAGCATCCACCGGTACAGGTGTGGGTGATGGTTCGCTCCGCCAGCCGCTCGGCTTCGTTTGCTGCTTCTCGACCTCGTGCGCTTTCTCGGCGTCCTTCAACTCCTCGAGGAAGCGGTTCAACTCCCTTCGTGCGGCTTCCGGGTCCTCAACGCCAATTGCTTCCCGGAGTGCGCCCCGTACTCGTGCCGCAAGACTTCCCAGGGCAACGGGGTCGCGCGGCGCAGGGATGCGCTTAGGCTGGACGCCCTTCACGGGGTCCAGCGACACGCGTGGGTTGCCGTTCGAGTCAAGCCACAACCACACGGAGATCAGCGGCCACCGACTGGCCCCAGTCTTCTTCGCCATCAGGTCATCATGATGGCTGGCGTCCTGGCGAACTAGACCCTGCCAGAAGCGGGATCGGGGCGTGCCACGACCGTGCCAGGTTGGGCGGGTCATCATGGGGAGTCTCGGGGATCTACGGAGGCTTGGGCGGCCGGTGGCTCAGCGTGGCGAGCCGCAGGTCAGCGCAGAGTGCTGACACCTGTGCTCCTAAAGCCGGTGTCGCAGGTTCGAATCCTGCCTGGGGCACACGATGGCAGTGGACCGCGGCCCGGGTCGGTGAGATCATCTCGCCCGCCCGGGCCGCGGTCGTTTCGCCTCCCGGGTCGCGTGGTTCGGCGTGGCCGGTCCGGGCCCGGCAGGTCAGGCACTCCTCGTACGGCGGCCCCGCCTCGGGGCGGGGGAGCGTCAGCGCAGGAGGCCGTCGGGGCGGTCGGCGATCGGGTCGGTGGCGGGGTCCGCGACGGGGTCGCCGATGGGGTCGGTGGCGGGGTCGGTGGCGCGGGGCGGGCGGCCGGAGGAGACGAGGACGCGCTGGACGCGGGGGCGGGTGCGCCAGTCCACTCGGCGGAAGTCGCGGGCCAGGGCGCCGGGCCGGGCGAGTTCCACGATGACGGTCACCGCGCCGAGGACGATCCCGGCGGCGAGCCAGCCGGCCAGCACGTCGCTGGGCCAGTGGACGCCGAGGAAGACCCGGGAGGAGCCGATCGCGAGGACGGTGAGTCCGGCGATCGAGCAGGCGGTGATCCGGCCGGCGCGGCGGGCCCGGGGCCAGAGCAGGCCGACCAGGACGGCACAGGTGATCGCGGAGGCCATCGCGTGCCCCGAGGGGAGGGCCGGGCCGCCGGCGTGCGAGACCGGGTCGGAGAAGGCCGGGCGCGAGCGGCCGAAGGAGAGCTTCAGCACCCATTGGCCGCCCCAGCCGACCAGGGTCTGGGCCGCCACCCAGCCGGCCAGCGTCCGGGCGCCGATCAGCCAGAGCCAGAGGGCGGTCGCCCCGAGCACGCTGCGCATGGTGATCGTCCCGCCGATGTCGGAGAACATCTGCACCGAGGCGGTCCACACGGTGTGATCGGTCGCGTAGCGGTGCAGGTCGTCGATCAGCTTGTGGTCGAAGCCGGCGAGCAGGCCCCAACCGGTCTGCACCAAGGCCGCGACGACCGCGAACAGCCCGGCGCAACAGACCGCGAGCGCCGCGTGCCGGAGCAGGTGGCGATCACGCGGGGTGATGGTGGGCGAGCTGGTGGTCAGGTGCATGGCTGTCACCTTCCCAGCCGCCTGTGCCGATCGCGCACTGCGGCGATAGCGATTTGGCATCTTTTGTGCGGAGAACCTGCGTGCGCCGGGGTGTGGGCGCGGCCCGCGCGGGAACGCGCGTGGGATCCGCGGGGTTGAGCCGGAGAGGGGCCGCGCGCCGGGGTGCGCCGAAAGGTTCCGAAGGGGGCACTTCGAGTGCCCGACCGGTCACCCTCCGTTCGGAACCGGGGTGAAAATCGGCAGGATACTGCATTGCCGGAGGAATCTGAGCGACTTGGGAATGTTGTCCGGAATCTGTTCGTTGGATCGTTACGTGTGAGCCCCGCAGGGCCCGCACTTCCTTGCCCTCTCGGGGCAGGCAGCCAGACCTCGGCAACACCAGCAAAGGGAGCAAGCATGGCCACCCGTGCCGTCGTTCGCGACAGGGCCGACCGGACTCGCGCGGCCCGCCCGACCAACCTCGAGGCCGACCGCGACCTGGTCGGCATGTACCTCGACGAGATCGCCAGGACACCCCTGCTCGATGCCGCCGAGGAGGTCGAGCTCTCCCTGCGGATCGAGGCCGGTGTGTACGCCCAGCATCTGCTGGAGGAGGGCGCGCTCCCCGAGGGCGCGCGCCGGGAGGAGCTGGAGGCGATAGCCGAGGACGCCGAGCGCGCCAAGGACGTCTTCATCCGGTCGAACCTCCGCCTCGTGGTGGCCGTCGCCCGGCGTTACCCGCGCAGCGGTCTGCCGCTGCTGGACCTCATCCAGGAGGGCAACGCGGGCCTGGTCCGCGCGGTCGAGAAGTTCGACTACGCCAAGGGCTTCAAGTTCTCCACCTACGCGACGTGGTGGATCCGGCAGGCGATCACCCGGTCGATCGCCGACCAGTCGCGCACCATCCGGCTGCCCGTCCACCTGGTCGAGGAGCTCGGCCGGATCCGGCGGGTGCAGCGGGAGAAGTCGAAGGAGCTGGGCCGGGAGCCCGAGCCGGCCGAGATCGCGGCCGAGCTGGACACCACCGAGGCCCGGATCAAGGACGTGCTGGACTGGGCGCGGGACCCGGTCAGCCTGAACATGTCGGTCGACGACGAGGGCGAGACCCAGTTCGGCGACCTGGTGGAGGACACCGGCGCGACCTCCCCGGAGGACGCCGTGATGGTCATGCTCCGCCGTGAGGAGCTGGACGATCTGATCGGGCGGCTGGACGACCGGACGGCGTCGATCATCCGCTCGCGGTACGGCATGGAGGACGGCCGCGAGCGCACCCTCACCGAGGTGGGCAAGCAGCACGGGCTGACCCGTGAGCGGATCCGCCAGATCGAGAAGCACGCGCTGGCCGAGCTGAAGAAGATCGCCGACCACGCGGGCTTCGAGGCCGCGTGACGAGGGTTGAGGGTCGACGCCGGCCGGTGGGCCCGGTGCGGAGCGCTCCGCACCGGGCCCACCGGCGTCCCGGCGCCTTCTAGGCTGGTGGTCAGGGGCGGGGCAGGGACGGATCAGCGGCGGGGCACGGCGGAGGACGGCGAGAGCGGTGGAGGAGAAGATGGCGAAGGACACGACGGGCGGCGAGTCGGCGGCCCGGCCGGAACGGCCGGAGCGGACGAAGCCCGGGGCGGAGTCGGAGTCGGCGGCGAAGGCCCGGCTGATCTTCGGCGACCCGCTGGAGCGGCAGTCCCGTGACGACACCGACGCCGGCTGGGGTGACCGCCCCGGGGCCGGGGAGAGCGGTGGACGAGGGCTGGACTGGTACCTGAGCCAGCGCCCGCCGCACCACGGGGGCTGACCGGAGGGCCGTCAAACCGGCGGCCCTGGGCGCGTCAGGGGAAGGGCGGCGGGGTTCAGCGGGTCGTGGTGACCAGGGCGTCGCGGATCTCGGTGAGCAGCAGGACCTCCTTGGCCTCGGCCTCCACCTGGACCTCGGCCAGGGTCTTGCGCCGGGCGGTGAACCTGGTCATCGGCAGGATGAGGCAGAAGTAGACGACGGCGGCGGTGATCAGGAACTGCAGGGCCGCGCTCAGCACGCCGCCCCAGAGGATGGGGATCCCGGACGTGACCTCACCGGTGGCGCTCACCTCGCAGGGCCCCTTGAGGCAGGAGCTGTAGGACGCGAGGTCCTTGGCTCCGAACGCGCCGACGATCGGATTGATCACGCCTTTGACGAAGGCGTTGACGATGTTGGTGAAGGCCGCACCGATGACCACGGCGACGGCCAGTTCGACGACGTTTCCGCGCAGCAGGAATTCCTTGAAGCCCTTCATGCCGCGTGAACGACGGAGTCGTGCGCCGGTTACGGGTGATTTTCTCCCCCCTCCGCCGGACAACCCGTTCGGCCGAGCGGCGGCGCCGCCCCCGGCGCCGGCGGGTCCGCCCAGGCCGGGCCGAGGGCGAGCGCGGCCGCCATCGCGAGGAGCAGCACGGCCGGCACCCGCGGGCGGGCCCTCAGCACCTGCCGGAGCCGGCCGCGCGGACCGGCCCGGCCCCCGATCGGCGGGAACGGCGGCACCGGCCGCCGGGGCGGAACGCTCGGCGCGGGGAGCGGCGGGATCGGCAGCGGACGGGGGGACAGGGCGGGCGAACCGGTACGCACGGGTACCTCCACGGTCGGGTTCCGGGCTTGCGGTGCCCACTCTGGGCCGCTCGCGGATCCGCCGGAACTCCGTTTCCCGAGCCTGTGGAAAACCCGGGGCTGTGGACGGAAAGGGTCACCCGCACGAGTGGGTCGGCCGGCCCACCGGTGACGTCGGACGGTCCGCAGGCATTCGCGGGCATGCGCGGGCATGCGAAAGGCCCGCCGCACCCGTGCGAAACGGAAACGGCGGGCCGTCCGAAGACCTGGTGCCGGGGTCCGGCCGAAGGTCAGCCGGCCGCCGGAGCGGAGCTCGCGGCGGGGCTCGACGAGCCCGACGAGGACGTGCCCGACGAGGAGGTCGAGGAGGACGACGTCGACGAGGACGACGTGCTCGACGACGAGCCGGAGCCCACCGAGCTGCTGGAGGAGGAGCGGCTGTCGGTCCGGTAGAAACCGGAGCCCTTGAAGACGACACCCACCGCCGAGAAGACCTTGCGGAGCCGTCCCTGGCAGTCGGGGCACGTGGTCAGCGGCTCGTCGGTGAACTTCTGCACCGCCTCCAGGCCGTTGCCGCACTCGGTGCACTGGTACTGGTACGTGGGCACTTGTCTTCCTCCTGGCACTCTCGCCTGATGAGTGCTAACGATGGTCAATGATGCGGCATTCCGATGGATCAGTCCAGCGACTCGAATGTGAGATGAGTCAGCCGCGACCCCGCCGCGACCCCGCCGCGCTCCTGCCGCGCCCCGCCGCGAGCCCCGCGTCAGCCCTTGGCCGCGCCCACCAGCCGGGCCGTCGCACCCCGTTCCACCGAGCCGGCGACCACCGTGCTGCGGCGCGTCCCCGCAGGCACCAGCAGCTCCCGCAGCGTGGTCAGCGCGACCAGGCCGAGCCCGGCGCCGACCACCGGCACCAGGAACCCGACCGACGGCCCGTGCGCGTCGATCAGCCGCCCGGCCGCCATCGCGCCGACCGCCAGGCCCAGGCCGATGGCGCCGGTCAGCCAGGTGAAGGCCTCCGTCTTGGCGCCGTCCTCGACCAGCGTCTCGACCAGGGTGTAGCCGCTGATCAGGGTCGGCGCGATGGCCAGACCGCAGACCAGCCCGGCGACCGAGAGCGCGACCAGGTTCGGCATCGCCCACAGCGTCGAGCAGCCCAGCACCAGCAGGCCGTAGCTCAGGACCATCCGCTGCTGGACCGACCGCCGCCAGGCGATCACGCCGTACAGCACACCGGCCAGCATCGAGCCGCCGGCGAAGATGCCGTACACGGTGCCGGCGGCGCCGTGCTGCCCGACCGAGTCGGCGAAGGCGTTCACCGAGACCTGCATGCCGCCGAAGACGGCGCCCACGCCGAGGAAGGTGCCGGCCAGCAGCCGGACGCCGGGCGAGGCGAGCGCCGAGGCCTGTCGGACGCCGGGCTCGCGCACCACCCGGGCGGGGGCGGTGCGCCGCTGGGCGGCGAAGGCCAGACCGCCGGCCAGGGTCAGCGCGGCCTCGGCGATCAGCCCGGTCGAGGGGTTGATCGAGGTGGCGACGGCGGCGGCCAGGATCGGGCCGATGACGAAGGTGAGCTCGTCCGTCACGGACTCGAAGGCGAAGGCGGTGCCCACCTTGGCGGCGGAGGAGGCGGACGCGCCCTCGGCGGTGAAGGTGGAGATCCAGCGGGCGCGGACCATCGCGCCGATCTGCGGGACGCTCGCACCGGCCGGGGCGGCGGCCAGGAAGAGGCTCCAGGCCGGCGCGTGCCCGAGCGCGAGCGCGATCAGCGTGCCGACCGAGGCCGCGTGCACCAGGACGGTGGGGACGAGCACGGCGGCCTGGCCGTACCGGTCGGCGAGCCGCCCGGTCTGCGGGCCGACCAGCGCCTGGGCGACGGCGGCGACCGCCGCGACGGTGCTGGCGGTGCCGTAGGAGCCGTGGGTGTCCTTGACGAGCAGCAGGACGCCCATGCTGAGCATCGCGTAGGGCAGCCGCGCGACGAACGCGGGGGCCAGGAACGTCCAAGCGCCGGGCGTGCGCAGCAGAGCCCCGTAGCCGACCCGGGCGGGCACGGCGGCGCGCGCGGCGTCGGCGGCGCTTGTGGCGCCCGCGGCGCCCGTAGCGCCCCCGGCGGTGTCAGTGCTGTTGTGGGCGTCCTCGACGCTCTCGACCGTTCGGCGGGCCGTCACGGTCGGTCCTTCCTGCTGCCTGGTAGCGCGGCAGGGCACGCGGTGGCCCCGACGGCGCCGAGAGTCGTCCTCTCGCGCGTCGACCGGGGTAGATACCGGGCCGGTCCGGCGGTGGGCCGGGGTCGGGCCGCGGCCGCCGAACGGTCGCGCCAACTCTGCTTCAGGCAGATGTTGGGTTGTGGTGTATCAGCCATTCTGAAATGTACGCGCGTAGATGTCGCGCTGGACTCGACATTACAGGACGGATCCAAAATTGTCCTGCCAAGTGAAGGTGAACACCGCGCGCGACCTTCAGGTCCCGCGCCCGTGCAGCCAGTCGGCCAGCTTACCGCCCTTGTCCACGGCGCGAAGTCGCCGCTCGGCCGCCTCACCCACCGCGTCCGTGGTGACGACCAGCAGCTCGTCCCCGCCGCGCAGCACGGTCGCCTTGTCGGGCACGAAGCTGCTCCCCTCGCGCACCACCAGGGTCACCGCCGCGCCGGTCGGCAGCCGCAGCTCGCCGATCTCCACGCCGGACATCCGGGAGTCCGGCGCCAGCGCGACGGACAGCAGGTGCCCGTGCAGCTTCTCCAGCGGCGCCGATTCGATGCCGAGGTCCTGGCCCATCGAGCCCTCGCCGATCCGCAGGCCCTTGGCGACCCAGGGCAGGGTCGGCCCCTGGAGCAGGGTGAAGACCACGACCAGGATGAAGACGATGTTGAAGACGTCCTGCGCCAGCGGCGCGCCGGACACCATCGGGATGGTGGCCAGCACGATGGGCACCGCCCCGCGCAGGCCGGCCCAGCTGAGCAGGGCCTGCTCGCGCAGCGGCAGCCGGAACGGGGTGAGCGTCAGCACCACCGACAGCGGCCGGGCGAGGAAGACCAGCACCGTGCCGATCACCAGCGCCGGCACCACGGCCGAGCCCATCGTCCCGGGGGTGCAGAGCAGACCGAGCAGCACGAACATGCCGATCTGCCCGATCCAGGCCAGGCCGTCGGCGAAGCCGCGGACGGCCGGGCCGTGCGGCAGCTTGGAGTTCCCGAGGATCACCGCGCTGACGTAGACGGCGAGGAACCCGGAGCCGTGCAGCAGCGCGCCGCCGGCGTAGGCGAGCACGGTGAGGGCCAGCACGGCGATCGGGTAGAGGCCGGAGGACGGCAGGGCGACGTGCTTGACGCCGTACGAGCCCAGCTTGCCGACCGCGAGGCCGACGGCCAGGCCGATCGCCAGTTCGGCGAGGATCGTGCCGAGCAGGACGTACCACGGCTCCGGCTCGCCGACGGTGGCGAAGGCGACGACCAGGATGACCACCGGCGCGTCGTTGAAGCCGGACTCGGCCTCCAGCAGTCCGGTCAGCCGGCGCGGCAGCGGCACCGTCCGCAGTACGGAGAAGACGGCCGCGGCGTCCGTGGAGGAGACGACCGCGCCGAGCAGCAGCGAGGTCCGCCAGTCCAGGCCGACCAGCCAGTGCGCGCCGGCCGCGGTGACGAAGACGCTGACCCCGACGCCGACGGTGGCCAGCACGGTGGCGGCCGGCATCACGGGTCTGGCCTCGCGCCAGTTGGTCTTGAGGCCGCCCTCGGCCAGGATCACCACCAGGGCCGCGTAGCCGAGCACCTGGGTGAGCTCGGCGTTGTTGAAGGAGATGCCGAGCCCGTTCTGGCCGAGCGCCACCCCGATGCCGAGGTAGATCAGCAGGCTGGGCAGGCCGGATTTCGTGGAGACGCGCACGGCGACCACCGCGACCAGCAGGATCACGGAGAACTCGAGCAGCAGCTGGTTCAGGTGGTCGACATTCACGCAGGCGCACCTCGGACGTGGCGGGGGCGGACGGGGGACCGTCAGGGGCGGCGACCGGGGGCGCCAAGTACTCCCCTTGCGGATCGTTACGCAGTCTAACATTTTACCAGGTCTTTAGATTCACCCGCCTTGCCTTCCGTCGCCGAGCGCTTCTGACCTCCTTCGATCCCACCGTGAGCGTCCCCCGTGCACGGCCGCCAGCGGAGTCGGCCTAATGTGGTGCCCTGTCACGGCCCCGTGCCCTTGACACGTCCGCCCGCCCCCCAGTGAGGACCGCAAGGACCCAGATGCCCCGCTCGAAGAAGTTCCGGCGCGCCCGTCTGATCGTGATCGTGCTGGTCGTACTGCTGGTGGCCGGCGCCGGCTACGGCGGCTACCGGGGGGTGGCCGCGGTCCGCGCGTCCTTCCCGGAGGTCGACGGCAGTGTCAAGGTGGCGGGCCTGAGCGCGCCGGTCGACGTCAAGCGGGACGCCAACGGCATCCCCCAGCTCTACGCCGACACCTCCGAGGACCTCTTCCGGGCCCAGGGGTACGTCCAGGCCCAGGACCGCTTCTGGGAGATGGACGTCCGACGGCACATCACCGCGGGCCGGCTCTCCGAGATGTTCGGCGACAGCCAGGTCGAGACCGACTCCATGATCCGCACCATGGGCTGGCGCCAGGTGGCGCAGAAGGAGTTCGACACCGTCCTGGGCGCCGACACCAAGAAGAACCTCCAAGCCTACGCGGACGGGGTCAACGCCTGGCTGGAGGAGCACCCGGGCGGCGCCTCGGCCTCGGTGGAGTACGGCGTACTCGGCGTCGTCCACGGCGGCTACAAGCCCGAGCAGTGGACCCCGGTCGACTCGGTCTCCTGGCTCAAGGCGATGGCCTGGGACCTCTCCGGGAACCTCCAGGAGGAGATCGACCGCTCGCTGCTCGCCCAGGACTTCAGCCCGGAGAAGATCGCCGAGCTGTACCCGGACTACCCGTACGCCCGCAACGGCACCATCGTGAAGACCGGCACCCTCAACGGCACCGTCTACAAGCCGGCCGACGGCTCCACCCCGGCCGGCGCCGGCACCGCCGCCCCCGGCACCGCGCAGGGCGCCGCCGCCACCAAGGCGCTGCTCAAGGGCGTCACCGACGGGATCGACGCGCTGCCCGCGCTGCTCGGCCGCAACGGCCAGGGCATCGGCTCCAACTCCTGGGTGGTCGCCGGCAGCCACACCACCACCGGCAAGCCGCTGCTGGCCAACGACCCGCACCTCGGCCCCGGCCTGCCCTCGGTCTGGTACCAGATGGGCCTGCACTGCCGGACGGTCTCCGCGACCTGCCAGTACGACGTCTCCGGCTTCACCTTCGCCGGGATGCCCGGCGTGGTCATCGGCCACAACAAGGACATCGCCTGGGGCTTCACCAACCTCGGCGCCGACGTCACCGACCTCTTCCTGGAGAAGGTGACCGGCCCGGACACCTACCTGGTCGACGGCGCGGAGCAGAAGTTCGAGCTCCGCAAGGAGACCATCAAGGTCGCCGGCGGCGAGGACCGCACCATCACCGTCCGCACCACCCGGACCGGCGCCCCGCTGATCTCCGACCCGAGCACCGAGCAGCAGAACGTCGGCAAGTACGCGCCCAACGGCGCCTCCGCCCCGGACCGCGGCACCGGCGGCTACGGCGTCGCCCTGCAGTGGACCGCGCTGATCCCGGGCAGGACCATGGACGCCGTCTTCGCGCTCGACCGCGCGAAGGGCTGGGAGGACTTCCAGAAGGCCGCCGCGGACTTCGCCGTCCCGGCCCAGAACCTCATCTACGCCGACGCCAAGAACATCGGCTACCAGGCCCCCGGGTACATCCCGGTGCGCGGCAAGGGCGACGGCCGCTACCCGGCGCCGGGCTGGGACTCCGCCTACCAGTGGAAGAAGGACCCGGTCCCGTTCAGCGCCCTGCCGTGGAGCCTCAACCCCGCCAGCGGCTACATCGTCACCGCCAACCAGGCCGTGGTCGACCCGACGTACAAGGTCGCGCTGACCACCGACTGGGAGTACGGCACCCGGGCCAAGGAGATCACCGACCAGCTGGAGGCCCGGCTGAAGAACAACGGCAAGATCTCGCCGGACGACATGCAGGACATGCAGCTCGACAACACCAGCATCCTGGCCAAGACCCTGGTCCCGATGCTGCTCAAGGTCGAGGTCGACGACCCCTACGTGCGCGAGGCGCAGGACCTGCTGAAGGACTGGAACTACCACCAGGACGCCGACTCGGCCGCCGCCGCCTACTACAACGGCGTCTGGCGCCAGCTGCTCACCCTGGCCTTCGGCCAGAAGTTCCCGGCCGACCTGCGGGCCGAGCAGAACTGCCTGCTGGTCCGCCAGCAGATCGACCCGACCCGGCCGGACAGCAAGTCGAAGATCGTCACCGAGTGCGGCACCCGCGACCCCGCCCAGGCCCAGCCGGACGGCGGCGACCGCTGGACCGAGGTGGTCCGGCAGCAGCTGGAGAAGCCCGACAGCGGCTGGTGGACGTACATCGACTCCCAGCACAAGGAGCAGAAGGGCCTGGACAACCTGCTGCGCGAGGCGATGACCAACGCCCGCCAGGAGCTCACCTCGCTGCTCACCAAGGACATCACCACCTGGAGCTGGGGCCGGCTGCACAAGCTGGAGCTGCGCGAGCGCACCCTCGGCTCGGACGACTCCTCGATCGCCTCGGGCGTCGTCCACCAGCTGCTCAACCGCGGCCCCTACCGCCTCTCCGGCGGTTCGGCGGCGGTCGACGCGGCGGGCTGGAACGCGGCCGCCGGGTACCAGGTCGACTGGATCCCCTCGATGCGCATGGTGATCGACCTGAACGATCTCGACGCCTCCCGCTGGATCACCGTCGGCGGCGCCTCCGGGCACGCCTTCCACGACAACTACAACGACCAGACCGACCTCTGGCTCAAGGGCAAGCTGCTGACCTGGTCCTTCTCACCGGACGCGGTCGAGAAGGCGACCAAGCACAAGCTGACGCTGACCACCGGCTGACGCCCCGCCCGCCACGAAGGCCCCGCGCCCCCCGGACACCCCGGGGGGCGCGGGGCCTTCGTGTTTCGCCTCACCCCAGCCGGTGGGCGCCGGACGGGGTCAGCGCGAGGTCCACCGGCCGGTCGTGCGGCTCCGCCGGCACCGCGTCCAGCAGCTCGTGCTCGTACAGCAGCACCGCCAGCACCGGCCGCGTCCCGGCCCGCTCCAGCCGGGCCAGCACCCGGTCGTACGAGCCGCCGCCCCGCCCCAGCCGCAGCCCCCGCCGGTCCACCGCCAGCCCCGGCAGCAGCACCAGCCCGGCCCCGGTCACCGCCTCCGGCCCGAGCCGCTCGCCCACCGGCTCCAGCAGCCCGCGCCCGGCCGGGGCCAGCGCCCCAGGACCCGCATACTCCGCCCAGTCCAGGTCGTTGTCGGCCAGCAGCACCGGCAGCAGCACCCGCAGCCCGCAGGCCCGCAGCGCGTCCAGCAGCGGGCGGGTGCCCGGCTCGGCGCCCACCGAGACGTACGCGGCCACCGTGGCCGCCGCCCCGGCCGGACCGGCCGGCGTCGCCGCCGCCAGCTCGCCCGCGTGCCCGGCCAGCGCCTCGGCGGCCCGCTCCCGGGCCTCGGCCGGAAGTGCCCGCCGCGCGGACAGCAGCCGTGTCCTCAGCGCGCCCTTCTCGTTGTGCATGGGATGGCCCACCGTTCCTCCACCGCTCCGACCACGACCGCTCTGGACCCCTGACGCCTGCGCGACCGGGACGCCCAGAGCCTGACATGCGGAAGGCACCCCCCGATGTCCACCCCGCTGCTGGTCCAGGCCCTGGCCGTGCTGAGCGCCCCCGCGCTGGCCGGCACCGTCGTCCTCGGCGTCCGGCTGCGGCGCGGCGCGGCCCGTGCGGCGGCGCGCGAGGCCGGGCTGCGCGAGCGCGTCGCCGGACTGGAGGGCCGCTGCGCCGAGCTGGAGCGCACCGCCTCCTGCGACCCGGTCACCGGCGTCTGGAACTACCGGCACCTCCAGCTCACCCTGGACCGGGAGATCGACCGGGCCCGCCGGGCCGAGCAGCACGACCCGCAGGACGGGCCGCGGCCGCTGGCCGTCCTGCTGCTGGAGATCAGCGGGTTCGACGCGGTGGTCGCCGAGCACGGCCGGGCCCGGGCCGGGACGGTGCTGCGCGACCTCGCCCAGCGGCTCGGCATGGAGATCCGCCGCTCCGACACCCTGGGCCGCTACAGCGGCGAGGAGTTCCTGGTGGTGCTGCCGGACACCGGGGCCGAGGGCGCGGCGCAGGTCGCCGACCGGCTGGTCTGGTCGGTCCGCCGCCACCTGCTGCTGGACTGGTCCTCCGGCGAGCGCTCCGACCGGCGCCCGCACGGCAACGGGCTCACCGCCGCGATCGGCCTGGCCGTGCTGCCCGGGGACGGCACCCACGCCGCCGTCCTGCTGCGGGCCGCCGACCGGGCGCTCGCCGCGGCCCGCGCGGCCGGCGGCGACTGCTGGCGCCCGGCCGCCCCGGCCGCCTTTGCCCGGAACGTTCCGCCGACCGGATCGCAGGCTGGATCGGCGACCGGATCGGCGGCCGATTCCCCGTCGCCGGACGATGTCTTCGCAGCCGAACGTGACCGTTCGGAAAACCCGGGTAATCTGTCGCCCTGTGCCGGAGGGGACCCCCTCACCCCACCCGGTACGTCCCCCTTGCCTGCCATCGCGGCCGGGTCCGGCGACGTGCTGCCCAAGCATCGGTCAACTGCGCCCGGTCAGGCGAAATACGTGCCTTAGTAAGGTAAACGCATGACGACGACGAACTCCCGTATCCCGGTCACCAAGGCAGTGGTCCCCGCGGCCGGTCTGGGTACCCGATTCCTGCCGGCCACCAAGGCCACTCCGAAGGAGATGCTGCCCGTCGTCGACAAGCCGGCGATCCAGTACGTCGTCGAGGAGGCCGCCTCCGCCGGGCTGTCCGACATACTGATGGTCACCGGCCGCAACAAGCGCGCCCTGGAGGACCACTTCGACCGCGCCTACGAGCTGGAGGAGCTGCTCGCCCGCAAGGGCGACCAGGACCGCCTCCGCCGGGTCCGCGAGTCCGTCGAGCTCGCCAACATGCACTACGTCCGCCAGGGCGACCCCAAGGGCCTCGGCCACGCCGTCTCGGTCGCCGAGCAGCACGTCGCCGGCCAGCCCTTCGCCGTCCTCCTGGGCGACGACCTGATCGACCCCCGCGACCCGCTGCTGTCCCGCATGATCGAGGTCCAGCAGGAGCTCGGCGGCTCGGTCGTCGCGCTGATGGAGGTCGACCCCGCCCAGATCCACCTGTACGGCTGCGCCGCCGTCAAGCCGAGCAGCGTCGGCGAGGACGTCTTCCAGGTGACCGACCTGGTCGAGAAGCCGGACACCGCCGAGGCCCCGTCGAACTACGCCGTCATCGGCCGGTACGTGCTCGACCCGTCCGTGTTCGACGTGCTGCGGGAGACCCCGCCCGGCCGCGGCGGCGAGATCCAGCTCACCGACGCCCTCCGTGAGCTCACCACCCGCCCCGCCGACACCGGCGGCCAGGTCCACGGCGTGCTCTTCAAGGGCCGCCGCTACGACACCGGCGACCGCTCGGACTACCTGCGCGCTATCGTCCGTCTCGCCTCGGAGCGCGAGGACCTCGGCCCGGACTTCCGCGCCTGGCTGCGCGAGTTCGTCGCCTCCGAGCTGCAGGACTGACACACCGACAGAGAGCGAGCGCGCCGATGACCGGGTCCACGGAGAGCGGTACCACCCCCGCAGCCTGCTGCGACGACTCCGCGGACCCGGCCCCGGCCGCCCGCCCCGGTGCCCGTCCGGACGGTCTGTGGACCGTCGACGAGCACCTCGCGGACGTCCTGGCCGCCGTCGGCCCGCTGCCCGCGATCGAGCTCCAGCTGCTCGACGCGCAGGGCTGCCGGCTGGCCGAGGACGTCCTCGCCGAGGGCGACCTGCCGCCGTTCGACAACAGCTCGATGGACGGCTACGCCCTGCGCACCCCCGACACCGTCGGGGCCAGCGCCGAGTACCCCTCGGTGCTCGCGGTGGTCGGCGACATCGCCGCCGGCGCCGGTGAGCTCCCCACCGTGGGGCCCGGCCAGGCCGCCCGGATCATGACCGGCGCGCCGCTGCCGCCCGGCGCCGCCGCCGTCGCCCCGGTCGAGTGGACCGACGGCGGCACCGGCACCGGCCGCGCCGCCGACGCGATGACCGCCCCGGTCGAGGGCGAGGAGGTCCGGGTGCTGCGCCCGGTCGCCGAGGGCGCCCACATCCGCCGCCGCGGCAGCGACGTCGCCGCCGGCAGCCTGGTGCTCACCGACGGCACCCGGCTCGGCCCCGCCCAGCTCGGCCTGCTCGCCGCGATCGGCCGGGCCACCGTCACCGTCCGCCCGCGCCCGCGGGTCGTGGTGCTCTCCACCGGCAGCGAGCTGGTCCAGCCCGGCGATCCGGTCGGCCCCGGGCAGATCACCGACTCCAACAGCTTCACCCTCACCGCCGCCGCCCTCGACGCCGGCGCGATCGCCTACCGGGTCGGCGGGGTCCCCGACGACGCGGCCCGGCTGCGCGCCGTGCTGGAGGACCAGCTCGGCCGGGCCGACCTGATCGTCACCAGCGGCGGCGTCAGCGTCGGCGCGTACGACGTGGTCAAGGAGGTCTTCGCCGAGTACGGCGGGGTGGACTTCCGCCGGCTGCGGATGCAGCCCGGCAAGCCGCAGGGCTTCGGCCGGATCGGCCCCGGCGCCGGCGTGCCGCTGATGGCGCTGCCCGGCAACCCGGTCAGCGCGTACATCTCCTTCGAACTGTTCGTCCGCCCGGTGATCCGCGCGATGCTCGGCGCCGAGGACATCCACCGCCCGGTCGTCCGGGCGCACTGCCCGGTGGCGCTGCGCTCGCCCGCCGGGCGCCGGCAGTTCCTGCGCGGCCGGTACACGGCGGCGGACGGCCTGGTCGAGCCGGTCGGCGGGGCCGGGTCGCACCTGGTCGGCGCGCTGGCCCGGGCCGACTGCCTGATCACCGTGCCCGAGGACGTCACCGAGCTGCCCGCGGGCAGCGAGGTCGACGTGGTGCTGCTCGGCGGCTGAGCGCCCCCGGGGGTCGAACTCCCCACCGCGGCGGGCGGTCCCAGCGGGGCGGCCCGTCCCACGCCCGGGCCGGACCGGGGGGTACGGTAGCGCGGTATTCGACCTGCGCGCCCCCTGGAGCCACCCGTGACCACCTCACCCCCCGGCGACCGCCTCACCCATGTCGACGAGCAGGGCGCGGCCCGGATGGTCGACGTCTCCGAGAAGGCCGTGACCGCCCGGACCGCCGTCGCGGCCGGCCGGGTCCGGGTGGCCCCGCGGGTGGTCGAGCTGCTGCGCGGCGAGGGGATGCCCAAGGGCGACGCGCTGGCCGTGGCCCGGATCGCCGGGATCATGGGCGCCAAGAAGACCCCCGAGCTGATCCCGCTCTGCCACCCGATCGCGCTCTCCGGCGTCAAGGTCGAGCTGGCCATCGCCGACGACGCGGTGGAGATCACCGCGACCGTGCGGACCGCCGACCGGACCGGCGTGGAGATGGAGGCGCTGACCGCCGTCGCGGTCGCCGGGCTCACCGTGATCGACATGGTCAAGGCCGTCGACAAGGGCGCCGCCATCGAGTCCGTCCGGGTGCTCGCCAAGTCCGGCGGCAAGAGCGGCGACTGGACCGCCCCGGAGGCGGGCGCGTGAGAGCCCTCGCGGTCACCGTGTCCAACCGCGCCTCCGCCGGGGTCTACGCCGACAAGGGCGGCCCGCAGCTGGTCGAGGGCCTGCGGGCGATGGGCTTCACCGCCGACGGCCCCCGGGTGGTCCCGGACGGCGAGCCGGTCGAGGCGGTGCTGCGCGAGGCCGTGGCGGCCGGCTACGACGTGGTGCTGACCACCGGCGGCACCGGCATCTCGCCGACCGACCGCACCCCCGAGATGACCGCCCGGGTCCTCGACCGCGAGATCCCCGGCATCCCCGAGGCGATCCGGGCGTACGGGCGGGACAAGGTGCCCACCGCCGCGCTCTCCCGGGGGCTGGCCGGCATCGCCGGACGTACCCTGGTCGTCAACCTGCCGGGCTCGACCGGCGGCGTCCGGGACGGCCTGGCCGTGCTGGCCCCGCTGCTCGCGCACGCCGTCGACCAGCTCGGCGGCGGGGACCACCCCCGGCCCGAGGAACCAGCTTCCGGGAGCGCGCACTGAACGCCGGCTGGCCGGTAGAACTCCACGAGGGGGACGTCGTCCTGCGCCCGATCAGGGCCCGCGACCAGCGCGAGTGGCAGGAGGTCAGCCGCCGCAACCGGGACTGGCTGCGGCGCTGGGAGGCCACCGTGCCGCCTGGCCCGGCCGGCCTGGCGGCGGGCCCGCGGCCGACCTACCGGCAGATGGTCCGCTACCTGCGCGGCGAGGCCTCGGCCGGCCGGATGCTGCCCTTCGTGGTGTTGTACCGGGGCCGGCTGGTCGGCCAGTTGACCGTCGGCGGGATCACCTGGGGCTCGATGTGCTCGGCCAACGTCGGGTACTGGATCGACGAGGCGGTGGCCGGGCGGGGCATCATGCCGGCCGCCGTGGCGCTCTCGGTGGACCACTGCTTCCGCACCCTCGGCCTGCACCGGATCGAGGTGTGCATCCGGCCGGAGAACAGCCCGAGCCGGCGGGTGGTGGAAAAGCTCGGCTTCCGCTCGGAGGGAATGCGGCCGCGCTATCTGCACATCGACGGCGACTGGCGGGACCATCTGGTGTTCGCGCTCACCGCCGAGGAGGTTCCGGAGGGGATGCTGAATCGCTGGCGCTCGCTCAGTTCGGGCCGCCGTCCGCGAAATTGAATGTATGTTCGAATAGAATATCGATCTGGTATCGGCGCGACGACGGACGGGCACAAATGCCGGCAAAATAGTCGGAGAATCAGCTTGATCACACGACACGCCGCGCCAAATTGCTACCGGCCCTTCCTCCACGCCCGTACGGTGTGAATCGTGAGCAGTAGCGGCCTTATCTACGCCGTCATCGTAGGGGCCTGGGCCGCCTATCTGGTGCCGATGTGGCTCCGCAGGCAGGACGAGCTCAACGAGGCGCGCCCGACGGAACGCTTCAGCACCGCCATCCGCCTGCTGGCCGGGCGTTCGGCGCTGGAGCGGCGGGCGTCCCGGGCCCTGGGCGACGAACCGCGTGACGACGAGCAGAGCAGCGACGGCCCCCCCGAGCGGGACGCGGCCGCCCCCGGCGACCCCACGGACGCCCCCGAGGAGCGCGCGGAGGCGCCCGCGGCCCCCCGGCCGGCCGACCGCGACCGGGCCGAGCCGCGGCCGGACCCCCGGGGCGGCGTCCCCGAGCGCCGGGCCCAGCTGCTGGCGCGCCGGCGCCGGATGGTCACCGTCCTGTTCCTGGCCTTCGCGCTGGGCGCGGTGGTCGCGGCGGTGGCCGGGCTGGCCTTCCTCTGGGTCCCCGCCGTCCCGGCGGCCCTGCTGACCCTCTACATCGGGCACCTGCGGCGCCTGGAGCGCCAGCGGTACGCGGTGAAGCTGGACCGGACCCGCGCGGCCCAGGCGGCCGAGCGGCTGCGCAAGCGCGAGCAGCAGCGGGCCGAGGCCGGCCGCGCGGAGGCCGCCGCCCCCGTGCCGGCTCCGGCGGCCGAGCCGGAGACCGGAAGCTCCGCCGCCGGACGCGGACGCCCGCACCTGCGGCTCGCCACCGAGGCCGACGCGGCCCGGGCGGCGTCCGCCGGGGGCGCCGTCTCGGCCTCGGCCGTGGCGGAGGCGACCGAGCACGAGGAGTGGGTCGACGGCATGCGGGAGCGCGGCGCGGCCGGCCCGGACTCCTGGGAGCCGGTGCCCGTCCCGCTGCCGACGTACGTGACCGCGCCGGTGGCCCCCCGGGTCAACCGCGGCCTCGACCTGTCGGCGCCGGGCACCTGGACCGCCGGGCGCCCGGTCGAGTCCCGGAACACCCCGCTCTTCGACCAGTACGCCGAGCCGCCCGCCCAGGAACCCCGCCCGCGCGCCGCCAACGAGTAGCCGGCGCCCCACCCGCTCCGAGGCCCCCTCCCCGGGGGCCTCTTCGCGTTCCGGCCCCGGCCCCGAGGTCCCCACCAGGAGGATGGTCACGGACCCCCTCCGAAAGGTGCTAGAGTTTCTTCTCGTTGGGGCTGTGGCGCAGTCCGGTAGCGCACCTCGTTCGCATCGAGGGGGTCAGGGGTTCGAATCCCCTCAGCTCCACCCAACGGAAGTCCCGCCCGATCGGTTGATCGGGCGGGACTTCTGCGTTGTGGGGGCAGGTTGGCCGACGGGGGGTCAGTCGGGGGCTCGTGGGCGGTGCTTCGGTGCGGTGTGGCGCGGATCACTCGGGGGTTGTGGCCGTGGCGGGGACGGCCGAGGGCCGGGCCGGAGGGGTCTCCGGGCCGGCCCTCGGGGTCGGACGGGTCAGGACTGGCCGGAGCCCGCGTACGGGCCCGGCTGCGGGGCGCCGGACTGCGGCGGGACCGCGCCGTAGCGGGCCGGCCGCCGGCCGCGCGGGTGGCGGGTGAGGGTGTACCCCGCGACGCCCGCCAGGGCGGCCAGCACGCCGCCGGCCAGGGTCCAGAACCAGCGGCTGTTCCAGCCGGAGAACCAGCCGGTGTACCAGTGCTCCTCGGGCTCGTCCGGGGCCGCCGCCTTGGCGGTCGCGGCGCCGCCGCCGGCCGGCGGGACCAGCGGGGCCTTGAGTTCGCCGCCCTCCGGTTGGGCGTTGTCGGCGTCGCCCTTGGCGGTCACCCGCAGCTGCACCGAGGCGGCCAGGCCGAGGTCGGGCTGCGGGGCGTCGGCGACCGAGAGCCGGACGTAGTAGGTGCCCGGCAGCGGGTCGCCGGACCACGGCTCGGCCCAGGAGCGGACCTCGCGCAGCGTGCAGCTGAGCGCCAGCGAGCCGGCGGCCTGCTCGGCGGTCGCGTTCTGGGTGCCGTCGGTGCAGGACTGGCGGCGGCGCAGCCCGTCGAAGACCTCGACGCTCCAGGTCTGCGGGCCGTGCCGGTCGGTGGGCGGGGCCAGGGTGACCGTGAGGTCCACCTTGGCGGTCCGGCCCTCGGCGGCGCCGAACGCCCAGTACAGGTAGTCGCCGGTGGAGACGCCCACGTTGGCGTCCTGGCCGGGGGCCAGGTTGACGGCGGTCAGGAAGGAGGTGCCGGCCTTGTTGGCCGGGGCCGGGGTGCCGCTCGCGCTCGGCGAGGGCGACGCGGCCGAGGCGGCCGAGGCGGCCGGGGCCGTCAGGGCCGTCAGGGCGAGCGCCGGGAACAGGGCCAGGGCGGCCGCGGCGGTGCGGAGGAAGGTCGTACGCATGGTCAGTTCTCCTGCCAGACAGCGATCCGCCAGCGCGCGATCCAGCCGAACAGCAGGCCGGTCAGCAGGCCGGCCAGGGTGAGCACGAGCAGCAGGATCCAGCCGCGGCCCAGGCCCATCGCCGGGCCGTCGGGGGCCGGGGAGGCGGCGGTCAGGTCGACCGTCAGCTCCAGTGGCAGGCCGGGGTCGGCGGCGATGCCGGGCTGCGGGGCCAGCGAGTTGGAGACGACCAGGCAGACGGCCGTCTCCGGCTTGCCGCTGGGCGAGGCGGACGCGGTCGCGGTGGCGTAGCCCTTGGAGGCGTCGGCCGACCAGCGCAGGCCGGTGGAGATGACGTCGGTGCGGCTGCTGCCGGCGTCGGTGCCGCGGACCAGCTCCTGGCCGGTGGTGCTGGTGGCCTGGAGCAGGACGCCGTAGTCGCGGGCCACCGGGCGGTCCAGGGCGACGCTGACCGAGGCGCGCAGCTCCTGGCCGGCCTTGACCGGGACGCGGTAGACGCGGTGCTCGGAGAACTTCTCGCGGTCGCTGTAGACGCCGGGGGCGAGCACCGGGGCGGACTCGCACTTGTCGGTGCCGGTGGTCTTGACCGGGGTGACCGTGTAGGTGTCGTTGGAGCGGTCGACCAGCTGCTTCACCTTCTCGGTGAGCTGCTCCTGGGTGCGGACGTCGGTGTAGGTGCCGCCGGTGGCGTTGGCGATGCAGAGCAGCTGCTGGCGGGTCTTGTCGTCGTGGGCCAGGCCCAGGGTGTCGATCACCAGGTGGATGCCCTGGGCGGCGAGTTCGCGGGCGACGTCGCACGGGTCCGGCGGGGCGCAGGAGTCCTCGCCGTCGGTGATCAGCACCACCCGGCGGGTGGTCTCGCCCTTGCCGAGGTCCTGGGCGGCGCCGCGCAGGGCCAGGCCGATCGGGGTCCAGCCGGTCGGGCGCAGCGTCGCGACGGCGGTCTTGGCCTCGGTCTTGTTGGTCTTCCCGACCGGGAAGAGCTGCTTGGTGTCCTGGCAGCCCTGGGCCTTGTCGTCGCCGGGGTAGTTGGCGCCCAGGGTGCGGATGCCGAACTCGGTCTCCGCCGGCAAGGCGTCGATGACGTCGCTCAGGGACTGCTGGGCCACCGAGATGCGGGTCTTGCCCTGGATGTCGGCGGCCCGCATGGAGCCGCTGACATCCAGGACGAGGTCGACCCGGGGGGCCTCCTTGCCGGCTGAGCCGGCTGATGGTTCGTCGGCATGGGCGGGCAGGCCGCTGAGCAGCGCCCCGCCCGTTATCGCCAGGGCGGCCAGCAGGCTGCCGAGCCTGGCCTTCGGTCGTCGTCCGGTAGTCACCCGCCGATCCTAGGGATCATCAGTTCGCCGTGGCCAACGGATGACGGTGTGCGGACGGACGGACTCCGGCGCGAACTCCCGGCCGCCGGTGGGGGATCGCCGCGCCGGTGCTCCGGGGTGCGCCGGGCGCGGGGTGCGCGACGGGGCGAGGGCGCGCGGGACACACCGGGTGAATGGGCGGATACCCGCGGATAGTGCTCGTTAGGGTGGCGAAGGGGATGGGGGTGCCGCCCGTCCGTCCCGATCGTCACCCGGCGGCGCCCGCAGCCCCGACTCCCAGGACGGTCCGTGGCGACACCCTCCGCCGTGACGAGAACCGCCGGCCGGCCGCGCCGGACCGTGCCGACCCGGCGCACCACCGAACTCGCGCTGGTCCTGGCCGCCGTGCTGATCGCCGTGCTCGGCTACGCCGAGGTGGGCCTCAACCTCGACGGCACGGTGCCCGCCGACGCCGGCGAGTACGGGGCCGCGCTCGGCGTGCTCGCGCTGCTGGCGCACGGGGCGGTCCGCTGGCGGGCGCCGTACGCGGACCCGCTGCCGCTGCCGATCGGGGTGCTGCTGAACGGCGTCGGACTGGTCGTCATCTACCGGCTCGACCGGGCCACCCCGGGCAGCGCGGCCCCCACCCAGCTGCTCTGGTCCACCCTCGGGGTGGGGCTGTTCATCCTGGTGCTGCTCCTGTTGCGGGACCACAAGCGGCTCCAGCGGTACGCGTACATCGGGGCGCTGGCGGCCCTGGTCCTGCTGGTGCTGCCGATCTTCTTCCCGCCGGTGTACGGGTCGCGGATCTGGATCACCGCGGGCCCCTTCTCCTTCCAGCCGGGGGAGTTCGCCAAGATCCTGCTCGCGGTCTTCTTCGCCGCCTACCTGGCGGTGCACCGGGACGCGCTGGCGCTCACCGGGCGGCGGGTCTGGAGGTTCCGGCTGCCGCCCGGGCGGGTGCTCGCGCCGGTCCTGGTGATCTGGGCGGCCTTCGTCGGGGTGCTGGTGCTGGAGACCGACCTCGGCACCTCGCTGATGTTCTTCGGCCTCTTCGTGGTGATGCTCTACGTGGCCACCGCGCGGACCGGCTGGATCGTCATCGGGCTGTTCCTCGCGGCGGTGGCGGCGGTCGGGGTCGGCCGGTTCTCGCCGCACGTGCACAGCCGGGTCGAGGACTGGCTGGACCCGCTCGGCTCGATCGCGGCCGGCCGCGGGGCCAACCAGATCGCCCAGTCGCTGTTCGCCTTCGCCTGGGGCGGCGAGCTGGGGGCCGGGCTGGGCAACGGGCACTCGGCGCTGATCGGCTTCGCCGCGAAGTCCGACTTCATCCTCGCCACGATCGGCGAGGAGCTGGGGCTGACCGGGCTGGTCGCGGTGTTCCTGCTGTACGCGCTGCTGATCTCGCGCGGGTTCCGGACCGGGATCGCGCTGCGCGACCCGTTCGGGCGGCTGCTGGCGATCGGGCTGGCGGCACTGGTGGGGCTCCAGGTCTTCGTGGTGGCGGGCGGGGTGCTGGACCTCATCCCGCTGACCGGGATGACCCTGCCGTTCGTCGCCCAGGGCGGCTCCTCGGTGGTCACCAACTGGATCATCGTCGCGCTGCTGGTGCGGATGAGCGACATCGCCCGGCGGCCCGACCCTGGGGAGGGGCGGTGAGCGCGCGCCGTCCCGACCGGAGCGCCGGGGGTCGGCCGGGCGGTGGGCCGCAGGGACTGCCGGGGATCTCCGTCACCGGGCGCCGGGCCGGCACCTTCTGCCTGCTGCTGATCGTGGCGCTCTGCGTCCAGGCCACCCGGGTGCAGGTGTTCCGGGCCGACGAGCTGAACCACAACAGCGCCAACCAGCGGCTCGTCGTCGAGCGCTACTCCCAGCCGCGCGGCGGCATCCTGGTGGGGGCCGACAGCGTCACCGGCTCCGAGCCCACCGGCGGGCGGTACGACTACAAGCGCACCTACACCGACGGCCCGCTGTACGCGGCCGTCACCGGCTGGTCCTCGCAGACCTACGGCAACTCCCTGCTGGAGGGGACCGAGGACGCGCTGCTCTCCGGGACGGACAGCCGGCTGGCGAGCCGGCCGGTGTGGGACGCGGTGGCCCGCCGGCAGAACCCCGGCGGGGACGTCCGCACGACCATCGACCGGGCCGCCCAGGAGGCGGCGGTGCGCGGACTCGGCCGGCAGAAGGGCGCGGTCGCCGCGATCGAGCCGGCCACCGGGCGGATCCTGGCGCTGGTCTCCACCCCCTCCTACGACCCGGGGAGCTTCGCCGGCACCTCCGCCGACGACCGGGCGGCCTGGGGCCGGCTCCAGGCCGACCCCGACCAGCCGATGCTCAACCGGGCGCTGCGGCAGACCTACCCGCCCGGCTCGACCTTCAAGGTGGTCACCGCGGCGGCGGCGCTGGAGCACGGCGTGGTCACCGACATCGACGCGCCGACCGACACCCCCTCCCCGTACGTCCTGCCGGGCACCGACCGGGTGCTGGTCAACGAGTCCGCGGCCTGCGACGAACCGGGCCGGTCGCTGGACACCGCGATGGTGCTCAGCTGCAACAGCGTGCTCGGCCGGCTCGGGGTCGCGGTCGGCCTGGGGCCGATGGTGGCGACCGCCGAGGCCTTCGGCTTCAACGACGCCCGGCTGGACGTCCCGGTGCGGGCGGCCCGGTCCAATTTCGACACCCGGATGGACGAGTCGCAGCTGGCGCTCTCCTCGATCGGCCAGTTCGACACCGCCGCCACGCCGCTGGTGATGGCGATGGTCGCGGCGGGGATCGCCAACAACGGCACCGTGATGCGTCCACAGCTTGTGGACAGACTGACCGCGAGCGACGGCACCGTGGTGCGGCAGGCGCGGCCCGCCGTCTACCGGCAGGCGGTCGGCGCGGGCACCGCCGGGCAGGTGCGGCGGCTGATGACCGACGCGGTGGAGAACGGCACCGGGCGGGCCGCCCGGATCCCCGGCGCGGTGGTCGGCGGCAAGACCGGCACCGCCGAGCACGGGGAGGGCAACAGCGGGACGCCGTACGCCTGGTTCATCTCCTGGGCGGTGCCGGCCGGATCGGACGCGGTGCCGCCGGTGGCGGTCGCCGTGGTGGTGGCGGACAGCGATGCCGCCGAGGTGACGGGCGGCGGGCTGGCGGCGCCGATCGCCCGCGCGGTGATGCAGGCGGTGCTGGACCGGTGAACTCTTTCCCGATAGCCCGATAGCCCGATAGCCCGATGCGACGGTTCGTACAATGCGCGTGCCGAGACTGTTCGTTTACGACACTGGTGCTTTCGCGCGGTACTGTCCCATCTTTGTTCGGTTGGTCCACGATGGCACCCTTCGGCGCGTCGAGTGACCGGCCGCCCGGACATCCTCCTCCGCCCAGAAGGACCCTCGTTTTGGCCAGCAACACGCTCGGCGCGCGCCTCACCAGGCGCAAGCCCGTCTCCACCCTGATCGCCGAGAGCGAGGGCCGTGACGGCCTGCCCGCCGGGGCGCCGGAGGAGGGCGGACGGTCCGGCATCCACCTGCGCCGCTCGATCGGGCTCTGGCAGCTGTCCGCGATCGGCATCGGCGCCACCATCGGCACCGGCATCTTCTTCGTACTGAACAGCGCGGTGCCGTCGGCCGGCCCGGCCGTCATCCTCTCCTTCGTGATCGCGGCCGTCACCGCCGGCCTCACCGCGCTGTGCTACGCCGAGATGGCCTCCGCCATCCCGGTCAGCGGGTCCTCCTACTCCTACGCGTACGCCACCCTCGGCGAGGGCGTGGCCTTCGCCGTCGGCATCTGCCTGCTCATGGAGTACGGCGTCTCGGCCTCCGCGATCGCGGTCGGCTGGGCCGAGTACCTCAACAAGTTCTTCGACCTGGCGTTCGGCTTCAAGCTCCCCGAGGTGCTCTCCGGCGCGCCCGGCGAGGGCCACTGGTTCAACCTGCCGGCGCTGCTGCTGGTCGCGATGGTCTGCTTCCTGCTGATCCGCGGCGTCGGCGAGTCGGTCAAGGTCAACGCGGCCATGGTGGGCGTCAAGATCGTCATCCTGCTGCTCTTCATCGGCGTCGCGCTGACCGGCTTCCACTCCGGCAACCTGACCCCGTTCATGCCGCTGGGCGTCGGCGGCGTCCAGGTCGCGGCCTCCAGCATCTTCTTCTCCTTCATCGGCCTGGACGCCGTGTCCACCGCCGGTGAGGAGGTCAAGAACCCCCGGCGCACCCTGCCGATGGCGATCATCATCTCGCTGCTCGTGGTCACCGTGCTGTACATCCTGGTGGCCCTGGCCGGCATCGGCGCCCAGCCCTGGGAGAGGTTCGACGGCCAGGAGGCCGGCCTCGCCCAGATCCTCCAGGACATCACCGGCCAGAGCTGGCCCGCCATGGTCTTCGCGATCGGCGCGATCGTCTCGATCTTCTCGATCACCCTGGTCGTCATCTACGGCCAGACCCGCATCCTGTACTCGATGGGTCGCGACGGCATGCTGCCCAAGCGCTTCGCCGAGCTCTCGCCGCGCACCGGCACCCCGGTCTGGAACACCATCGTGGTCGGCCTGGGCGTCGGCGTGCTCGCCGCGTTCGTCCCCCTCCGGGTGCTGGCCGACATCACCAGCCTGGGTACTCTCCTTGCTTTCTCGGTGGTGGCGCTCGGTGTGATCGTGCTGCGCCGCACCCAGCCGGACCTGCCGCGCGGCTTCAAGGTGCCGGGCTACCCGGTCGTCCCGCTGGTCAGCGTCGGCTTCTGCGTCTATTTGATCACCGGCCTGCACGCGGACACCTTCGTGGCCGGCGGGGTCGCCCTGGTGATCGCGGTGGCGGTGTACTTCGGCTACAGCATCAAGCACTCCCGGCTGGAGCGGGCCGAGGCAGCGGCCGAGACCGGCACCAGGGTCGGCTGAGCACTCGATGCTTCGTGGACGGGGCCGCCCGGGGACACCTCTCCCGGGCGGCCCCGTCGGTGTTCCGATGAGTGTTCCCGCAGGTGTTCCCGGCTGTTCGCCGAGTCCGTGGCGGTGGACACTCCCGTCCGCCACATGGCGACAGGGCGCCGCCCCCGGCCCTAACCTTCCACCATGGTGAGCACCCGCACGCCCGGTTCCTCCCGTCCGCGCGGCGGCTCCACCGGCCGGAGCACGACCTCGACGACGCCCGCTCAGGCCGTTCCCCCGGTCAGACGCGGCCGCCCGCGCGGCGGCCCGGGCCACCGGTCGTTCCCCCGCCAGCGTGGTGAGGAGGGCCCGACGTCCCCGCCCGATCGGCTGAATCCGGCCGGGCTCGCCGGACACCGCGGCGTCCAACTGCTCGGCTGCCTGGTCGCCGCCGGCTGGGCGGCGGGCTTCCCGATCGTCTCCGATCTCTCCAACCAGCGCCTGTGGGGCGAGCTCGCCGCCCCCGCCTACCTGCTCGCCGGGGTGCTCTGCCTGACCCTCCCACGCCGTCTCGCGGCCCGCGCCGGAGCGGCGGCCGCCCTGCTCGGCGCCGTCCTGGTCCCGCTCGTGGTCCTGGTGCTGGAGGGCCGCCACCAGTCCGAGGTGATGGTGGTCGAGCGCTCCGCGCACCTGCTCTTCACCACCGGGAGCCCTTACCTGCCGGATCCGGTGGTGGTCACCGACTACAACCCCTACCTGCCGGCGATGGCGCTGTTCGGGGTGCCGCGCGCGCTGTTCGGGGACGGCAATCCGCTGGCCCGGCTGGCCGGGGACGCCCGGATCTGGTTCGCGCTGGCCTTCGCCGTCTGTCTGCTGGCGAGCTGGCGGCTGCTGCGGCCGAGCCGGGACCGCGCGCCGCTGCTGCCGCTGACCGTGCTCACCGCCTCGCCGCTGGTCGCGCTGGCGCTCGTCGGCGGCGGGGTCGACCTGCCGCTGATCGGGCTGTGCTGCCTGGCGATGGCGCTGGCCGAACGGGACCGGACGATCGCCGCCGGGCTGGTGCTCGCCCTGGCCGGGTGCCTGAAGTGGACGGTCTGGCCGGCGCTGCCGGTGGCCGTCCTGCTGCTCTGGCGGCTCTACGGCCGGCGGCCGGCCGCCCGGGCCGGGCTGACCGCGCTCGGCGCGGCGGGCGCGGTGATGCTGCCGTACGCCCTGCTCCGGGCCGAGGAGCTGCGCGACCAGGTGGTGCGCTTCCCGCTCGGGCTGACCGCGATCCAGACCCCGGCCGGCAGCCCGCTGCCCGGCAAGGTGCTGGCCGGGTTCGGGCCCACCGGGCACATCGCCTCGCTGGTGCTGCTGACCGTCGGCGGGCTCGGGGTGGCGGTCTGGCTGCTGGCCCGGCCGCCGGTCTCCGCGATCGCCGCCGCCGACCTGCTGGCCGCCGGGCTGGCGATCGCCTTCATGCTGGCGCCGGCCGGGCGGTTCGGGTACCTGGCGCTGCCGGTGGTGCTGGTGATCTGGCCCCGGCTGGCGGCCGGGCGGTGGACCGGCCGCCCACCCGTGCCGCCCTGCCTGCTCAGCTACCCGGAGCCCGCCCTGCCGGCGGTCCAGCCGTAGGGCGGGCCCAGGGCGGGCGTCCTGGCCGGGTCAGCGGTTGCCGGCCGCCTTGATGATCGAGGCGACGGCGGGGCCGGCGGCGTCCACGCCGTGGCCGCCGCCCTCGACCTCGGCGGCGACCGCGAGGTTGCCCCGGTAGGCGGTGAACCAGCTGTTGGTGGTGGCGATGCCGGTCGCCTCGGCCGAGCCGGTCTTGGCGCCCGCGTTGTCGGAGATCCCGACCATCACCTCCTTGGCGGTGCCGCCGGTGGCGGTGGCGGCCATCATGGCCTTCAGCTTTCCGTCGACGTCGGGGCCCAGGTCGCGGGCGGCCTTCTGCTGCGGCAGCTCGGCGACCAGGATCGGCTGCTTGAAGGTGCCGCTCTGCACGGTGGCCGTGATCGAGGCGATGGCCAGTGGGTTCATCTGGACCTTGCCCTGGCCGATCGACTGCATGGCCTGCTCGTCCTTGTTGGTGCCGGCGTCCGGGATCACCGCGTCGAAGCTGGGCAGGCCGGTCTGCCAGTTCAGGCCGATGCCGTACACGTCCTTGGCCGTGGTGGTCAGCGCGCCCGGCTTGAGGCTGGTCAGGCCCTGGTCGATGAAGGCCGTGTTGCAGGAGATCATGAAGTCCTGCTGGAGGGTGTTGTTCGGGTACGCGTCGGGGAACGAGTTCGGGATCTTCTTCGGGTTGCTGCTCAGGTTCGGGCAGGGCACCGGGGTGTCCGGGTTGATCCCGGCCTCCAGCAGGGCGGTGGAGGTGAGGATCTTCAGCGTGGAACCCGGGGCGAGCTGGCCCTGGAAGGCCCGGTTCAGGCCGGTGACCGGCGCGTTGGCGAAGGCCAGGACCTGGCCGGTGCTCGGCTCGATGGCGACGATCGAGCCCTTCTTGCCGCCCAGGTCGGTCATCGCCTTCTCGGCGGCGGCCTGCAGGGTGGCGTCGAGGGTCAGCTTGAACGGCTTCGGGGGCTTCGGGTCGACGATGGTGAACAGCCGGTCGGGCACGCTGTTCTGGTCGGCCGGGTTGGTGATCACCACGCCGGTGCCGTTGTCGTTCTGGTCCTTGTTCTGGTCCGCGAGGAGCTTGGCGACCTTGGCCTGCACCGTGGGGATCAGCGGGGTGATCGAGGGGCTGTTCAGCGGCTTGTTGTTGCGGTCCACCACGTTGCCCGCCAGCGGGGGCAGCGGCTGCACGCCGATCGTCTCGCCCGCGCCCAGGTGCGGGTGGATCACCGACGGGGCCCAGTGCACGGCCGGGGTGTCGTCGCTCATCTTCACGACGCCCAGGAAGCCGTTGTAGTCCCAGACCCGGTTGGTGCCCTCGAACTCGGCGCGGGCCTTGAAGGCCATCAGCACCCCGGTCGGGGCCGTGGCGGCGGCCGACGGGGAGTCGGTGGCGGCGGCGGTCGGGGCGGTCGGCGCGGCCGAGGCGGTGGCCGGGGGCTTGGCGGCGGCGCTGGGGGTGCCGGTCGCCGCGGCGAAGGCCGCCGGGGTGGCCGGGCCGGCCGGGGCCAGGGTGAGACCGCTCGGCTTGACCTGGTCCCGGAACGCGGTCAGCCCGGCGGTCGCGGCCGCCGGGTCGTCGGTCAGCGAGGCCGCCTTGGCGAGGTCGCCGGCCGCCCACGCGGCCAGGAACTCCTTGGTGCCGGCGGCCGCCTGCTCGGCGCTCGGAGGCTCGGCGACCACCGTGCGCGCCTTCTTGGCGGCCGGCTCGTCCTTGTCGTCCGAGCCGCCGACGAGGCTGTACGCCCCGTAGCCGCCCGCGGCGAGCATGGCGACGGCCACGCCGGTGATGATGCCGGTCTTCGCGCCATTGCGCATGGTGCTGGTCCCCCAAGGGTCAGGCGATCGGCCGCAGCCGGAGGTGGCCGGATGCGCGTTCGGAGCCCAGCCTAGGCAGCCGGACTCCGTACGCCGACGAAATGGCCGGGTCTTGTGACGGATCTGGTACGTGTCGCACACCACTCCGGTACGCTCCGCCCCCAGCTCCGCCGCCCGGGCCGTCCGCCGTCAGATCCAGGTGTTGAACCACATCCTGCGGCGCCAGTCGTCCATCGGAATCGTCTCGCCCGTGTACAGGGGGTGGAAGAAGAGGAAGTTCCACATGATCAGCAGGACCACCAGGCCGGCCGCCGCCCCGCCGATGATCCGGCGGTCCCGGGAGGAGCCGGCGGGCCCGATCAGCGCACCGAGCAGCATGGTCACCGCGAGCACCAGGAACGGCACGAAGCAGACCGCGTAGAACAGGAAGATCGTCCGCTGCTGGTAGGCGAACCAGGGCAGGTAGCCGGCGGCCAGGCCGCAGAGCACCGCGCCGGCCCGCCAGTCGCGCCGGGCCGCCCACCGCCACAGGCAGTAGACCAGGGCGATCACCCCGGTCCACCAGAGCAGCGGGGTGCCGATGCCGAGCACCTCGCGGGCGCACTCGTTCACGGTGCAGCCGGCCGTGCCCTGCTTCGGCGACTCGTAGAAGAAGGACACCGGCCGGCCCAGCACCAGCCAGCTCCACGGGTTCGACTGGTAGGTGTGCGGGTCGCTCAGATGGGTGTGGAAGTCGTAGACCGTCGAGTGGTAGTGCCAGAGCGCGCGCAGGCCCTCCGGGATCCACGGGTAGTCGGTGGACCGGCCGACCGCCCAGTCGCGGCCGTAGCCGCCCTGGTTCGGCGTGGTGCTGCTGGCGAACCAGCCCCACCAGGAGGTGAGGTAGACGGCCACCGAGACCACCACGACCGAGACGAAGGCCGGCACCGCGTCCCGGACCAGCGTCCACCGGTAGGGGCGGTCGGCGCCGGCCAGCCGGCGCGAGCCCGCGTCCCAGAGCACCGTCAGCAGGCCGAAGGCGGCCGCCACGTACAGGCCGCTCCACTTGGTCGCGCAGGTCAGGCCGACGCAGACGCCGGCCGCGATCCGGTAGGGGCGCCAGCCCAGGTTGAGCCGGTGGGCGAGCCCCGCGTCCGGGCCGCCGTCGCCGAGCGCCGTCAGCCGGGCGGCGATCCGGGCCCTGGTCCGGTCGCGGTCCAGCAGGAGGAAGCCGAAGGCGGCGAGGATCCAGAACATCACCACCAGGTCCAGCAGCGCGGACCGGCTCATCACGAAGTGCAGGCCGTCGACCGCGAGCAGCAGCCCCGCCACGCAGCCCAGCAGGGTCGAGCGGAACAGCCGGCGGGCGATCCGGGCCACCATCAGCACCGACAGGGTGCCGAGCAGCGCCACCGCGAACCGCCAGCCGAAGGGGTTCATCCCGAACAGCTGCTCACCGGCGCCGATGATCCACTTGCCGACCGGCGGGTGCACCACGTACGAGGGGTTGCTCCGGTACGGGACCGGGCCGCCTCCCATGATCTGCTCGTTGGCGCCGTCCGGCCAGCTGATCTCGTATCCGCCGTGCCAGAGCGCGTAGGCGTCCTTGGCGTAGTAGGTCTCGTCGAAGATGATCGCGTCCGGCGAGCCGAGGTCGGTGAACCGCAGCAGGCCGGCGAAGAGCGTCACCGCGAGCGGGCCGAGCCAGCCCGCCCAGCGGCAGAGCCACGACCACAGCGGCTCCGGCAGGGCGAGGCCCAGGCGGAGCAGCAGGGGGGAGGGCGGCACCCGCTTCGGGGTGACGCCCGGGCCGTCCGGCATCGGCGGGACCAGGCGCTCGGCCAGGGTCGCGGCGGGGGCCGGGGCGTAGCCGAACCGGGCCAGGCCGCGCAGCCAGGCGGGGCGCGGCGGGGGCGGGACGGGTGCCGGGGGCGGGACGGGTATGGAGCCGTCCGCACCGGGGGCGGAGCCGACCGCGGCGTCCGCACCGGGGGCGCCCTCGCCCGCCGGGTCGCGCTGACCCGGCAGAGCGGGCGACGGCCGGTCCGCCAGGGCCGGACCGCCGACGCCACCCCGCGCGGTGAGGTCTGTACCAGTGGGCGTCTGCGCCGCCGTGTCGCCGTTCATCCGCCACATGGTAGGGGTGCGTCACGACCGCGGGACGGCTCCCTCCGAAGCTGCCCGAATCGTCACCAAAAGCGCCGGGCGGCCGGTTGCTGGAAGGATGGGGCCCGTGACAGGAGTACTCGTACTGGCAGGAACCCCCATCGGCGACGTCGCGGACGCCCCGCCCAGGCTGCTCACCGAGCTGGCCACCGCAGACGTCATCGCGGCCGAGGACACCCGGCGGCTGCGCCGGCTCACCCAGGCGCTCGGGGTGACCCCGGCCGGGCGGGTGGTCTCCTACTTCGAGGGCAACGAGGTCGGGCGCACCCCCGAACTCGTCGAGGCGCTGCTCGGCGGGGCCCGCGTCCTGCTGGTCACCGACGCCGGGATGCCGTCCGTCTCCGACCCCGGCTACCGGCTGGTGGCCGCCGCGGTGGAGGCCGACGTCAAGGTGACCGCGGTGCCGGGGCCGTCCGCGGTGCTCACCGCGCTGGCGCTGTCCGGACTGCCCGTCGACCGGTTCACCTTCGAGGGCTTCCTGCCACGCAAGAACGGCGACCGGGCCCGGCAGCTGGCCTCCGTCGCCGCCGAGCCGCGCACCATGGTCTTCTTCGAGGCCCCGCACCGGATCGCCGAGGCGCTCGCCGCGATGGCCGAGGCGTTCGGCCCCGAGCGGCCCGCCGCCGTCTGCCGCGAGCTGACCAAGACCTACGAGGAGGTCAAGCGCGGGCCGATCGGCGAGCTGGCCGCCTGGGCGGCCGAGGGCGTCCGGGGCGAGATCACCGTGGTCGTGGCGGGCGCGCCGCCGGCCGCGCCGCAGGAGCTGACCCCGGCCGAGCTGGCCCGGCTGGTGGCCGTGCGGGAGGAGGCCGGCGAGCGTCGCAAGGAGGCGATCGCGGCCGTCGCGGCCGAACTCTCGCTGCCCAAGCGGGAGGTCTTCGACGCGGTGGTGGCGGCCAAGAACGCCACCGCGGGCGGCGCGGGCCGGACCGTCGGCTGACCCCTGGGACGCGCCTGCGGCAGGCGTCTGAGCTGCGGGTACGTACGGTTCGTGGGCGAGGTGCCGCGGGGGCCGCGGACGCGTACCTTGGAGAGAAGGCCCCGGGTAAACGCCCGTCGAGCTGAAGCTTCGGTCGAGGTTTTCGGACAGGACCCGCCCTTTCGTATAGGGCTTCCCAATCCCCCTCCAAGACTTCACAAGGCGGGCGTCGCCGGGGACGTTCCGGGCATTTCCTGGATGGAAAGACCCAGCCGGGTGAGCGCCCGGCGGGCGCTGGGAGACGGCTATGAGCGAGACGATCGGTAGCCCCCGCGGTGGCAACGCCCTGAGCGACCCCGGCCCGAGCGGTACCGGCCCGAGCGGCCGGACGCCCACTCCCGTCGAGACCGTCCGGGAGGCCTACTCCTTCGCGTGCCTGAGCTGCGGGTACGGCTGGGAGCAGGCCTACGACATCGAGCACCACGTGGCCCGGGACGGGCACGTCGTGATCGAGTACCACGCCAACGGAGTCCGGGTGCCGTCGCCGCTGCTCAAGCCGACCTGCCCGGGCTGCGGAGGCCACACCGTGCGGATCATGCGCGCGGGCCGGGTGGCCGTCGCGGACCAGCCGTGGCAGCACGCCCCCGGGTACCCGGCGCACGCGGAGCCGGCCGGTCCGCCCGGACCGGTGCGGACCGCCCCGTCGGGCGGGCGCTGGGCGCGGTTCTGGGCGCGGATGCGGGGCTGACGCCGACGGCGGTCGAGGGACCGAGGTGGGTCGAGGGCCGGCGGTCCGGGCGGTGCCCGGACCGCCGGCCCGTGGTGTTCCCGGCCGGGGCCCGCCGCCGGTCGGGGCCGGATCAGGGCCTAAGCTTGCGGACCATGGCGGCCACTGCAGACCAGAGCACCGACGGGGGCACCACCCCCGCCTACTTCGTCTCCACCCCGATCTACTACGTGAACGATCGCCCCCACCTGGGCCACGCGTACACGACCGTGGCGGGTGACGTGCTGACCCGCTGGCACCGCCAGCGCGGCGAGAAGGTGTGGTACCTGACCGGCACCGACGAGCACGGTCAGAAGATCCTGCGCACCGCCGAGGCCAACGGCGTCACCCCGCAGGAGTGGTGCGACAAGCTGGTCGAGGAGGCCTGGAAGCCGCTCTGGCAGCACCTGGAGATCGCCAACGACGACTTCGTCCGCACCACCCAGGAGCGGCACACCGCCCGGGTGCAGGAGTTCGTCCAGGACCTGTACGACAAGGGCGAGATCTACAAGGGCGGCTACTCCGGCCCGTACTGCGTCGGCTGCGAGGAGTACAAGCTCCCCGCCGAACTGCTCGACGGCGCCACCGAGGGCGAGAAGCTCTGCCCGATCCACAAGAAGCCGGTCGAGTGGCTGGAGGAGGAGAACTACTTCTTCAAGCTCTCCGCGTACGGCCCGAAGCTGCTGGAGTTCTACGCCGCGAACCCCGGCTTCATCGCCCCCGAGTCGGCCCGCAACGAGGTGCTGCGCTTCGTCGAGCAGGGCCTCCAGGACCTCTCCATCTCCCGCTCCACCTTCAACTGGGGCGTCCCGCTGCCCTGGGACGAGAAGCACGTCCTGTACGTGTGGGTGGACGCGCTGCTGAACTACATCACCGCGGCCGGCTACGGCGCCGACCCGGAGCGGTTCGCCGAGCTGTGGCCGGCCTCGGTGCACCTGGTCGGCAAGGACATCCTGCGCTTCCACGCGGTGATCTGGCCCGCCATGCTGATGGCCGCCGGCCTGCCGCTGCCGAAGCGGGTCGTCGCCAACGGCTGGCTGATGGTCGGCGGCGAGAAGATGTCCAAGTCCAACCTGACCGGCATCGCGCCCACCGACCTGACCTCGCACTTCGGCGTGGACGCGTACCGCTACTACTTCCTGCGGGCGATCCCGTTCGGCACCGACGGCTCGTTCTCCTGGGAGGACTTCACCGCCCGGTACACCTCCGAGCTGGCCAACGACTTCGGCAACCTCGCCTCCCGGGTGGCGGCCATGGTCGGCAAGTACTTCGACGGCGCGCTGCCGGCCTCGACCGCCCACGGCGACGCGGAGCAGGCCGTCGCGGACGGCCTCGCGGCGGCGGTGGGGACCGCCGACCGGAAGATCGGCGAGGAACTGGACTTCGCCGGCGGGCTCGCGGCGATCTTCGAGTTCGTCAAGCAGGTCAACGGCTACCTCACCGAGCAGGAGCCGTGGAAGGTCGCCAAGGACGACTCGGCCGAGGGCCGGGCCCGACTGGCCACCATCCTCTACACCGCCGCCGAGTCGCTGCGCGCCACCGCCGTGCTGCTCAACCCGGTCATGCCGGCCACCGCCGAGAAGCTCTGGCTCTCGCTGGGCGCGGCCGAGGGCCTGGGCGCGCTCGCCGACCAGACCGTCGCCGGTGCGGCCCAGTGGGGCCTGCTGCCCGTCGGGACCACCGTCACCAAGGGCGAGATCCTGTTCCCGCGACTCGAAGAGAAGCCGGCCTCCTGAGGCCACCCCTGAGGTCCGCCCCTGTGGCAGAGAAGGACGACGACTGATGCCGAAGAAGGACGACGAGCGGTCCACCCCGCCGCCGCTGCCGGCCCCGCTGGCGGTGGCGGTCGCGGACTCGCACACCCACCTGGACATGCAGTCCGGCACGCCGGAGGAGGGGCTCGCCCGCGCCGCCTCGGTCGGGGTGGCCACCGTCGTCCAGGTCGGCTGCGACGTGCCGGGCTCGCGCTGGGCCGCCGAACTGGCGGCCCGGTTCGAGCAGGTGCACGCCGCCGTCGCCCTGCACCCCAACGAGGCGCCGCGGATCTTCCTCGGCGACCCCGACGGCTGGTCCGGGCAGCGGCGGCAGCCCGGCGGGCAGGCCGCGCTCGACGCGGCGCTCGCCGAGATCGACGCGCTCGCGGCGCTGCCGCAGGTCCGCGCGGTCGGCGAGACCGGCCTCGACTACTTCCGCACCGGTCCGGAGGGCGTGGAGATCCAGAAGGAGTCGTTCCGCCGCCACATCGACATGGCCAAGCGGCACGGCAAGGCCCTGGTGATCCACGACCGGGACGCCCACGAGGACGTCATCGCCGTCCTGCTGGAGGAGGGCGCCCCCGAGCGGACCGTCTTCCACTGCTACTCCGGCGACGCGGAGATGGCCAAGGTCTGCGCCGAGCACGGCTGGTACCTCTCCTTCGCCGGCCCGGTCACCTTCAAGGCCAACCAGCCGCTGCGGGACGCCCTGGCCGTCACCCCGCTCGACCGGATCCTGGTCGAGACCGACGCGCCGTTCCTCACCCCGCACCCCTACCGGGGCCGCCCCAACGCGCCGTACCTGATCCCGGTCACGGTGCGGTCGATGGCGGACACGCTGGGACTGCACGAGGACGAGCTGTCGGCGGCCGTCGCCGCGAACACGGCGCGGGCCTTCGGGTACTGACCTCGGCGCCGTACCCCGTGGAGATCGACCTCGCGGCGGTCGTCGAGCCGTGAGCGCCCGCCGCGCCCGTATCCTTGGCGGGTGAGCACCACCGACCCCACCTCTGACAATCATCTGCTGGGCGCCGCGGACATCCGGGCGCTGGCCGACGCGTTCGGCGTCCGGCCGACCAAGCAGCGCGGGCAGAACTTCGTCATCGACGGCAACACCGTGCGGCGGATCGTCCGGGCCGCGGAGGTGACCGCCGAGGACGCGGTGGTGGAGGTCGGACCCGGGCTCGGGTCGCTGACCCTCGCGCTGCTGGAGGTCGCCCGGCACGTCACCGCCGTGGAGATCGACCCGGTGCTGGCCCAACACCTGCCGGACACCGTCGCCGCCCGGATGCCCGGCAAGGCCGACGCCTTCGACCTGGTGTTCAGCGACGCCATGGTGGTCACCGAGCTGCCCGGCCCGGCACCGACCGCGCTGGTCGCCAACCTGCCGTACAACGTGGCCGTGCCGGTGCTGCTGCACATGCTCGCCACCTTCCCCAGCATCGAGCGGACCCTGGTCATGGTGCAGAGCGAGGTCGCCGACCGGCTCGCCGCCAAGCCGGGCAACAAGGTCTACGGCGTCCCGTCGGTCAAGGCCAACTGGTACGCCGAGGTGAAGCGGGCCGGCGCCATCGGCCGCAACGTCTTCTGGCCCGCCCCCAACGTCGACTCCGGGCTGGTCTCGCTGGTCCGCCGCGACCCGCCGAGCACCACCGCGAGCCGGGACGAGGTGTTCGCGGTCGTCGACGCCGCGTTCGCCCAGCGCCGCAAGACCCTGCGGGCCGCGCTGGCCGGCTGGGCCGGCTCCGCCGCCGGGGCCGAGCAGGCGCTCGCCGCCGCCGGGATCGACCACAAGCTGCGCGGCGAGATGCTCACCGTCGAGCAGTTCGCCGCCATCGCCGAACACAAGCCGGAGTAAGGGTTTCCCAGTGAGCGTCACGGTACGCGTGCCCGCCAAGGTCAACGTCCAGCTCGGGGTCGGCGGCCTGCGCGCCGACGGCTTCCACGACCTGGCCAACGTCTTCTTCGCGGTCGCCCTCGGCGACGAGGTGACCGCGACGGCGGGCGGGCCCGGCACGGGCGTCACCCTGAGCTGCACCGGGCCGGACGCCGAGGCCGTCCCGCTGGACGACAGCAACCTCGCCGCCCGCGCCGCCCGGCTGCTCGCCACCCACCACGGCCTCGCCGCGCCCGACGTCCACCTGCACATCGCCAAGGCCATCCCGGTGGCCGGCGGCATGGCGGGCGGCAGCGCCGACGGCGCTGCCGCGCTGGTCGCCTGCGACGCGCTGTGGGGGCTCGGCACGCCGACCGAGGTGCTGCTGGAGCTCGCCGCCGAACTCGGCTCCGACGTGCCGTTCGCCCTGGTCGGCGGTGTCGCCCTGGGCCGTGGCCGGGGCGAGATCCTGGAGCCGCTGCCCGTCGCCGGCAGCTACCACTGGGTCTTCGCCGTCGCCGACGGCGGCCTCTCGACGCCCGCCGTCTTCCGGGAGTGCGACCGGCTGCGCGAGGAGGCCGGCACCGGCTCCGCCGACACCGAGGTGCGCACCCCCGACGCCGACCCCGCGCTGCTCGCCGCGCTCGCCGACGGCGACGCCGTCGCGCTGGCCGCCGCGCTGACCAACGACCTCCAGGCGGCCGCGCTGTCGCTGCGCCCGGCCCTCGCCGCCACCCTGCGGGCCGGCACCGAGGCCGGGGCGATCGGGGCCCTGGTCTCCGGCTCCGGCCCGACCTGCGCCTTCCTGGCCAAGGACGCCGAGTCGGCCGAGGCCGTCGCCGCCGCGCTGCGGGCCTCCGGCAGCTGCCGGGCCGCGCACGCCACGTACGGGCCGGTGCCGGGCGCGGCGGTGGCGGGCGGGGCGTAGGGCCCTAGGGACGCGGGGCCCGGCGGGGAGCGGCGGCCGTCCGGTCGGGCGCGCGGGGACCCGGGGCGGGCCCACTAGGCTGGGGAGAATCCGGACTCCGCCGAGCCCGGCCTGTCGAACCCAGGAGCGCAGCACACGTGGCCGTCAACCTCGCCACCATCGAGTCCGTCACGAAGGTCTACGGCACCCGGGCCCTTCTGGACGGGGTCAGCCTCGGCGTCAGCGAGGGGGACCGGATCGGCGTCGTCGGACGCAACGGCGACGGCAAGACCACCCTGATCCGGATGCTCGCCAAGCTGGAGGAGCCGGACGGCGGGCGGATCACCCACGTCGGCGGGGTGGAGATGGCCGTCCTCACCCAGCACGACTCGCTGGACCCGGACGCCACCATCCGGCACGAGGTCATCGCCGACCGGGCCGACCACGAGTGGCTCGGCGACTCCCGGATCCGCGACATCATCGAGGGCCTCTTCGGCGGCCTCGACCTGCCCGGCTTCCCCGACGGCCTGGACACCGTCATCGGCCCGCTCTCCGGTGGCGAGCGCCGCCGGATCGCCCTCGCCAAGCTGCTGCTCGGCTCGCCCGACCTCATCGTCCTCGACGAGCCCACCAACCACCTCGACGTCGAGGGCATCGCCTGGCTCGCCCAGCACCTCCAGAACCGCCGCTCCGCGCTCGTCTGCGTCACCCACGACCGCTGGTTCCTCGACCAGGTCTGCACCCGGATGTGGGACGTCCAGCACGGCTCCGTCCACGAGTACGAGGGCGGCTACTCCGACTACGTCTTCGCCCGCGCCGAGCGCTCCCGCATCGAGGCCACCGAGGAGCAGAAGCGCCAGAACCTGGCCCGCAAGGAGCTCGCCTGGCTGCGCCGCGGCGCCCCGGCCCGCACCTCCAAGCCGCGCTACCGCATCGAGGCCGCCAACGCGCTGATCGCCGACGTGCCCGAACCGCGCGACAAGAGCGAGCTGATGAAGTTCGCCAACGCGCGCCTGGGACGGACCGTCTTCGAGGTCGAGGGCGTCACGGTGAAGGCCGGCCCGAAGCTCCTGCTGGAGAACGTCACCTGGCAGCTCGGCCCCGGCGACCGGATCGGCCTGCTCGGCGTCAACGGCGCCGGCAAGACCTCGCTGCTGCGGGCGCTGCGCGACGCGTACGCCTCGGAGGGCGACATCCAGCCCGACGCGGGCGTCGTCAAGGTCGGCAAGACGGTGCGGCTGGCGTACCTCTCCCAGGAGGTCGCCGAGCTCGACCCGGCCACCCGGGTGCTCCAGGCCGTCGAGCAGGTCCGCTCCCGGGTCGACCTCGGCAAGGGCCGGGAGATGAGCGCCGGCCAGCTCTGCGAGCAGTTCGGCTTCGGCAAGGACAAGCAGTGGACGCCGGTCGGCGACCTGTCCGGCGGCGAGCGGCGCCGGCTCCAGCTGCTCCGGCTGCTGATGGACGAGCCCAACGTGCTCTTCCTCGACGAGCCCACCAACGACCTCGACATCGAGACGCTCAACCAGCTGGAGGACCTCCTCGACGGCTGGCCCGGTTCGATGATCGTCATCAGCCACGACCGCTTCTTCATCGAGCGGACCACCGACGTGACGTACGCGCTGCTCGGCGACCGGCGGATGCGGATGCTGCCGAACGGCGTCGACGAGTACCTGGAGCGGCGGGCCGCGATGGCGGCCGCTGCCGCCGCCTCCGCCGCGGCTTCCGCCGGGGTGGCCGCTCCGGCGGCCGGCGGGGAGGCCGCGGCGCCCGCGCTGTCGGGCGGGGACCTGCGGGCGGCGAAGAAGGAGCTGCAGAAGCTGGAGCGGCAGATCGCGAAGCTGGACGAGCAGGAGTCCAAGCTGCACGCCCAGCTCGCCGAGCACGCCGCCGACTTCTCCAAGGTCGCCGAGCTGGACAGCCGGCTGCGGGCGGTCCGGGACGAGAAGGAGGAACTGGAGATGAGCTGGCTGGAGCTGGCCGAGCAGGTCTGACCGTTCCGGGTCGGCCGGGGCGCGTGGGTCGCTCAGGAGGGGCTGCTCCGGGTGCCGGAGAGCAGGGTGTCCAGTTCGTCCGCCGCACGGCCCAGCGCACTGCGCGTCGGGTCGTGCGGCCGGGTCGGACGCGCCGCCGCCACGGTCGGCGGACGATGCGCGCGCGCCGCGGCCGTCAGCTCGTCCAGGGCCCGGCCGACCCGCGCCACCTCCGCCCGGTCCGGCACCCGCCCGCCGTACCGGCGCTGCGCCGCGAACGCCGCCACCGCGCCGCTCAGCCGCTCCAGCGCGGCCGTCGCCGGCAGCCACTCGGCGGCCAGCCGCCCGGTCGGCGGCGGCTCGGCCAGCCCCTGCTCCACCTCCGCGCGGGCGTCGGCCAGCGCACGGTAGGCCGTCCGCCGCAGCCACACCTCAGCGCGCGGCTCCGGCTCGTCCTGCCGCGCGACCGAGGCCAGATAGGCCTTCAGCGCGGTGGCCGCCGACACCAGCCGCGGCTCGATCCGGTGCCGCGGCCGCTCCGGCCAGAGCAGATGGCCGAACAGCAGCACGACCGCGCTGGCCAGCACCGTGTCCAGCACCCGCGGCCAGAACTCGGCCGCGCCGTCATGCCCGCCCAGTTGCAGCAGGACCAGCGCCATCGGCGTCATGACCACGGTGTTCAGCCCGTAGTGCGCCGCCGTCGCGTACGGCAGCAGGGCCACGCAGAGCGCGCCGATCGCGACCAGCGCCCAGGGCCCGGGAGCCAGCAACAGCACCGCCGCCGTCACCGCCACCCCGAGCACCGTCCCCACCGAACGGCTCACCGCGCGCAGGAACACCGAGCCGAGGTCCGGCTTCAGGACGAAGGCGATCGTCATCGGCACCCAGTAGCTCCGGCTCAGCGGCAGCGCGGCGGTGAGCGCCACGCCCACCGCGATGCACAGCGCCAGCCGGGCCCCGTACCGGGCCGCCCCGGGCGAGACCAGCCGCACCCGCAGCCGCCACGGGTCCGGCGGCGGGGCGGGCGCCGTGCCCAGCGCGGCCTCCCGGCCCGCGACCGTCGCCGCCGCCGCGCGCAGCGCCGCGTCCAGGGCCTGCCGGGACGGCGTGTCCGGCGCCCAGTCCGGCACCCGCACCTCGCCGCCGCCGCGCTCCACCGCGCGGGCCAGCAACCCCGGTACGGCGGCGACCTCGGGCGGCACCGGCCGCCAGGCCCAGAGCAGGCCGGTGGCCGCCTCGGTGGCGGCGAGCGCGGCCCGGTACATGGTGTGGACGCGGGCGGTGGGCGTGGGCGGCGGTGCGGGCGTGGGCGCGGGCGGCGGGAGTACGTCCTGGAGTTGGTTCAGCCGGGCCGTCAGCACCTGGCGGGAGGCCGCACCCTGCGGGGTCCCCAGGTCGGTGAGCACCCGGCCGAGGGCGTCGTACACGGCGGCGAGCGCGCGGGCACCCGGGTCGCTTCCCGGAGCCCGCCGACCGGGCAGCGGCAGACCCAGCAGGAACACCAGCACCGCCCCCGCCGGCAGCGCCACCGAGGCCGCCCACCACGGGTGCGGCAGCGGCATACCGCTGCCGAGCGAGGCCGAGACCAGCAGCAGCAGCCCCGCCGCCGATCCGCGCGGCCCCGTCGCGCTCAGCGCGCCCGAGACGAACGCCGTCCCGGTCAGCGCGGCACCCACGGCGAAGCCGCCCGGTTGGCCGTGCTGGAGCGAGGTCCCGATCAGCATGCCCAGCGCCGAGGCGAGCACCGCCGAGGCGATCCGCCGGGCCCGCAGCCGGACCGGCTCGACCCGGTCGTTCATGGTCGCGTGCATCGCGCCCAGCCCGGCGAACACCCCGAGGTCCACCCGGTGCGCCAGCACCCCGGCGGCGAGCGCCACCGCCATGCCGAGCGCGGCCCGCGCCATCGGCGCCCACGGCAGCGGCGGCCTCGCCGGGCGTGCGGCACGGGCCCACCAGGGGGCGTCGACGGGGGCACTGGGGGCACTGGGCGTCATGGGGCCGTCCGATCCGCGGCGGGGCCGGGCCCGGCGGGTGGCGGGGCTGGGCGGCGGCCCGGGTCGCTGCTGTGCGACGCTGCGCGGCAGAGGAGGTCATGCCCGGTATGGCCGGGCCCGGCCAGTCTAACGGGGCCCGTCAGGCGGTTTGCGGGGTGCTCGGTGGGGACTCGGCGGGTTTCTCGGGGGTGCACGTGTCAAGTTCGTACCGATCGCGTACAAGCGGGCCATAGGCCCTGCCCGACCGACGGAGGCGGTGGCTACGATGATTGAGGCGCCGTCCGTCCCGAGGGGTGGACGGCTTCGCCGGGTGGATCGGAGCGGGTCCCACACCCCGAGCCGGTTCCACCGGAACGACCGATGGACCTGACTGGTGGACCCGACCGGCCCGTACGGCCGGCGGGACCGAGTAGTTGACGGTGTGTCGTGCCGCGCCACCCGCGGGCGCGGCGCACACGGGGGAGAGGTGGATTGCTGTGCCAAGCGAGGCTGGACCGGGCGGCGCAGGTTGGGCCGAAGGCCCCAACGGCGAGGTGAAGCCGTGGACGCTGGACAGAAGCTTGATCGGCCGCGTGGTCGGCCAGGTCCAGGTCGACGTCAGTGCCACCGCGCTGGTGGCGGCGTTCGGCTCCAAGGACGTCAAGATCGAGCTCGACACGCTCACCAACTTCAAGAAGAAGGTCGACGCGCTTCTGGCCTCGCTGGAGGGCTCGGAAGCGGCGCAGCACAAGATCAAGGAACAGAAGCTCAGCGCCGGCAACCTCGGCACCGGCTTCCACGAGTCCACGGAACTGATGGCCGCGTACGACCGGACGCACGCGGCGATCGCGCAGCTCTCGAAGACGTTCGCGGAGCAGATCGACAAGATGAGCCAGGCGGTCGCGCAGACGGCGGGCAGCTACGGCAACAACGAGGAACACCAGACGGCGGCGGTCAACGCGGTCGCGAAGAACGCGGACGGCCCCGGTGGGCCGGCGGTGACTGGCAAGTACTGATGATCGGCGTGCGTGTTCGCTTCGTTGGAACGGGGAGCATCTGATGGCAGGTGGAACGAACTTCGAGGGGCTGGGGCACCCCCAGCTCAAGTCGATGGTTGCCGGTAGCGAGCCGTCCAAGGTGACCGGCCGCGGCAACCAGCTCAAGGACGCCGGGCGGGTCCTGGACGAGCTCAGCAAGGCGCTGGCCGCCCACGTGGCCCAGATCCAGTGGGAGGGGCCGGCGGCCGAGAACTTCAAGACGTGGGCCAGTGACCTGCACAAGTCGGCGTCCATGATCGGTGAGTTCTCGAAGGGCGCGGGCGACGCGATGGTGCAGGCCGGCGAGGCCCTGAGCACCGCCAAGACCGGTGTGCCGGAGGTGCCCGCCAAGGACATCGACATGGTGAAGCGGCACTCCACGCAGCCGTGCATCAAGCCTTCACCGCTGAGCATCGCCGGTATCGGCAACCCGTCCGCGAGCACCGACGCGATCATGAAGAAGGAAGACCCGACCTGGGTCTCCAACGCGGAGGCCGCGGCGGCGCAGAAGCGGGTGGACACCGCGCACCAGGAGGCCATCCACCAGATGGAGAGCCTGGGGCAGGCGTACGAGGCGGCGACGACCAAGCTGAACTCGCTCAAGATGCCCGAGCTGCCGGGCCAGTCGGGTGGCGAGTCGCACAGCGGGGCGGAAGAGGTCTCGGTCGGAGGCGGCGGTGGAGGGCGCGCCGGCTCCGGTGGCACGGTGCGTACTCCGCGCAGTGGCTACAGCGGTAGCCGCGAGTACAGCCCGTCCGGCGGTGGTGACACCGGCGGCGGTTCCGTGACGCCGCGTCCGCCGGTGCCGACGCCGCACGGTCCGACTCCGCCGGGACACAGCACGCCGACCCCGCCGCACGGGTCTCCGGTGCCGCTGCCTGGTGACCCGAACACGCCCGGATCGGTGACTCCGACGCCGACGCACCCGGGGGACCGTCCCGGTACCGGGCTCGACAGCCTGCCGGCGCTGCCGACGGCGCCCGGGCCGACCGGCCCGGTGGGCCCCGGGGGAGGACCGGGGCCGGTGTTCCCCCAGAGCGGCGGTCCCGGGCACCCGGGTACGCCGGGCGGCGGGCCGCTCGCGTTCCCCGGCGGTGGGCCGATCCCGTTCAGTGGTACCGGTCCGTTCACCGGTGGGACCGGGCCGCTGAAGAGCGGCGGGGGCCCTGTGCCCCCGAACCGGACCAGCACCGTCGGTGGCAGCCTGCCGGCCAAGAACGGCGGGTCGGGACCGACCAACGGCGGTACGGTCTTCGGCTCGCGCGAGGCCCAGGGGCGCCCCGGCGCCGGCGGCTTCAACGGTCCGGGCGGCGGGATGCACCAGGGCGGCGGCGGCCACGGTGGCGGCGGCGCCGTCGGCGGTGCACGCGGTCGGGGCTACAGCTCGACCGGCGGCGGCGTGATCGGCGGGACGAAGGGGCCGGCGGCCGGCGGGGAGTTCACCCCGGGCGGCAGCGGTCTTCGCAGCCGGGCGGCCGCGGCCGGTGCGGCGGCCGAGGGCGCGGGACGGCCGGGCCAGAACGGCATGATGGGCCCGGGCATGGCGGGCGGCGCGGGCGGGCGGCGCGAGCGTGATCACCGCAACCGGGCCGACTACCTGCACGAGGACGAGGAGACCTGGACCAGCGGTACTCCGAAGAGCAACCCGGGCGTGATTGAGTAGTCCGGAACGACTGCCCGGCCACTGGGCATCCCGGTGGCCGGGCAGTGCTGCGCGTGGCGTGGCTCTTGCCCGACGGGGAAAGTGACGAGGGAGCAGTGATGCGGCGGACGAACGTACGTGTACGGGGGCGCGGGTTCGCCGCGACGCTGTTGGCAGCCGGGATCGTGGCCGGTTTGGCCGCGGGGCCCGCGGCCGCAGTGGATTCGATCCGCGAACAGCAGTGGCACCTGGACACCATGAAGGCGCCCGACATGTGGAAGAGCAGCAAGGGCCAGGGTGTCGTCGTCGCGGTCATCGACAGCGGCTTCCAGCTGAGTCACCCCGATCTGGCAGGGCAGTTCCTTCCGGGGAAGGACCTCAGCGGGCTTCCCGGTGGTATCGAGGAGGACAAGAGCGGCCACGGTACCCAGATGGCCTCCGTCATCGCCGGTACCGGTAAGGGATTGGGCGGTCAGGGAGCGTACGGACTCGCGCCGTCGGTCAAAGTGCTGCCGGTAAAGGTCAAGGACAACGGCAATGCCGGGACGACGGTCAATACGTCGGAATTCCTCGGCCAGATCAGTCAGGCCATCACCTTTGCGGCCGACCAGGGCGCGAAGGTCATCAGCATCTCGCAGGGAAGTGTTGCGGGAGAGGCCACGGCTGCCGATGTGGAGTCGCTCAAGACTGCCGTGGCACACGCGATCAGCAAGGGCTCGTTGGTTGTCGCCAGTGTCGGAAACTCGGCCCAGCGCGGGAATCCGGTCGAGTATCCCGGGGCGATCCCGCTCGTGCTCGGTGTGGGCGCGGTCGACCGGAACGGTACCGTCACGGCGGAATCGGAGCGAGGTCCGCAGGTGGACATCGCCGCCCCGGGAATCGACATCTACAGCGCCTGTACCGCCTCCTCCGGTTATTGCAAGGGGCACGGGACCTCGGATGCGACGGCGCTCGTTTCCGCCTCGGCCGCACTGGTCTGGGCGGTGCACCCCGATTGGACCGGGAACCAGGTGACGCGGGTGCTGCTCAATTCCGCGGGAAAGGCTGAGGATGGCGCTCAGCGCAATGACGCCATCGGATACGGCATCGTCCGGCCGCGGGTAGCGCTGACGGAGCCGGGGGATCCGGGGCCGGCGGATGTGTATCCGATCCAGGAGCAGCCGGTCGGGCAGCCTGCGCCGAGTACCTCGGCCGTTCCGTCGGCATCGCCTTCGGCACCCGGGTCCACGTCCGCGCCCGCAGCTCCGTCCGTGTCCGCGTCCGCCCCGGCCTCCGTTGCGCCGGTGCCGCCGCAGGCGGGCGGGGGCTCGGGGAGCGGGGTGGGCGTGGTGGCCGGTGTGGTCGGGGGGCTGGTGCTGGTGGCCGGGCTGGTGGTGGTGGCCGTGCGGCGGCGCCGCAGGCCGGTGACACCCCAGCCCCAGCCGCAGCCGCAACCGCAACCGCACCCCCACGGCCAGGTGCCGCCTCCGCCGTCGTACGGGCCGCCGGCCCCGCCGTCGGGGGACAACCCGTACGCGAGGTGAGGCCCGCGACCCCCGGCGGTGTGGGCGCCGCCGGGGGGCGTGCGGGGGCTGGTGGGGCGCGGGTGTCACCCGGGTGGGTGCTGTTGGCGGTCCGGCGGGGGTCGCCAGGGTTGGGAGTATGGGTGCGACAGGGCAGATGCGGCGGGCCGCTGCGGCGGCGCTGATCGGTACGGCGATCGAGTTCTACGACTTCTTCATCTACGGGACGGCCGCGGCGCTCGTCTTCGGCGAGGTGTTCTTCCCCGAACTGGGCACGGTGGGGGCGCTGTTGGCGGCGTTCTCGGTCTACGCGGTGGCGTTCCTGGCTCGGCCGCTCGGCGCGGTGGTGTTCGGCCACTTCGGGGACCGGCTGGGGCGGAAGGCCACCTTGGTGGTGTCCCTGCTGCTGATGGGGTTGTCGACGGCGGCGGTGGGGGTGCTGCCGGGGTTCACGGCGTGGGGGTGGTGGGCGCCGGTGGTGCTGGTGGTGTTGCGGGTGTGCCAGGGCGTGGGGCTGGGCGGGGAGTGGGGCGGCGCGGCGCTGCTGGTGGCGGAGAACGCGCCGGCCGGGCGGCGGGGGCGGTACGGGGCGTATCTGCAGTTGGGGCCGACGACCGGGTTCGTGCTGGCCAACGGGGTGTTCCTGGCGCTGCAACTGGGCCTGGACGAAGCGGCGTTCAGGTCCTGGGGCTGGCGGGTGCCGTTCCTGGCGTCGCTGGGGCTGGTGGCGGTGGGGCTGTTCGTGCGGTTGCGGCTGGAGGAGACGCCGCTGTTCCGGGGCGAGGTGCGGACGGGCGCCGAGCGGGCGCCGGTGGTGGAGGTGCTGCGCGGGCACTGGCGGACGGTGCTGGTGGGCTGCGGCGCGATCACGGTGGGGTACGCGCTGTTCTACCTGACCACGACGTACGCGCTGGCGTACGCGACGACGGGGCTCGGGGTGCCGAGCACGGTGGTGCTGTCGATGCTGCTGGTCGGCGCGGTGGGGAAGGGCGTGACGGTCTGGCTGAGCGCCCGGCGCAGTGACGTGTGGGGGCGCCGGCGGACGCTGCAGGGGGCGACGGGGCTGGCGGTGCTGTGGGGGCTGGTGCTGTTCCCGCTGCTGGAGACGGAGCGGCGCGGGTTGATGTTCCTCGCGCTGGCGGGTGCGATGGTGGCGCTGGGTTGCCTGCTGGGGCCGTTGGCGGCGTTCCTGCCGGAGCTGTTCCCGACCCGGGTGCGGTACACGGGGGCGGCGCTGACGTACAACCTGGGCGGGGTCGTGGGCGGGGCGACCACGCCGTTGATCGCGACCAGGCTGACCGAAACGTACGGGACGGCGGAGCCGGTCGGCTGGTACCTGGCGGGGTGGGGAGTGGTGGCGCTGCTCTGCCTTCGGCGGCTGCCGGAGACGGTCGGAACGGACCTCTCGGTGACCTCCCGGATCGGTGGAACGGCCGCCGGGACCGATTTCCCATTCCGACCCCCGGCCGTGTAATGTCTTCCTTGTTCGAGCGGCCGGGCCGAGCGGAAAGCGAAGCCGGGAAGCACGGACGAGGAACAGGCCCCTATAGCTCAGTCGGTAGAGCGTCTCCATGGTAAGGAGAAGGTCTGCGGTTCGATTCCGCATGGGGGCTCGGTCAGGAGGACCCCCGCCATCGAGGCGGGGGTCCTTTTCGTTGTGCCCGCCCGGTGGTGACGGTGAGACGGTCTGGCACGTCGGGTACGGAATGCGCTGTGATGGTGCGTCATCGGCCGCCCTCCCCCGCCCGGCGGGGATGCGGGCGGGACGCCGACCTGGAGGGGTCTCATGGGTGTTCGCCTCGTCGTGGTGGACGATCACCGCCTGTTGGCCGAGGCGCTGGCCACCGCGCTCCAACTGCGTGGTCACCGGGTGCTCGCGGTGGGGTCGCCGGCCGCGTCGGCGGCCGATCTGGTGACGGGCCGGAGGCCGGAGGTCTGTCTGCTGGGGGTGGCCGCGCCGGCCGACCCGGGAGCGTTCGACGGTCTGCGCAGGATCCGCCGGGAGCGGCCCGAGGTGGCCGTCATCGTGCTCGGCCCGGTGGGTGAACTCCGGGGTGTGGCGGGGGCGTTCGCCGCCGGGGCGGCCGGGTACGTGCCGAGCGACGAGCGGATCGAGGTGGTCGAGCGGGCGATCGCGCGGGCCCGGGCGGGGGAGGCGGCGGTCACGGTGGAGGTGCTGCGGGGTGCGTTCGACCAGTTACTGAGGCCGGCGGCCGAGCCGGACGACGAGGCGGTCCGGCTGCTGCGGCTGCTGACCCGGCGGGAGGTGCAGGTGCTGGCCCGGATCGCGGACGGCGAGGACACCGCGGCGATCGCGGCGGGGATGCGGATCGCGGCGAGCACGGCCCGCACGCACGTCCAGCGGGTGCTGATGAAGCTCGGGGCGCGGACCAGGTTGGAGGCGGCGGCGGTGGCGGCGCGCACCGGCCTGCTGGACCGGATGGCGCGCGGCTGACCGGGGACGACGGCCGGGGGCGACAACCGGGGGGCGACGGTCGGCGGACGGTCGGTGAACGGCCGGCCGGATGGTCCGGAGCACCCCCGCCGGGCAGGGACAATGGCCGCAGTTGCACGTACGTCCGCGATGGTCCGCCGACGACGGACCATCGCCCGCTGGAGGTCGCATCATGAGTAAGTACCTGGTCACGGGTGGCGCCGGCTATGTCGGCAGCGTGGTCGCCGCTCACCTGCTGGAGGCGGGGCACCGGGTGACCGTCCTGGACGACCTCTCGACGGGGTTCCGCGAGGGCGTGCCGGCCGGTGCCGAGTTCGTCGAGGGCCGGATCCAGGAGGCCGGCAAGGTCCTGGACGGGTCCTTCGACGGCGTGCTGCACTTCGCGGCCTCCTCGCAGGTCGGCGAGTCCGTCGTGGACCCGGAGAAGTACTGGCGCAACAACGTGGCCGGCTCGCTGGAGCTGATCGGCGCGATGCGCGAGGCGGGCGTGCGCAAGCTGGTGTTCTCCTCGACCGCCGCCACCTACGGCGAGCCGGAGTCCGTGCCGATCGCCGAGACGGCCCGCACCGCGCCGACCAACACGTACGGCGCCACCAAGCTGGCCGTCGACCACCTGATCACCAGCGAGGCGGTCGCCCACGGCCTGGCCGCCGTCTCGCTGCGCTACTTCAACGTGGCTGGCGCGTACGCCAGTTCCTCCGGGGTCACCTTCGGCGAGCGGCACGAGCCGGAGTCGCACCTGATCCCGCTGGTGTTCCAGGCGGCCCTCGGCCAGCGCGAGCACATCGCGGTGTACGGCGACGACTACCCGACGCCGGACGGCACCTGCATCCGCGACTACATCCACGTCGCGGACCTGGCCGACGCGCACCTGCTGGCGCTGGACGCGGCGAAGGCGGGCGAGCACCTGATCTGCAACCTGGGCAACGGCAGCGGCTTCTCGGTCCACGAGGTGATCGAGTCGGTCAAGCGGGTGACCGGCCGGGAGATCCCGGTGGTGGTCTCCGGCCGCCGTGCCGGCGACCCGGCCGTCCTGGTGGCCTCGGCCGAGCGCGCCCACCAGGCGCTGGGCTGGACCCCGCGCCGTCCGGAGCTGGACGACATCGTCGCCGACGCCTGGAAGTTCACCCTGGCGAAGAGCGGCCGGTAGGCCGGGCCCGGCCGGAGCGCCGTCCCTCCCGCACAGCGGGGGCGGCGGCGCTCCGGCGTTCCGGCATTTCCAGGCTCCGGCGGCGGGGCACCCATCGGGTGCACCAAGTCCCGCCAATTTCGCACCTCCTGACGAAACTTCACCAAATCCCCACCGACTCGGCGCCCACCCCGTACGCTGAATTCCGGTGCCGGTGGGGGCCGGCACCTCGGCCCTTCCGGACACCCGGCAGGTGGGCGGCGCACGGAGCGCCCGGACGGCGGCGGCGGGACCGGGGCGTCCTCCCGGGCGCGAGCCGGAGCTGAGCAGGGGGGAAGTGGGGGGAAGTGACGATGGGGCGGATGCGCGTCCTGGTGGTCGACGACCACCGGATCTTCGCCGAGGCGCTGGCCGCGGCGCTCGCCGCCGAGCCCGATGTCGAGGTCGGCGCGGCGGGCAGCGCGGCCGCCGCGGAGCGCGCGTTGGAGCGGGCCGCCACCGAGGGGCGCGCGTTCGACGTGGTCCTGGTCGACGCCGACCTCGGGGTGGCCGAGGCCGGAGCGGCCGCCCGCAAGCCCCGTCAGCCCTCCGCCGACCCGCCCGACGCCCTCCGCCGCCGCCCGGCGGCGACCGTGCCCACGCCCCGCCGTCCGCCGGTGGCCCAGGCCCCCGGCCCGTCCGCGACCCCCGGCCCGTCCGGGGCGGCAGGTCCGCCCGGGACCGCCGCCCGCCCTCCGGCCTCTCCACGTCCGGCCGCTCACCCGGCCGGTCCCTACCCTGCGGAACCGCACCCGGCGGCGCCGGTGATCCCGGCCGCCGCTCCCGCGACCGGGCCGGCCGCCGCCCCGGCTCCCGACGGGATCACCCTGCTGGCCCGCGTCCGCCGCCACCACCCCGGCCTGCGGGCGATCGTCCTGGCCACCGCCGACGATCCGCACCGGGCCGCCCGCGCCCTGCACGCCGGCGCCACCGGCTGGGTGGCCAAGGAGAGTTCGCTGGCCCGTCTGCTGGCGGTGATCCGGGGCGTGCTGCGGGACGAGACCCACCTGCCGCCCGCCCTGCTGACCGGCGTGATCCGCGAACTCACCACCGCGCGCCGGGACCGTACCGAGAGCGAGCGCCTGGTCGACACGCTCACCCCGCGGGAGAAGCAGATCCTGCGCTGTATGGTCGCGGGCCTCGGCCGGCAGGCCGTCGCCGAGCGGCTCTACCTCTCCCCGCACACCGTCCGCACGCACATGCAGAACGTCCTCGGCAAGCTCGGGGTGCACTCCACCCTGGCCGCCGTCGCGGTGGCCCGCCGGGCGGGCGTCAGCCCGTCCGAGCTCGTGGCTCCCGCTGCCCCGCCGTCCGTCGCCACGACCACCTCTCCCGGCCCGGGCTGAGCCGCCCACCCGTCGCATCCGCACATCGGTACAGCTCCGTCAGGTCAGGGAACTCCGGAGGACAGATGTCGCCGCACAGTACTTCCGCACGCCCGTACCCGGACCCATTGGGCGCGAACGAGAGCGCGAACGAGAGCGCGAGCGAGGCCGCAAGCGCCCCGGGCGCGCGCTCAAGCTCACCGGCGGGCGCACCAGAGCCGCCCTCCCGCCGTCCCGTCGTGCCGCCGACGGGTCTGCGCACCCTGGTGGTGGGCGCCGGCGCGGCCGGGACCGCGCTGGTGCGCGACCTCGGCCGGACCCCGGACTTCGGCCTCGCCCCGATCGGGCTGCTGGACGACGATCCGGCCAAGGCCGGGCGGTCGGTGGACACCGTCCCCGTCCTCGGCACGCTCGCCGAGCTGACCGCGCTCGCCGTCGCGCACCGCGCCCAGGTCGTCGCGCTGGCCATCCCCGGGCTCGCCCCGCAGCGGGTCCGGGCGCTGGCCACCGCCGCCGCGGCGGCCGGGGCCGCCGTCCGCTACCTGCCGTCCTTCCTCGCCGCGCTGCGCCGCGAGGTGGTCGGCTCGGACATGCGCAGCCTGGACGTCAACCGGCTGATCGGCCGGCACGAGGTGCACGTGGTCTCCGCCGACGTCCGGGACGTGATCGAGGGCCGGCGGGTGCTGGTGACCGGCGCCGGCGGCTCGATCGGCAGTGAACTCTGCCGCCAGGTACACGCGTTCAACCCCAGCGCGCTCTACATGCTGGACCACGACGAGTCCAATCTGCACCGGCTCCAGCTGGAGGTCTGGGGCGAGGCGCTGCTCACCGACGAGTCGCTGGTGATCGCCGACATCCGGGACCGGCCGCGGATCCAGCAGATCTTCCGGGACCTCAAGCCCGAGGTGGTCTTCCACGCCGCCGCCCACAAGCACCTGCCGCTGCTGGAGCGCCACCCCAGCGAGGCGGTGAAGTCCAATGTGCTCGGCACCGACCACCTGGTGGAGGCGGCGCTGGCCACCGGGGTCGAGCGGTTCGTGCTGATCTCCACCGACAAGGCGGCCGACCCGACCTCGGTGCTCGGCGCGAGCAAGCGGCTGGCCGAGCTGATCGTCCAGGCCAACGCCCGGGACGCCCGCAACCTCGGCACCGGGGTGTTCTCGGCGGTGCGGTTCGGCAATGTGCTGGGCTCGCGCGGTTCGCTGCTCTCGGTGCTGGCCGAACAGCTGCGCAGCGGCGGCCCGGTGACGGTCACCCACCCCGATGTGACGCGGTTCTTCATGACCATCGAGGAGGCCGTCGGCCTGGTGCTGGAGTCCGGCCGGATGGCGCGCGGCGGCGAGGTGTTCGTGCTGGACATGGGCGAGCCGGTGCGGATCGTCGACCTGGTGCACAACTTCGCCGAGCAGGTGCAGCTGGGCCGGGACGAGGTGGAGATCCGCTACACCGGGCTGCGGGCCGGGGAGAAGCTCAACGAGGCGCTGTTCTCGGAGGGCGAGGAGCGGCTGGCGACCGAGCACGCCCGGATCTACGCCACCGTCGCGGACACCGCGGCCGGGCCGGAGGACCTGGCCGGCGGGCTGACCGGGCTGTACGGGGCGGCGGCGGTCAACAGCGACGACGAGGTGCGCCGCCGGCTGGCCGAGCTGCTGCCGGGCTACCGGACGCCCGAGCCGGTGCCGGCGCTGAGCGCGCCCTACCCGGACGGCTTCTGAAGCCTCTAAGGGATGTTGTCGAAGGGCGCGACCAGCTGCCGGAGCAGTCCGGCGAGTTCGCCCTGCTGGACGGCGGTCAGCTGGGCGAGCAGCTCGCGCTCGTGCGCGAGCAGTCCGGCGAGCGCCTGGTCGGCGCGGTCGCGCCCGTCGTCGGTGAGCCGGACCAGGACGCCGCGGCGGTCGTCCGGGTCGGGCAGCCGCTTGACCAGGCCCTTGCCGGTGAGCCGGTCGATCCGGTTGGTCATGGTGCCGGAGGTGACCAGGGTCTGGGTGAGCAGTTGGCCGGGGGAGAGCTGGTAGGGGGAGCCGGCCCGCCGCAGCGCGGTCAGGACGTCGAACTCCCAGGGCTCCAGCCCGTGCTCGGCGAAGGCGGTCCGGCGGGCGCGGTCGAGGTGGCGGGCGAGCCGGCTGACCCGGCTGAGCACTTCGAGCGGTTCCACGTCGAGGTCGGGACGCTCTCTGCGCCACGCTGCGACCAGCCGATCGACCTCGTCCTCCATGGCGATCAGTGTATCGGGGGTTGTGTCGATGTGAAGTCTCTTGACATCGAGAAATCCAGCCTGAAAGCTGGCCTTGGATATCTTGATGTCGAGATACTTGTGAGGCTGATCATGACCTCCCCCGTCTGGGACCCGGCACAGTACCTGCGCTTCGCCGACGAACGGACCCGCCCGCTGCGCGACCTGCTCGCCCGGGTCCCCGCCCTGCCCCACGAGCCGGCCCCCACCGTCCTGGACATCGGGTGCGGCCCCGGCAACTCCACCGCCGTGCTGCGCGAGCGCTGGCCCGCCGCCCGGATCACCGGGATCGACAACTCCGCCGAGATGCTCGCCGCCGCCCGCACCGAGGGCGAGCCCACCGCCGACTACCTGCTCGCCGACGCGGGCGACTACGACCCGGCCGCGGCGGCCCCGGACGCGATCGTCTCCAACGCAGCCCTGCAATGGATCGGCTTCGGTACGAGCGGCCGGCCTCGACAGGGACCCTCCTCGCCGAAGGCGGGCGAGGAGGGACGGGTGGACGGGCACCTCGCGCTGCTGCCGCGCTGGGCCGGGGCGCTGAAGCCCGGCGGGGTGATCGCCTTCCAGGTGCCAGGCAACTTCGGCTCCCCCAGCCACCTGCTGCTCGCCGAACTGCGCCGCAGCCCCCGCTGGCGGGCCGCCCTCGGCGAGGACGCCGTCCGGGCCGGTGTCCACGAGCCCGGCGCCTACCTGGACGCGCTCGCCGGGGCCGGCTGCGTCGCCGACGTCTGGGAGACCACCTACAGCACCCTGCTCACCGGGCCGGACCCGGTACTGGAGTGGGTCAAGGGCACCGCCCTGCGCCCGGTCCTCACCCGGCTCACCGACCGGGCCGAACGGGCCGCGTTCCTCGCCGAGTACGGGGCGCTGCTGCGCGAGGCCTACCCGGCCGGGCCGCACGGCACCGTCTTCCCGTTCCGCCGGATCTTCGCCGTCGGCGTGAAGTCGGCGTGAGGCGTGAGGCCGGCGTGAAGCGTGAAGTCGGCATGAAGCGTGAGGTCGGCGTGCAGCGGGCCTGAGCCCGCAGGGCGCCGGCGGCCTCAGCCCTTGCGCTCGCCGACCAGCTTGGGGTGCCGCTCCATCCCCTCCAGGCCGTGCCAGGCCAGGTTCACCAGATGGGCGGCCACCTCGGCCTTCTCCGGCTTGCGCACCTCCAGCCACCACTGGCCGGTCAGCGCGACCATGCCCACCAGCATCTGCGAGTACATCGGGGCCAGCCGCGCGTCGTAGCCGCGGGCCTTGAACTCCAGGCCCAGGATGTCCTCGACCTGGGTGGCGATGTCGCTGATCAGCGAGGCGAAGGTGCCCGTCGACTGGGCGACCGGGGAGTCCCGGACCAGGATCCGGAAGCCGTCCGTCGAGGTGTCGATGTAGTCCATCAGCGCGAAGGCCGCCTGCTCCAGCAGCTCGCGCGAGTGTCCCCCGGTGAGCGCCCCCGTCACCATGTCCAGCAGCAGTTGCATCTCGCGGTCGACCACCACCGCGTACAGCCCCTCCTTGCCGCCGAAGTGCTCGTACACCACCGGCTTGGACACCCCGGCCCGCTCGGCGATCTCCTCCACCGAGGTGCCGTCGTAGCCGCGCTCGGCGAACACCGTGCGGCCGATCTCCAGCAGCTGCTCCCGGCGCTGCTTGCCGGTCATCCGCACCCGGCCGGCCCGCCGGCGCGGGGCGGGCGCGGCGCTGCCCGGCGCGGCGGCGGCACGCGGACGGTGCTGCGCCGGGCCGGGCGCGGCGTCCGTCCCCGTGCTCTGGTGGCCGCCTGTGCTGTCTGCGCTGCTCCCGTTCACCCCTACATCATGCTGCAGGTGCGCGCTCATGCGGCGCGGCGGGCGGCGATCCGCTGCGCGTCCGGCCAGCGGACGTCCCGGACCCAGCCCGCCAGCTCGAACCAGCGGATCAGCCGGGCCGAGGAGTCGATCTGGCCGCGCAGGACGCCGTGCCGGGCCGAGGTGGGGTCGGCGTGGTGCAGGTTGTGCCAGGACTCGCCGCAGGAGAGCACGGCCAGCCACCAGACGTTGCCGGAGCGGTCCCGGGAGCGGAACGGCCGGCTGCCGAGCGCGTGGCAGATCGAGTTGATCGACCAGGTGACGTGGTGCAGCAGCGCCACCCGGACCAGCGAACCCCAGAAGAAGGCGGAGAGCGCACCCTGCCAGGAGAGCGTGACCAGCCCGCCGATCAGCGGGGGCAGCAGCATCGAGAGGGTGGTCCAGAGCCAGAACAGCCGGGAGATCCGCCTTATGGCCGGGTCCTGGACGAGGTCCGGCGCGTACTTGAGCTGCGAGGTCTGCTCCTCGTCGAAGAGCCAGCCCATGTGCGCCCACCACAGGCCCTTGAGCAGCGCGGGGACGGTCTCGCCGTAGCGCCAGGGCGAGTGCGGGTCGCCGTCCTTGTCGCTGAACCGGTGGTGCTTGCGGTGGTCGGCCACCCAGCGCACCAGCGGCCCCTCGATCGCCAGCGAGCCGGCCACCGCGAGGGCGAGCCGCAACGGCCGGTTGGCCTTGAAGGCGCCGTGGGTGAAGTAGCGGTGGTAGCCGACGGTGATGCCGTGGCAGGCGAGGAAGTACATGACGGTGGCGATCGCGAGATCGGTCCAGCCGAGGCCCCAGCCCCAGGCCACCGGGACGGCGGCGACCAGGGCGGCGAAGGGCACCGCGATGAACAGGCCCAGCGCGATCCGCTCGGCGGCGCCCTGCTGCTCCCCGCCGCGGGTGGCGGAGAGCGGGTGCGGGTCGGCCTCCTCGGCCGGGGCGCCCGCGGGGGAGCCGGGCGCGGCCGGTCTGGAGGAGGACGGGTCGGGAGTGTCGAGGGGGCGCGCGGAATCGGCGTGCGCCTCGCCGGCCTGGATGGTCATGGGCGTCCTTGGAGGGGGAGAGGACGAAGGCTACGTCTGCGTAACCTACGGAATCGTAGGTTGTTCTCCGCCATGGAGGAAATACGCCGTCGGGCGGCGCTTAAGTGAATTCACCCGACTGGATGGATGACATACCGCGCGCGGGAGGGCGCCCGGGGGAGAGCCCCGAGGAGGTAGATGTGGCGGCCCATACCCCGTACTCTTGGCGGAGCGCGTCCCGGGAACGGGAGCGGATGCGCCGGTCCCGGATCGTCTAAGGGCAGGACAGCTGGTTTTGGTCCAGCTTATGGGGGTTCGAATCCTCCTCCGGGAGCCATCTGCGGGCCGGTCGGCCCGGCCCGGTTCGTGGCGGCTCCGTGACGGTTCCCGGGGCCGGAGAACCGGTCGTCCGCCGCGCACTATCCTCGAAGCCGCCAGGGCGCCGACGTGCGGGTCCCGTCGTGGCCGCTCTGCCCTCCCCGTGTCACCGAATGAGGAGCCTCCCCCCGTGAGTGCCAATTCGCCTGCCGCCGTTGTCGTGCTCGCCGCCGGCGGCGGGACCAGGATGAAGTCGAACAGTCTCCCGAAGGTGCTGCACGAGGTGTGCGGGCGGTCGCTGGTCGGCCACGCGGTGGCGGCGGCGGAGGAACTGACTCCCGAGCAGCTGGTCGTGGTGGTCGGGCACATGCGGGAGAAGGTGGCCGAGCACCTGGCGGCGCATCACCCGGGCGCCCGCGCCGTGGTGCAGGCCGAGCAGAACGGCACCGGGCACGCGGTGCGCACCGCCCTGGAGGCGCTGGCCTCCGACGGGATCGAGCTCGACGGCACCGTGATCGTCACCACCGGGGACGCCCCGCTGCTGACCGGCGGGACGCTGCGCGCCCTCGCCGACGCGCACGCCGGGCAGGGCAACGGCGTCACCGTGCTGACCGCCGTGGTGCCGGACCCGTTCGGCTACGGGCGGATCCTGCGCGACGAGGCGGACGGCGCGGTCGCCGCGATCGTCGAGGAGAAGGACGCCTCCGACGCCCAGCGGGCGATCGCCGAGATCAACTCCGGGGTCTTCGCCTTCGACGCCAAGCTGCTGGTGAGCGCGCTCGCCGAGGTCACCACCGACAACGCGCAGGGCGAGGAGTACCTGACCGACACCCTGGAGATCCTGCGCCGGGCCGGCCACCGGGTGGGCGCGGTGGTCGCCGCCGACTACCGGGACATCCTCGGCATCAACGACCGGGTGCAGCTCGCGCACGCCCGCCGGCTGCTGAACGACCGGCTGCTGGAGCGGGCCATGCGGGCCGGCGTGACCGTGGTGGACCCGGCGACCACCTGGTTCGACGTCCAGGTCTCCTACGAGCCGGACGCGGTGGTGCTGCCCAACACCCAGCTGCAGGGCGCCACCCACCTGGGCGAGGGCTGCGAGGTGGGCCCGAACTCCACCCTCAAGGACACCCGGATCGGCGCCGGTGCCCGTGTGAGCAACACCACGGCGGACCGCGCCGAGGTCGGCGAGCTCGCCACCGCCGGCCCGTACGCCTACCTGCGGCCGGGGGCCCGGCTGGCCCGCAAGGCCAAGGTCGGCACCTACGTCGAGGTGAAGAACTCGGAGCTGGGCGAGGGCGCCAAGGTGCCGCACCTCTCCTACATCGGCGACGCCACCATCGGCGAGGGCACCAACGTCGGCGCCGCCTCCGTCACCGTCAACTACGACGGCGTCAACAAGCACCGCACGGTGATCGGCGCGCACTGCCGCACCGGTTCGGACAACATGTTCATCGCCCCGGTGACGATCGGTGACGGCGCCTACACCGCGGCCGGCTCGGTGATCACCAACGACGTGCCGGCCGGCGCCCTCGGGGTCAGCCGGGCGCAGCAGCGGAACATCGCCGGCTGGGTCGGGCGCAAGCGCCCCGGCACCACGTCGGCCCAGGCCGCGGCCGCCGCGGCCGAGGGCGAGGAGCAGGCCCCGACGGAGGCCTGAGCGGGCGGGTGGCGGTCGGGCGTCGGTCGGGCGGACGATCCCGGGGCGGACGCTTCGGGCGCGGGCGCGTAACCTTGGGGTCATACGTGCGCCATTGGGCCTACCGCCCGTGTCCAGGCGTACCGACCATTCCCCGACCACATTCGCAGGCTGGCGGACGCCTGCCCGCGGTGCGGACGGGGTCGGTTTCAGCAACGCGAGGAGACGGTGGCAGTGAGCGGGATCACGACGTCGGGCGAGAAGAAACTGAAGCTCTTCTCCGGCCGTGCCCACCTCGAGCTGGCGAGGGAGGTGGCCGCGTCGCTGGGGACCGAGCTGGTTCCGACGAAGGCCCTCGACTTCGCCAACGGTGAGATCTACGTCCGTTTCCTGGAGTCGGCCCGTGGCGCCGACTGCTTCGTGATGCAGAGCCACACGGCTCCCATCAACCAGTGGATCATGGAGCAGTTGATCATGATCGATGCTCTGAAGCGGGCCTCCGCCCGGAGCATCACCGCGATCCTGCCGTTCTACGGGTACGCCCGTCAGGACAAGAAGCACCTGGGCCGCGAGCCCATCTCGGCCCGGCTGGTCGCCGACCTGCTGCGCCAGGCGGGTGCCGACCGGCTGATGGCCGTGGACCTGCACACCGCGCAGATCCAGGGCTTCTTCGACGGCCCGGTCGACCACCTGTTCGCGCTGCCGCTGCTGGCCGACTACGTGGGCGAGCGGGTCGACCGCTCGAAGCTCACCGTGGTCTCGCCGGACGCCGGCCGGGTGAAGGTGGCCGACCAGTGGTGCGACCGGCTGGACGCGCCGCTGGCGATCATCCACAAGCGCCGCGACATCACCCAGGCCAACACCATCCTGTCGGCCGAGGTCGTCGGTGACGTCAAGGACCGGGTCTGCGTCCTGGTCGACGACATGATCGACACCGCCGGCACGATCTGCGCCGCCGCCGACGCGCTGTTCGAGAACGGCGCCGCGGACGTCCTGGTCGCCGCCACCCACGGGGTGCTCTCCGGTCCGGCCGCGGACCGGCTGAAGAACTCCCGGGTCAGCGAGTTCGTGTTCACCAACACCCTGCCGACCCCGGCCTCGCTGCAGCTGGACAAGATCACCACGCTGTCGATCGCCCCGTCGATCGCCGCCGCGATCCGCGAGGTGTTCGAGGAGGGCTCGGTCACCAGCCTCTTCGAGGGCGTGCACTGACCCAGGGTGTGTCCGGCGCCGGCGTGTCCGGGGCCGGCGTGTCCGGCCCCGACGGGGGGGGGGGGGGGGCGGG
>NZ_JBHSOF010000044.1:0-15328 GCF_042656005.1 Kitasatospora misakiensis | reverse complement strand
CCCCCCCCCGCGGGCGCCGCCCCCGGTCCCTCGCGGACCGGGCCCGCCGCCGATTTCGCGACAGCCGCGGCAGCGGTTAGACTCGTGAAACTGCTCGGCGAGGGATGCCGTGTGCCCGCTTCGTGGGCGCCCGATCCGTGATCGACGCGCTGCCGGTTCCGGAATCCCCGGGTTCCGGCAGAGGTCGTTGCGCCGCCGAGTGACCCCCGATCGTTTGAGGGTGTGGTCCCGGCGGTTTTTCGCGTTGCCTGCACCCCCGCGCCAGCATCTACGAGGAGTGCAGTCGTGTCCGAGATCCGCCTTGCCGCCGAGTCCCGCACCGAGTTCGGCAAGGGTGCCGCCCGTCGCGCCCGCCGCGCCGGCTTCGTCCCCGGTGTCGTCTACGGCCACGGCCACACGCCGGTTCACCTGAACCTGCCCGGCCACGACCTGATGATGGCCCTGAAGACCCCGAACGCCCTGCTGGTCGTGCCGATCGACGGCAAGGACGAGTACGTGCTGCCGAAGGCCGTCCAGCGCGAGGCCATCAAGCGCACCATCGAGCACGTCGACCTGCTGCTGGTCAAGCGCGGCGAGAAGGTCAGCGTCGAGATCCCGGTCCACACCGAGGGCGAGCTGGCCCCCGGCGGCAACCTGCTGGAGCACGTCCTGCAGGCCCTGCCGATCGAGGCCGAGGCCACCCACCTGCCCGAGTCCGTCACCGTCTCGGTGGAGGGCTTGGAGGCCGGCGCCTCGATCCACGCCAAGGACATCACCCTGCCGAAGGGTGCCACCCTGGCCGTCGACGCCGACGCCGTCGTGCTGCAGGTCATCGCCGCCCAGGCCGCCCCGGTCGAGGACGAGGCCGCCGAGGCCGAGGCCGGCGCCGAGGCCTGAGCCTCACGCACAGCCTGACCGCTGCCCCGGTCGCTCCCGCTGGAGCGGCCGGGGCAGCGGCGTGTCCGGGATGATGGCGGTGAACATGACCACGAGGAGCGGTGGGATGACGGACGAATCGTACGAAGGGCCCTGGCTGGTGGTGGGTCTGGGCAATCCCGGGGAGCAGTACGCCCGGAACCGGCACAACATCGGGTTCATGGTCGTCGACCTGCTGGCCCAGCGGATGGGCGCCAGGTTCAAGGCCCACAAGAGCCGGGCCCAGGTGGCCGAGGGCCGGCTGTCCGGCCGGCGCGTGGTGCTGGCCAAGCCGATGTCGTTCATGAACCTCTCCGGCGGCCCGGTCACCGCGCTGCGGGACTTCTACAAGGTGCCGGCCTCGGCGCTGGTGGCCGTCCACGACGAGCTGGACATCGACTACGCGGCCCTGCGGCTGAAGGTCGGCGGCGGCGACAACGGCCACAACGGTCTGAAGTCGATCACCAAGTCGCTCGGCCCGGACTACCACCGGGTGCGGTGCGGGATCGGCCGGCCGCCGGGCCGGATGGAGGTCGCGGACTTCGTGCTCAAGGACTTCTCCGCCACCGAGCGCAAGGAGTTGGACTGGTTCGTGGACCGCTCGGCGGACGCCGTGGAGGCGCTGCTCTCCGAGGGCCTGGAGCGGGCGCAGTCCACGTACAACTCCTGATCCGGCGTCAGGAGGCGGTGTGCCCGGGAGCGGGAGCCGGTCCGTTCGCACAACAGTCGTGTTACTTCTGGTCGTCCAAACCTGAACAGGTGTGAGAAAACCGTACCGATCGGATAGCGTCGAGCCAGTACGCGAACGGGGTCTGGGGAGTTCTCGATGCGGGGTTTTCGGCCGGTCCGGCGCCTTCGGCGGATCCGCGTGGCACGGTTGGGGAAGCTCGGCCGCCGGGTGGGTACGGCGGGCGCGCTGGGCACCGCGAGCGCGCTCGGCGCCGCCGGGGTGCTGCTGGGCGGGGCCGGTCCGGCGTACGCCGACACGATCGCCGAGCCGGACCCGGGTGTGATGTCCCCGGAGCCCGTCTCGGCGCAGCTCGGTCCGGTGCTCGGCGGCTCGGTCGGCGGTGACGCCGGTCTGCTGGCCGTCGGCGGCGGGCTGGTCGTGGTGGCCGGCGGCGCGGCCCTGTGGGTCAAGCGCCACCGCGCGGGCGACACCGGGGAGTGAGACGGGTCCGGAACGGGGAAGGGCCCCGCGGCGCGTGGTGCGCGCCGCGGGGCCCTCCGGTGTCCCGGGACCGGTCAGCCGGTGTTGCGCAGGCCGGCCGCGATGCCGTTGACGGTCAGCAGCAGCGCGCGGGCGCGCAGCGGGTCCTCCGGGCGGCCGGTGGCGACCTCCTCGCGCTGCCGGCGCAGCAGCGCGACCTGGAGGTAGGAGATCGGGTCGAGGTAGGCGTCGCGGACCGCGAAGGTCTGCTTGAGCACCGGGTTGTGCTCCAGCAGCTCGTTCTCCCCGGTCAGTCGGAGCACCTCGCGCAGGGTGAGGTCGTGCTCGGCCTGGATCTGCTCGAAGATGTACTGCAGCTCGGCGGGCACCAGCTGCTCGACGTAGTGGCGGGCGATCCGCAGGTCGGTCTTGGCCAGCGTCATGGCGACGTTGGACAGGAAGTTGCGGAAGAAGTGCCACTGGCCGTACATCTCGTCGAGCACGTCGCCCAGGCCGGCCTCGCGGGCGGCGGCCAGGCCGGCGCCGACGCCGAACCAGCCGGGGACGATCTGGCGGGACTGGGTCCAGCCGAACACCCACGGGATGGCCCGCAGGCCGTCCAGACCGGCGCCCGAGTCGGGGCGGCGGGACGGGCGGGAGCCCAGGTGCAGCGAGGCGAGCTGGTCGACCGGGGTGGCGGCGAAGAAGTACTTCGGCAGGTCCTCCTGCTCGACCAGGGCCCGGTAGGCGGTGTGCGCGGCCTCGGAGACCCGGTCCATGGCGGCGTCCCAGCGGGCCAGCTCCTCGGGGGCCTGGCGCGGGGAGGTGTGCAACGCGGACGCGGCCAGCGTGGCGGAGATGGTGAGTTCGAGGTTCTCCCGGGCCAGCGAGGGCAGCAGGTACTTGTCGGAGATGACCTCGCCCTGCTCGGTGACCTTGATCTCGCCCTCCAGGGTGCCCCAGGGCTGGGCCAGGATGGCCTCGTGCGAGGGGCCGCCGCCGCGGCCGACGGTGCCGCCGCGGCCGTGGAAGAGCCGCAGCCGGATGCCGTACCGGTGGGCGACGTCGCGCAGCCGGCGCTGGGCGCGGTGGATCTCCCACTGGGAGGTGGTGATGCCGCCGAACTTCGAGGAGTCGGAGTAGCCGAGCATGACCTCCTGGACGTCGCCGCGCAGCGAGACGAGCAGCCGGTAGGAGGGGTCGGAGAGCATCTCGTCGAGGATCCGGTCGGCCTGCTGGAGCTCGTCGGTGGTCTCCAGCAGCGGCACGATGCCGATCTTGGCGAGCCCGGCGTGCAGGTCGATCAGCCCGGCCTCGCGGGCCAGCACGGTGGCGGCGAAGACGTCGTCGGCGCCCTGGCACATCGAGATGATGTACGACTCGACGATCTCGTCGCCGAACCGTTCGAAGCCCTCGCGGATCGTGGTGAAGACGCCGAGGGTCTTGGCGCCGGCGGCGTCCAGCGGGGCCGGGGTGGGGGCGAGCGGGCGGCGCGAGCGCAGCTCCTTGGCGAGCAGCCGCTGGCGGTACTCGCGCGGCATGTCGGCGTAGCGCCAGGCCTCCTCGCCGAGCCGGTCGAAGAGCTGGCCGAGCGCGTGGTGGTGGGCCTCGGCGTGCTCGCGGACGTCCATGGTGGCGAGCTGCAGGCCGAAGGCCTCGACGGTGCGGATGGCGCGGGCGAGCCGGCCGTCGGCGATCAGCTCGCCGCGGTGGGAGCGCAGCGAGTCCTGGATCAGCCGCAGGTCGGCGACCAGCTCGCGGGTGCCGAGGTAGTCGCGGCCCTCGATGTGCGGGGTGCCGGCGGCCAGCCGCTCGCGGGTGTTCTCCAGCTTGAGCCGGATGCAGGTGGCCTTGAGCCGGTAGGGCTCCTCGGCGTTCATCCGCTTGTAGCGGGGGCTCAGCTCGGGCAGCAGCTGGAGGTCGCTGTTGAGCGAGGCGAGTAGTTCGGCGGAGGCGCCGGCCAGCCGCTCCGAGGTGGAGAGGGTGCCGCGCAGGTCGTCGACGGCGGCGAGGGCGTCCTTGATGCCGTACTCGTGCTGGAGGTTGAGGACGTCCCAGGTGACCTGCGGGGTGACGTTGGGGTTGCCGTCGCGGTCGCCGCCGATCCAGGTGCCGAAGGTGAGCGGGCGGACGCCCTCGGGCAGCTCCAGGCCGACCCGGGCGAGCTCCTCCTGGAGCTCCTCCAGGACCTGCGGGACGGCGTCGCGGTAGAGCTCGTCCAGGTAGTAGACGGCGTTGCGGGCCTCGTCGGTGGGCTCCGGGCGGGCGATGCGCAGCTCGTCGGTCTGCCAGAGCAGGTCGATGACCTCGGCGAGGCGGCGGTCGGCCTGGCGGCGCGCGGAGGAGGTGCGGGCCGGGTCGGCGTGCGACAGGCCGGCGGCGACCTCCTCGCGGTGGATGCGGTCGAGCAGTTCGCCGATCCGGCGGAGCTTGTTGAGGACGCTGCGGCGGGCCGCCTCGGTCGGGTGCGCGGTGAAGACCGGGCGGACGGCGAGGTGGGCCAGGGTGTCCTGGAGGTGCTTGGGGTCGGCGTCGGCCAGCTGGTCGGCGGTCTGCGCGAGCAGCGAGCCCTCGCGGGCGCGGCGGGTGGCGAACTCGCGGCCGCGGTGCACCTGCTCGGTGACGTTGGCGAGGTGGAAGTAGGTGGAGAAGGCGCGCACCAGCTTGGCGGCGGTCTCCAGGTCGATGTCGGAGAGGAGTTCGGCGGTGGACTCGCCGTCGGTGCGGCTGAGCAGCCGGACCTGTTCGACCAGGCCGAGCAGCTGGGGACCTTCCTGGCGGACCAGCGTCTCGCCGAGCAGGTCGCCGAGACGACGGATGTCCGCGCGCAGTGCGGCGTTGTCGGCGACGGGGGTCGGGCTGTCCGCCGGGCTGGGGACCGGAGCGGTCACGGCTGGCTCCCTCGGGGTGGTGGGGGTGTTCGGCAACGGCTCATCGTCACAGGGCCGCCCCGCGTGTGGCGGGTGTGACGCGTGCGGACCGCGCTGTCCGACGCGACCAGCATAGGTGTCGGGAGGGGCGCTGTCCGCGAAGTGGCCGGATGGCGGACAGCGATGCCCAGGGGCCGTATGTGGTCTGGACCACTTGGGTTCGGGGGTGGGAACGCGGGTCGGCCGCCAAGGTGCGTCCGGGCGCGACCCGGTGGGGGCGGACGGGGGTCGCGCCGTAGTCTGTGGGGCATGAGCAAGTCGCCTGGGGAGCGCGTGCGGGGCCGGTCGTCCTTCTTGTGGTGGCAGCGGCGGCGCAGCGCCCTCCTGGACGCCGGGCTCGCCGCCGCGGCGGCCCTGGAGTGCGCGGCCAGCTCGGTCGCCTACATCGGCGGCCGGATCCACCTCGGCCTGGCGGCCGAGGTCGGGATCGCGCTGTTCGGCGCGCTGGTGGGCGCCAGCCTGGTGGTGCGGCGGCGCTGGCCGGCGGTGCCGGTGGTGGTGGCGCTGATCGTCACGCCCGGGGTGCCCGGCATGGTGCTGCTGATGGTGGCGCTGTACACGCTGGCCGCGACCTGGGAGTGGCCCTCGCGCCGCCGGCGGGTGGTGGCGCTCTCCGCGCTCGCCTACGCCGAGACCGCCGGGGTGATCCTGCTGTCGATGGTCGACCCCGGCGACCCGACGATCGAACAGCCGCCGTTCTGGGGCCAGCTGGTGCTGGCGCTGCTGGTGGCCGCCGGCGCGACCGTGGCGCCGGTGGTGACCGGCCTGTACGTCGGCGCGCGGCGCCGGCTGATCGAGTCGCTCAAGGACCGCGCGCACGGCCTGGAGACCGAGCTGGACCTGCTGGCCGAACAGGCCAGGGAGCGCGCCCGCCGGGCCCGGCTGGAGGAGCGCACCCGGATCGCCCGGGAGATGCACGACGTGGTGGCGCACCGGGTCTCGCTCATGGTGGTGCACGCCGGGGCGCTGGAGCGGATCGTCGCCAAGGACCCGGAGAAGGCGGCGCAGAGCGCCAAGCTGATGGGCGAGGTGGGCCGGCAGGCGCTCAACGAGCTGCGGGAGATCCTCGGCGTGCTGCGGATGTCCGAGGAGAGCGCGGCCGAGCCGGACTCGCTGACCGCGCTGCCGCGGCTGGTCGACCAGTCCCGGGCGGCCGGCATGGCCGTCACCCTGACGGTCAGCGGCAGCCGGCAGGAGTTCACCGGCGAGGCCGAGCAGACCGCCTACCGGGTGGTACAGGAGGGGCTGACCAACGCGCACAAGCACGCCGGCGGGGCCCAGGTGTCGGTGCTGCTCGCGTACGCGCCGAACGGCGTACGGGTCAGCGTGGTGAACGCCTGTCCGGGCGGCGAGCGGTCCGCGGCCGCGCTGCCCAGCGGGGGCAACGGCCTGGTCGGGATGCGCGAGCGGGTGGTCGCGCTCGGGGGCACCTTCTCGGCGGGGCCGGAGCGGGACGGCGGCTTCCGGGTGGAGGCCGTCCTGCCCTCCCGGCTGGCGGTCCGGCAGGACCGGCTGGTCTGAGCCCCGCAGGCGCCGGGAGGCCCGCGGGCCCGGGCTTTACGCGTCCTCGGCGGTGCGCAGCCGTTCCGGGGCGGTGCCCAGGACCAGGGCGGTGATCGCCTGGTCGACGCCGTCGCCGAGGTACCACTCGCCGGTGTGGTCCAGGCTGTAGACCCGGCCCTCCTCGTCGATCACCAGCAGCGCCTGCCCGTACGCCTCCTCGCCCAGCGGGGCGATCCTGGTGTCCAGGGCGCGGCCCAGGTCCGCCAGGGTGCGGGGCTGGTGCAGGCCGCACAGCGGGTCGACCAGGAACGGCGTGCGGGCCAGCTGCCGGCCGGGCCCGACCAGGTCGAAGGCGAGGCCGCCGAACTCGGCCCAGGCCTCCACCGCCGCCGGGAACACCGCGTGCCGGTCGCCCGCCGGGTTGCCGTACCCGGCCAGGGTGTCGGCCCACTCCTCGGCCTGCTGTATCCGCCACCGCCCGGGGTGCCAGCCGGCCGCCTTCAGTTCGGCGGAGACATCGGCCGGGAAGCGCGGACGGGTCCGCAGCGCGGGCCCGGCGAGGGTGGTCGGCGGGGGCGGGGGCGGGCTGGACGGATTCAGGACGGGCTCCGGTGGTGCGGGGACGGGGGACGGGCGGCGCGCCGCGCGGCCGGCGCGGGCCGGCCTCGGCGGCGGGCCGGTCAGCCGGCGGCGGCCGGGCCGACGGCGACGCTCTGGACGGCGAGGTGCTCCAGCAGCGGCGCGCAGGAGCGGCACGGCGGCGCGTGGGTGCCGTGGGCCGGATCGTGCTCCTCGCGGATCCGGACGGTGGTCAGCCGGGCGCCCTTGAGCGCCTTGCGGGCCTCGTGCAGGCTCATCGGCTTCCGGGCCGCGCGCTTGGAGCGCCGGCCGTCCACCGCGGTCAGGTACTGGGAGAGCAGGACCGCCTCGGGGCAGCGGCCGGTGAAGCGCTCGCGCTGGTCCAGCGGCAGCGCGTCGAGGAACCCGCCGACCAGTGGGTGCAGGACGGGGCGGCGGTCCGACTTGTCGCCGGCAAGGGTGTGCACCTCGCCGCCCTTCAACGAGAGCGCGGCGGCGACGGCGGGCAGCAGGCTGTCGCGGTGGTGGCGCAGCAGTGGCGGCCCGGCCGGTTCCCCGGTGGTCATGGCCTCGATCTCCTCCTCGTCTTCACGCCGGCGTTCCCGTACGTTCTCCCGCGCGCCGTGCGCGTGAGGGCACGGCGCGACAGGGGCCAGCCTGTCAAACGACACTGACAACCGCACAATCGGGGGCCGGGACACGGCCGGGCCGGGACCGGTCCGGGCGGCCCGGCGGTGGACGGTCACGCGACGTTGGCCGGATCCGCACGGCATCATCACGACTCGTCCCCGGGTTTCCCCAATCCGCCCCCGGGCGGCCACGGCGGCCGGTAGCGTTCCAGCGGGCGGGCCGAGGGTGCGACCGGTCCGGTGGGGGTCACCGGAGGGAGTGGCAACTCCTTTGTCTGCCATGGTCGTTGGGGTCGTAGGGGCTGGGGCGTGTCAGGCGCCCCGGGGGGCCCGGGCCGGGCCGCGCGCCCGGAGCCCGGTCCCCGGGTCGACACAGCAAGGGGGGTCTTGCGATGACTGGGACGGAAGCCGCCAACGAAGCGCCGGGCGAGCACGTGCCCACACCCGGCGCGCCGCCGCAGACCGCGCCGGCGCACCGGATCGGGATCGCGGTGGTCGGGGCGGGCTACTGGGGACCGAACCTGGTCCGCAACGCGCAGCAGACCCCGGCGCTGCGCCTGCACTGGCTCTGCGACCTGGACGCGGCGAAGTCCCGCCGGGTGCTCGGCGAGTACAGCACCGTCCGGGCCACCACCTCGTACGAGGAGGTGCTGGCCGACGAGCGGGTCGCCGCCGTCGCGGTGGCCACCCCGGCCGCCGCGCACTACCGGCTGGTCCGGGCCGCGCTGGAGGCCGGCAAGCACGTCCTGGTGGAGAAGCCGATCACCACCTCCGCCGAGGAGGCCGCCGAGCTGGTGGCGCTCGCCGAGGAGCGCGGGCTGGTGCTGATGTGCGACCACACCTTCTGCTACACCCCCGTGGTGCGCCGGATCCGTGAACTCGTGCACGGCGGGGAGATCGGCGACGTCCAGTTCTTCGACTCGGTGCGGATCAACCTCGGGCTGGTCCAGCCGGACGTCGACGTGCTCTGGGACCTCGCCCCGCACGACCTGTCGATCCTGGACTTCGTCCTGCCGCCGGGTGTCGAACCGGTCGGCGTCTCCGCCCAGGGCGCCGACCCGATCGGTGCCGGCCGGGTCTGCGTCGCCTACCTGACCGTCCGGCTGAGCAACGGCGCGCTGGCGCACTGCCACGTCAACTGGCTCTCCCCGACCAAGGTCCGCACCACCCTGATCGGCGGCTCGCGGCGCACCCTGGTCTGGGACGACCTCAACCCGCAGGCCCGGCTGGCGGTCCACGACCGCGGCGTGGACCTCACCCCGCCCGACGAACTGACCGACGCGATCCGCCACCAGGCGCTGATCTCCTACCGGGTCGGCTCGATGGTCGCCCCCGCGCTGGTCGAGCAGGAGGCGCTGCGCAACGTGATGGCCGAGTTCGCCGCGGCCATCACCGAGGGCCGGGCCCCGCTCACCGACGGCCGGTCCGGCCTGCGGGTGCTCCAACTGCTGGAGGCGGCCTCGCTCAGCCTCGAACTCGGCGGCGCCACCGTCCCGGTGGGCGTCGGCCTCGACTCCGCGCCGGCCGGCCCGCGCGAACCGTCCGACGGGCAGGACCTGCCCGGCACGCCTGCCATGTCCGCAGCTCAGGAAAGGGCCGCCACGCGGTGAACGCTGTACAGATCGAGGGCTCCCGCTGCCTGGTCACCGGCGGCGCCGGCACCATCGGCTCCACCGTGGTCGACCAGCTGATCGAGGGCGGCGCCCGCGAGGTGGTCGTGCTCGACAACTTCGTCCGCGGCCGGGCGGAGAACCTCGCCTACGCCCAGGAGATCGCCGCCCCCGGACAGTTGCGGGTGGTGGACGGCGACATCCGCGACCGCGCCCTGCTGCGCGAACTCCTCGGCCCGGACACCGACCTGCTCTTCCACCTCGCCGCGATCCGGATCACCCAGTGCGCCACCGAGCCCCGGCTGGCCCTGGAGATCATGGTGGACGGCACCTTCGACGTGGTCGAGGCCGCCGCCGAGGTGGGCGTCGGCAAGGTGATCGCCTCGTCCACCGCCTCCGTCTATGGCCTCGCCGAGGTCTTCCCGACGCCGGAGAACCACCACCCGTACCACAACGACACCCTGTACGGCGCGGCCAAGGTCTTCAACGAGGGGCTGCTGCGCTCCTTCCACGCCATGGCCGGCCTCGACTACGTGGCGCTGCGCTACTTCAACGTGTACGGGCCCCGGATGGACGTCCACGGCCGGTACACCGAGGTGTTCATCCGCTGGATGGAGCGGATAGCCGCCGGACAGCCGCCGCTGATCTTCGGCGACGGGACCCAGACGATGGACTTCGTCTACACCGAGGACATCGCCCGGGCCAACCTGCTGGCCGCCGCCGCCCCCGTCACCGACCGGGTCTACAACATCGCCAGCGCCAGCGAGGTCTCGCTGCGCGGCCTGGCCGACGCCCTGCTCACCGCCATGGACCGCGCCGACCTGGACGTCGAGCACGGTCCGGCCCGGGGCACGGCGGGCGGCGTGGTGCGGCGGCTCGCGGACATCGGCGCGGCCGAGCGCGACCTCGGGTGGAAGCCCGAGCTGGGCCTCGACGAGGGCCTGCGCCGGCTGGTCGCCTGGTGGCGCGAGCAGTAGCCGCCCCCAGCACCCGGTCCGCGTCGCGTCCCCTGCGTCCGTCCGCCCACCGATCACGTCCGCGCCACGTTCGGAGTACGCCTGTGTCCAGCATCCCCGTCATGATCCCCTGGCTCGGCGAGGAGGAGGCCGAGGCCGCCGCCGAGGCGGTCCGCTCGGGCTGGGTGGCCCAGGGCCCCCGGGTCGCCGCGTTCGAGCGGGCCTTCGCCGAGCACCTCGGCGTCGAGCACGCCGTCGCGGTCTCCTCCTGCACCACCGCGCTCCACCTGGCGCTGATCGGCGCGGGCGTCGGGCCGGGGGACGAGGTGGTCGTCCCCTCGCTCTCCTTCGTCGCCACCGCCAACGCCGTCACCTACGTCGGCGCGGTGCCGGTGTTCGCGGACGTCGACCCGGCCACCGGCAACCTCACCGCCGCCACCGTCGAACCGCTGCTCACCGGGCGGACCAGGGCGGTGGTCGCGGTCGACCAGGGCGGGGTGCCGGTCGACCTGGACGGCATCCGGGCCGTCGTCGAACCGCGCGGGGTCACCGTCGTCGAGGACGCCGCCTGCGGGGCCGGATCCGTGTACCGGGACCGGCCGGTCGGCGCGGGCGCCGAGCTCGCCGCGTACTCCTTCCACCCGCGCAAGCTGCTCACCACCGGCGAGGGCGGCATGGTCACCTGCCGGGACGGCGGACTCGCCGCCCGGCTGCGGCGCCTGCGCGAGCACGGGATGAGCGTCTCGGCCGCCGACCGGCACGCCGGGGCCGGCGGCGCGAGCGTGCTGGAGACCTACGACGAGATCGGCTTCAACTACCGGATGACCGACATCCAGGCCGCCATCGGCCTGGTGCAGCTGCGCAAACTGCCCGCCATGGTCGCCCGCCGGCGCGAACTCGCCGCCCGCTACCGGGAGCTGCTCGCCGGCACCGGGGCCCGGCTGGTCGACGACCCGCCGCACGGCACCACCAACTACCAGTCCTGCTGGGTGCTGCCGCCCGAGGGCGCCCCGGACCGCGCCGAGCTGCTGGTGCGGCTCGCCGAGGCCGGTGTCTCCGCCCGGCGCGGCATCATGGCGGCCCATCTGGAGGCCCCGTACAAGGGGACCGGCCGGGTCCCGCTGCCCGCCACCGAACTGCTCACCCGGCGTTCGCTGATCCTGCCGCTCCACCACGCGCTGACCGAGGAGCAGCAGGACCGGGTGGTGGCCGCCCTGCGCGCCGCGCTCGGCTGAGCGCCCGGGCCGCCGCCGCTCCGTCCGTCCGCCCCTCCGTCCGTCCGCCCCTCCGTCCGTCCGCACACAGGTTCCGACCGGCCCAGGGAGACCACAGGATGACCACCGACCAGCCCGTCCCGCTCGTCGACCTCGCCGCCGCGCACGCCGAGATCGAGGCCGAGGTCCGGGCCGGCTTCGACCGGGTGCTCGCGAGCGGCGGCTACGTCAAGGGGCCGGAGGTGGCCGGCTTCGAGGAGGAGTACGCGGCCTTCTCCGGCGCCCGGCACTGCGTCGGCGCCGCCAACGGCACCGACGCCCTCGAACTGGCCCTGCGCGCCCTCGACCTGCCGCCCGGCGGCGGGGTGGTGCTGCCCGCCAACACCTTCGTCGCCACCGCCGAGGCCGTCCAGCGGGCCGGTCTGCGCCCGGTCCTGGTCGACGCCGACCCCGAGCACCTGCTGATCGACCCGGCCCGGGTCGCCGAGGTGCTGGCGGACGCGGTCGCGCTGCTGCCCGTCCACCTCAACGGCCAGCTCGCCCCGATGGCGGCGCTGCTCGACCTGGCCGGCGACCGTCCGGTGCTGGAGGACGCCGCGCAGTCCCAGGGCGCTCGCCAGGACGGCCGCGCCTACCACGGCCGGATCTCCGCCACCAGCTTCTACCCCGGCAAGAACCTCGGCGCGTACGGGGACGCCGGCGCCGTCGTCACCGACGACGACGAACTCGCCGCCGCCGTCCGGCTGATCGGCGACCACGGCTCGGCCCGCAAGTACGCGCACGAGCGGTTCGGCTTCAACTCCCGGATGGACGCGCTCCAGGCCGTCGTGCTCCGGGCCAAGCTGCGCCGGCTGCCCGCCTGGAACGAGGCCCGGCGCGCCGCCGCCGCCCGCTACGACCGGCTGCTGGCCGGTCTGGACGGCGTCACCCCGCCGCGCACCGCGCCCGGCAACGAGCACGTCTGGCACCTGTACGCCGTCCGGGTCGGTGCGGGCGGCGGGCGGCGGGACGCGCTGCTCGCCGCGCTGAACGCGGCCGGGATCGGTGCGGGCGTGCACTACCCGGTGCCGGTGCACCGTCAGCCGGCCTTCCGGCACCTCGGGTACGGCGAGGGGGCGTTCCCGGTCGCCGAGCGGGCGGCGGGGGAGTTGCTGACCCTGCCGCTGTTCCCGCAGATCACCGCGGCGCAGCAGGAGCGGGTGGTCGAGGTGCTGGCGAAGGCGCTGGTGGCCTGAGCCGCGGGCGCTCCGCGCCTTGGCTGCTCCGGGCATTGGCCTGTGCCCGCTCGGTGTCCGACGCCTGTGCCCGCTCGGTGCCTGCTCCGCGGCGGCTTCGTGTCCGCTCTGCGGCCGTCCCGTGTCCGGTACGGGGCCGTCCCGTGTCCGCTTCGGGGCCGGTCCACCGGGCGGGGGGCCGGGCCGCGGGCGTACCCCCTACGCTGGTTCCCAACAAGCGCACCGAGAATTTGCAGCAGCCAGTGGGGGCTCCCAGATGACGACAGGTCGGCCCGGCGTCGTCGCCGCACCGAACGCGGCGTACGCAGGTCAGGTGGTGCAGTTCCCGGATCCGGTCCGCGCGGAGCGACACCCCGCAGGGGTCCGGGTGGACGAGTACGGCTACCCGGACTTCGGCCCGTTCGCCGCCGCGGCGGCCGAGGTCGCCGACCCGCCGGCCGGCTTCGGCGTCGACGAGCTGCGGCTGACCGACTACGTCTCGGCGAACGCCGCGCTGTTCACCCAGGGCCACCCGCTCTGGGCCGACCTGGAGACCGCGGTCGCCACCCCGCCCGGCTGGACCTGGCACCACGTGGCCGGCCGGGCCGCGCCCGGCTGGCGGCGGATGGAACTCGTCCCGGTCGAGGTCAAGGCGCTGCTGCGGCACCACGGCGGGCTGGCCACCTCCTCCGCCGACCACGGCCGGCGCGGCACCCGCCCGTTGCAGGAGAAGCGGCCGGTGCACTTCTCGCTCGCCAGGGACGGCAGCGACCCGATCGGCGTCCCCGAGGACCTCGTGCAGCGGGCCGAGGAGCGGCTGGGCTACCGGCTGCCCGGCGCCTACCGCACCTTCCTCAAGCTCGGCGGCGGACGCGCCCCGGAGGGGGTGGCGCTCGACCCGGACCTCGGGCTGCTGGTCGACCAGCCGTTCCTCACGCTCACCGAGGAGTACGGCACCGAGGACGTCGTCTACGCCAACAAGTGCCTGCGGGACCACTTCACCAAGGACTACCTGGGCATCGCCTACGCCCAGGGCGGCATCCTGGCGCTGAAGGTGCGCGGCGACCGGATCGGCTCGGTCTGGCTCTGCCTCTACGACGACGCCCGCGACACCGGCGCCCCGGAGTCCCCCGAGGACCGGGTCGAGCGGCTGCTGCTGCCCTGCGGGGACGACTTCGACGCCTTCCTGCTGCGGCTGGCCGGGAGCCCGCCGGAGCTGGAGACGGTCGCCGAGCTGATGGTGAACGGCGGGTTCGCCCGGGCCGTTCCGGTGGGCTGACGTGGCCTTCGCGGTGGTCCGGGCGGCGGAACGCCGGACGGACCGGGTGGTGGAGCGGGCGGCGGACCGGCCGGTCGTCGACGGTGTGGAACGAGCGGGGACGATGGGGACAGGGGTGAACCGGGCGTGGTGACGTACGCGCAGGCGCAGGAGCTCGCCGAGGAGTGGATCAACGGCGGGGTGCCGCGGGAGTGGCAGCGCGAGGTGCGGGTCCGGGAGTTCGACCTGGGCTTCGTCTGCTGGGCGGTGCAGCCCGGCGACGGCGCGACCGCGACCTCGGCCGAGGGTGAGGCCCGGCTGGTGATCGCCCGGGACTCCGGCGCGAGCACGCTCTGGCCCGCGCTGCCGGTCAACGAGGTGGTCCGGCAGTACGAGGAGGCCTACGGGCGGCCGGTCGCGGCCAACCCGGCCGGTGCGGCCCGGCCCACGCCGGGGCCGGTCGAGGCGACGTCCTTCCTGCTCAGCCCGCCGCAGTGGCTGCAGGAGGCCGGCGAGGCGGCGCTCGCCGCGGAGGCGGAGCGGCTGGGCGCACCGGCGTCCGCCGGGACGCCGGCGGCCGGTGTGCCGGTGGCCGGCGTGCCGGAGGCGCCGTCGGTGCCGTCCGCTCCGCCTGCTCCGCCCGCGCCGTCTGCGCCGTCCGTGTCGCAGGCTCCGCCCGCTCCGCCGGTGGCCCCGCTTGCCGAGCCGCCGGCACCGCCGGTCCGGTTCGGGCGCCAGGACACGCCCGCGCCCGCGCCCGCCGTCCTGACCACGCCGCCGGTCTCCGAGCGGCCCGCCGGGGACGCGCCGACCATGCTCGCCCCGCCGCCCGGCCACGAGGAGCCGGCCGGTCCGCCCGCGTCCGGCGCGAGCGCCGAGGCGGCGACCATGCTGCTGCCCGACGGGCTGCGCACCAACGGCGCCGGGCTGTCCGCCGAGCCGCGGGCCGGATCCGAGGCGGCCACCGTGCTGCTGCCCGAGGGCGGTCTGCCGGGTCTTGCCGGTCTGCCGGGTGCGCCCGGTGGTCCGGGTACGCCGGTGCCGGGGACGCCCGTCCCGCCGTCGGGTCCTGCCGTGGCGCCCGCGCCGACGCTGTTGGCGCCGCCGGACGGCCTGCCGGGCCTTGCCGGTCTGCCCGGCGCGCCCGGTGGTCCGGGTACGCCGGTGCCGGGGACGCCCGTCCCGCCGTCGGGTCCTGCCGTGGAGCCCGCGCCGACGCTGTTGGCGCCGCCGGACGGCCTGCCGGGGCTCGCCGGTCTGCCCGGCGCGCCCGGGGCCCCCGTCCCGCCGCCCGCCGGTCCGCCGGCCGGCGCGGGCGTCGAGCACGCCGCGACCATGCTGGCCTCGCCGGACGGCCTGCCGGGCCTTGCCGGTCTGCCCGGCGCGCCCGG
>NZ_JBHSOF010000043.1:0-81525 GCF_042656005.1 Kitasatospora misakiensis | reverse complement strand
GTGGGCGCGGGTGGCGCCGAGGCCGGCCGCGGCGGGGGCGGGCGTTGGCGCGGCGCCCTCGGCGCGCGGGGCGCCGGTGGCGGCCGTCGCGGTGCCGTGCGCGTCGGGCAGGCCGTTCTCCCCGCTGGTCAGCTGCTCGACGGCGAGCCGTTCGCTGGCCGCCGTCTGCCGCAGGCCGGAGCCGCGGTTGCGGGAGAGCGTGCAGCCGGTCAGCCGGACCGCCTCGGCGGAGTCGAGGCGCACGCCGTCGCCGATGTTCTCCACCGCCTCGACCTGGGCCAGCACGGCCCGGCCGCCGGCGCCGATCCGCACGCCGTGGCGGCGGTTGCCGTGGCTGCGGACCCGGGTGCAGGTCAGCTCGCCGCCGTCCTCGACGGCGACGCCGTCGTCCCCGGAGCCGCTGATCTCGCAGTCGCGCAGCGCGGCCCGGCCGACCTTGCCGACCAGCACGCCGCTGCCCTTGGCGCCGCGCACCACGGCCGCGCCGACGAAGGTGTCCGCGCCGTCCGCGATCCGCAGCCCGGCCCGCCCGGCCTCGGTCACCTCGACGCCCTCCAGCCGGCCCCGGCCGTCGCGGAGCGCCTCCACGCCGTCGGTGCCCGCGCCGGTGACGGTCAGGTGGCGCACCCTCGGGTTGGCGCCGCCGCCGATCGACACCCCGGGCCCGGTGACGTCGCGGACCTCCAGCCGGTCGATGTCGGCGGTGCTCTCCTCGGCCAGTTCGACGCCGGCCGCGCCGCAGTCCCGGACCACGGTGCGGGTCAGCACCGGTCCGGAGGACTCCCCGACCCAGATGCCGGTGCCCTCGGCGCCGGACACCTCGCAGTTCTCCAGGTGCCCGCGCGAGCGGCCGGTGATGTGGATGCCGTGCCCGGCGGTGCGGGTGGTGGTGCAGCGGCGCAGCTCCGGGTCGGTGCCCCCGGCCAGCGCGATGCCGTGGCCGGAGGTGGCGCTGACCGTGCAGTCCTCCAGCACCACCCGGGCCGCCGAGCTGATGTACACGCCGATGGTGGTGTCGCGGACGGCGGTGCGCAGCAGGCGGGTGGTGGAGTTCTCCTCCAGGGCGACGGCGGGCTTGTCGGTGACGGAGATCTCGCAGTCCTCGAAGGTGCCGCGGGCCTCGCCGTTGGCGCAGATCCCGTTGCCCCGGGCGTCGCGCAGCACGCAGTTGCGCAGCAGCGGGTTGGCCCGTTCGCCGACCACCACGGCCGAGGTGCCGAGGTGCTCGATGACGCAGTCCTCGATCACGCTGGTGCCGGTGGAGGTCTCGACGATGCCGGCGCCGGCCGGGTTGGTGACCCGGCAGTCGCGCATCGCGAGCGAGCCCTGCTGGCGGGTGAGGACGGCCGTCCAGGAGCTGCCGACCACCTCGCAGTCGGACAGCGCGGCCTGGCCGCGCGGCACGTCGACGGCGGGCAGCTCCTCGTCCTGGCCCTGCACGACCAGGCCGGTGAGCTGGACGGCCTCGGCCACCACCTGGACGACGCAGCCGCGCCGGGCGGTGATCCGGACGCTGCCGCGCGGCTCCTCGGCGGTGATGGTCACCATCTTGGTGATCACCAGGTTCTCCTCGTAGCGGCCCGGGCGGACGGAGATCACCGCCCCGCTGCGGGCCGCCGCGAGCGCCTCGCCGATCGTGCGGTACGGGCCGCCCCGCTGCTCCGGGCACACCGTCAGCACATGGCGCGACATGGCCGTCCTCTCCTGGGATCTTCGTCAGTACGTCGTCGGTGGTGGGGCGAGGGCGGGTAGCGCGCGGGGTGTCAGGAGGCCGTGCAGTCGGCGCGGACGGCGGAGGCCGCGATGTGCGCCTTCTCGGTCGCGGTGCCGCGCCAGTCGAGGCCGCGCGAGTGCAGCATCACGGCGATCTTCCCGCCGCTGACCGGGTACGTCCCGCTGCTGGCGACCCAGTTCCCGCGGTTGCCGGTCTGGTTGACCGAGAAGGAGCCGAGCGTGCCGGAGTTCGGCGTCGAGGAGTTCTGGACGGTGTAGTAGGCGGGCGCGCCGCCGACCGCCTTGAGGTCGGAGTTGTTCGGCACGTAGACGGAGATCCGGCACGTCCCGGCGGTGACCGGCGCGGTGGAGAACGTCCAGACCACCGAGTTGTCCTTGTCGTCCACGCTGTCCGAGCCGGACATCGGCATCGACACGTACTTGCCGTTGCAGCCCGAGCCGGTGTAGCCGCCCGTCGAGCTGCTCAGCCACCCGGCGGAGCCGTCCTCCCACCAGCCGTGCTGGGCGTAGGCGATGGAGGAGGTGCCGCAGCCGTTGCCGCCGACGGCGCTGTACGTCGCCTTCTGCGCCGCGGGCGGCGGCGCCGGCTGCTGGGCGGCCGGCGGCGGGGCGGGCTGCTGCGCCGCGGGCGGCGGGACGGGCTGCTGCGGGGCGGGCTGCTGGGGAGCCGGCTGCTGCGGGGCGGGTTGGCCGGGGGCGGGCTGCTGCGGAGCCGGCTGGCCCGGGGCCGGCTGCTGCCCGGGGGCGGGCTGCTGCGTGCGGCCGTTGCCCTGCTGGGTCGAGGAGCCGCCGCCGGTGGGCGCCTTGGCCGCCAGGGCGTTCCCCGGCTGGGTCCCGGGGTTCGCCGGTGCTCCGGCGACCGGGGCGCCGCCGGGCACCAGGCCCTGCACCTGGGTGCCGGCCGTGGCGGGGACCCCGGGCACGGTCTCCCCGGGCACGGCCGCCTCGGTGGGCGCCGGGGCCGGGGCGGGGGCGCCGGTGGCCGGCGGGTCGGTGGGCGCGGGCGGCTGGACGTCGTCGAGCAGTGGGCCCTCGGCGATCTGGGTGTCCGCCTGGTTCACCCCGAGGTGGTCGCGCCGCTTGTCGTGGCCGCCCTCGGCGCCGTCGGTGATCAGGAACGGCAGGCCCATCAGCACCACGCCCGCCGTGGCGGCGGCGACCAGGGTGGGCCGCTTGAACCGGGTGCGCCGGCCGGCCGGCCGTTCGGGCGCGGCGCCCGCCGGTCCGTGGGGGCCGTCCGCACCGGCCGAGCCGTCCGCGCCTTCGCCGAGCGGCAGCGCCGCCCCGGGCTCCTCGGCCGGGCCGAACCCGTGCTCGGCCACGTTGGCGGCCGGCGCCGCGAGGCCCGGGGCGGCCTGGACGGCCGGCCCGTACTGCGGCACGGCGACCCGCTCGGTCGGCGCCTCCGCCGTCGCGGGGGTGGCGGGAGAGGCGGCGGCCGTGGCGCCGGTCGTCCCCGGCGGTGCGGCCTCCTCCTCCATCTCCCAGTCCATCGACGGCAGTTGGATGCCCGCCGCCCCGCCCCCAGCCCCGTTCCCGCCCGTACTCGTGCTCACCGCAGCTCCTCGGCCTCGCGCGCAGTTCCCTGTCGGCGGGACCACCCGGCCGACTGGTCCTCGGGTGCTCCCACTCCGTACCTACGGGCGGGGCCCGCCGGACGGTTCACCGGGCTCCGTTCCCGCCGCCCTGCGTCAGCGCGGCGAAGATGTCGTCCCCGAGATTCGGCGGCGGCACCTGGCCGTTCCCACCGGGCGGGGGAACCTGCGGCGGCACGGGTGGCGGAACAGGAGGCACCGGCGGGGGCACATGCGGCGGGACGGCGGGCGGGGCGACCCGGAAGGTCCGGACGCTGTCCCGGGAGATCCACGTCCCCGGGGCCAGCACCGGATGGTCCCGCCCCGCCTGGTACCCGGCGCTCACCCGGACCTCGACGTCCACCTCCCGCCCCAGCCGGCGCAGCAGCCGCCGCAGCCGCTTCTCCACCGCGTCGGCCCGTTCGGCGACCTGACGGGCCGACCGCTCCGAGGCGTCGCCCCGGGGGGTCTCCACGGTCACCACGACCAGCGGGACCGTCCCGGCGTCCACGCCCCGGACCTCGGCGAGCAGGGTGTCCAGGTGCGCGCCGTGCAGGTCCCCGGCCGTCCGGCGCACGGTCGGCCGGGGGGCCTCCGCCGGGTACACGTCCGGGTTCCGGAACGGCCCGTGCTGCTGGTCCCAGACGGCGGTCACGTCCTGCGGCGTCGGAACGGCGTCCCCGCCCTCACCCTCGCCGAAGTGCCGGACCAGGTCCCGGAGCCGGTCCGTCAGCGTCCGGTCCACGTCCCCGCCCCCGGCCAGGGTGCGGAGGTGGGTGAGCGGCCCGTCACCCGGGGCGTCGGGCGCACCGGCGAGCCCGACCAACCGGCCGAGTCCCCGCAGCCACTCCCGGGCCGGCGGTGTGTCGGTGCTGAGCGTGTCGGGGTGCAGCCACCGGGCGGCCCGGCCGACGTCCAGCAGCCGGTCGCGGTGGTCCGGCCGCGTGGTGTCCAGCCGCAGCGCCTCCGCCACCCGCTCCAGCGCCCGGGGGGCCGCGTCGGGCAGCCGGAGTTCACCGGCGGGCGCGCCCTCGCGGAACAGCAGGTGCCCGCCGGCCGGCAGCGCGGCCGGCTCCACGGTGTCACGGTGCGGGAGGTCGATCTCGACCGGCACGGTCTCCTTCCTGACGAGCCGCCGGTCGCCCTGGTGGTAGACCACCTCCACCTCGGCGAGGCCCCGGTACTGCACGGTGGTGGTGCGGATCTTGGCGTTGTTGACGACCTGGCCCGCCTCACCGGTCGCCACGTTGCTGCGGCTCTGGTGGGCGAGGTCGGCGTAGCCGCCGGCCCGGACGGTGACGTTCCCGGTGTCGGCCTGGCCGCCGCCGGTGAGGCGGCCGCCGAACTGGAGGGAGCGCTGGGCGTTGCTCGTGGAGCCGACCGGGGCCGTGTTGGAGGGGCTCGCGTCGGCGGCCGGGTCGGTCCGGTGGAACTCCAACTCCGTGATCCGCACCCGGACCTCCACCCGGGCATCGCCGGCCGGCCCGTCCGGGCCGACCAGCAGGGTGGCGTTCCCCGGACGGTCGACCACACCCCCGGCGCCCTGGGCGGTGACCGGGGCGATCGGGGTGGTGAGGCGGCTCGCCAGCGACACCGGGTCGACCATCCGCTCCACGACGCCCCGGATCCTGCCCCAGGGGCCCGATCCGTAGAAGTCCTCGGCCCCGTCCAGCAGCATCCGCCGCACGCCCTGGGTCACGCCGACCGACCGGACCACGTCCGTGTCGAGCAGCCCGTGCGTCCACACCCGCTCCGGCGGCTGCCGGACCTGACCGGCGTCGGCCGGCGGGCCGAGCACCTGGCGCAGCGCGCCGCCGCGCGGCGCGTCCGCCGCCGCGAACGCCTCGCCCGGCACCGTGCGCGGGGCCGGGCCGGTCTCCCCGGTGGCGGAGACCACCTCCATGCCGAGCGGGCGCCGGAAGTAGGTGTGCCTGGTCCGGCCGTTCTCCTGCCACTCGACCTCGAAATGCAGCGTCGCCTCGCCGCTGAAGACGCTCCCGGGCACCTTCGCCTTGGTGGTGTTCCCCGAGCCCGCCCGGACGGTGTGCTCCTGCTGGACGTCGTGGCCGGTGACCCCGGCGAGCGACACGCCCAGGTACCAGCCGGTGCCGCCGCCGGACAGCGCGCCCCGCAGCTGGTGCCCGGTGCCACGCCCGCCGCCGGTCACCCCGTCGGCGGCGGAGTGGGTGTGCTCGACCTGCGTCCCGGTGTTGAACTCGGTCGTCGTGGTGTTCCCGACGTGGGTCAGCGCCTTGACGGAGGCGCCGATCCGGACGGTCACGCCGCCGTCGGAGACCACCAGCCGCCGGCCGGACATCATGGTCCTGAGCTGGTCGTGCAGCGTGTTCGGGGTGAGCACGCCGAGCAGCTTCCCCCGGAGGCCCGCGCGGCCCCGCGCGGCCAGCCATTCGGTGACGGTCCGTTCGCCGAACGGGGCCGGCGGGCGGAGCTCCCCGGCGGGCAGGCCCCGGCCGGCGAGCAGGGCCTCGCCGAAGTCGAGCCGCCGGCCGCCGTGGGTGCGCCCGCCCGGCACGAAGACGTCGGTGACGACGTCCGAGGAGCCGAGCAGATGAGTCCGCCAGACGCGGTCCGGTACCGAGACGGGGCGCCCCGGCACCTGGTTCACCACGGCGTCCACGGCGCCGTAGCGCGGGGTGGTGACGTCCACCACCGCGTCCACCCGGGGCGGGCGCAGCGTGTCGTGGAACAGCCCGTGCCGCGTGGTGCGGATCTCCACCTCGAACCGGGCCGTGGCCTGGGACGCGTCGGCCGTCACGACGTTCTTCGCCCGGCCGGTGGTGCTGCCGGCGCTGTCCAGGCTGAACCCGGTCGACCGGTCGCTGCGGTAACTCTGGTCGCCCGCCAGGGTGACCGGGCCGAGCTTGCCGCGCAGGCCGCCGTTGTACGTCCGGCGGGTGCGCTCGTCCTGCGAGACGCCGTGGCCGGTCCGGTTCTGCGCGCCGACCTCGAACTCCGCGCCGGCGATCTCCCGGTGCCGCTGGGGGACGTCGGTGAGCCCGGCCCGGACGAGGACCTCGGCCGACCACGTCCGGCCGCCCACCGCCACCCTGACGGCGCCGCCGCGGGTGAGCTGGGACAGGTTCGCCCGCAGCACCCCCGCGCCGAGGTCCTCCCTGAGCACCCGGAGCACCTCCGGGGCGAGCGGGCCGAACCGGTCCCGCAGCGCCGCCGTGACGTGCTCGGCGACCCGGGCGGCCTGCGCCTGGTCGCGGAACGCCACCACGGCGGAGGCCCCCAGTTCGGCGGCGTCCCGCCCCGCCGACGGCGGGTTCAGGTCCGCGCGGGGGGCGCCCGCGGGCTGCGCCGGCGGCGGGTCGGCGCGGGTGACGCTCACCTCGGTGGCGATCTCCACGGGGGTCAGCGTCCGGGGGCGCTCCCCGCCCTCCAGGGTCAGCGTGAACCTGGTCCGGGCCTGGTAGATGTCCTGCGGCGTACGGATCTTGCTGTTCCCGTACAGCTTGTCGGCGGCGGTCTCCCGTACCCCGGTCCGGACGCGCTTCTGCTGACCGACCGCCACGGAGCCGTCGACCTTGTCCCCCAGCGGGAAGCCCGCGCGCCCCTGCAGCAGGGTGTGCCTGGCGGTCAGCCGGCGCTCGGCCGTGAAGGCGCTGCTCTCGTTCTGCCGGCTGAGGTCGGCGCTGTCACTGGCCCGCAGGTGCGCCATGTCCGTCAGCTCGGCGGTGAGCAGGACCCGGATGCCGCGCCGCCGCAGCCGGTCCGCCACGGCGGCCGTCGCGCTCCGGTCCGCGGTGGTCAGCTCGACGGCCTCCTGGCGGGTCAGCGCGGTGAGCCGGGACGCCAGCGCGGGCTGGGTGACGAGCTGCATCACCTCGTCCCGGATGTCCGGCCAGCGTGCGCCGTAGTACGCCCCGCCCTCCCGTTCGAGGGTCTGCCGCAGGTCGTCGAGCGAGCCGATGTCGCGGACGACGGTGGACTCCGGCAGGCCCTCGGCCACGTCGCGGGTCCACGGCCGGTGCGGCCGGTCCGCCACCACCTCGATCGCCGACCGGGGCACCAGGGTCCGGAAGCCGATCGGCACGTCGACGGTGCCGACCTCCGTGCCGCCGCGGTGGATCACCACGTGCAGCGCGCCGTCCCCTTCGAGGATCGCCCCGGGCTCCTTGGTCTTGGTCGTCAGACCGGTCTCCAGCGTCCGGCCGGAGAGGCGGACGGTGTCCGAACCCCAGCGGAGGCCGCCGTGCGGGCCCGCGGACCCGCGCTTGAAGGTGCCCTGGACACCGCCGTCGCCCTGCCAGAGCCCGCCGGTCACCTGCTGCTTGACCCGGCTCAGCACGGACCCGGCGCCGGTGTGGAACTCGGTCTCCGCGGTCGTGGTCACCACCCGCACCCCGCGGCTGCGGGCCCGCACCTCGGCCCGGATGTCGGTGCCGGGGACGCGCACCACCACCGCCTCCCCGTTCGTCATGCCCTTGAGGTCCTGGTGGAGGCGGTTGTGGTCGAACTCGGCCACCAGCCGGTCGGAGAGCGCGCCGGCGTGCTTCCCGAGCTGCCCCCGGGCGGCGGCGTCGAGCGCGTCGACGACGCCCGCCATGACCTGCCGGCGGGTCGGCGCCCCCGGACCGAGCTCGGCCAGCGGCACCTCCGCGCCGTCGCCGACCGGCCGGAGCGTCGGCAGGCCGGTGGCCCGGACGTCCAGCAGGACGTGGGAGGCGTGCAGCCGTCGGCCGCCGAGCGGCGCCAGGTCGTAGCCGTAGTCCGGCGGGTTGGGGCCGAGCAGTGGGGCACCGTGCTCGTCCACCGTCTCGCGCTTCGGCATGGCCACCTCGACGGGAGTGGTCACGACGATCCGGTCCGGCCGGTTCGGCGGGTGCTGGGTGTGGTCCTCGGTGCCCCGCGCGCCGTGCGGCTGGTACCCGATCTCCAGGTGCAGGCTCCCGCCGAACACCGAGGTCTGCTCGCTGGTCTTCGCCCGGGAGAAGAACCGCGCGCCGGTCGTCAGGCTGTCGCCGTCCGCCCGGTCCCACTGCTTGCCGAAGGTCCCCAGGGCGCGGACGTAGTCGAAGAAGTCGAACCGCCCCTGGACGCCGAGCCCGGTGCGCCACCGGCTGCCGGTGCCGGTGCTGAGCGTCACCTGGTGGTCGGTGCCGTTCTCGAACTCGTAGTTGCCCTGGCTCCGCCGGTGCGTCAGGTCGGTCACCCGGCCCTGGAGCGTGAGCGTGCCGCCCCGGGCGTCGGTGCCGGCCGGGACGTGCAGGACCTCGCCGCGCGACAGGGCCGACACCTGGGCCCGCAGACCGGGGCCGCTGAAGACGCTCTCGGCGAGGGTGCGGGCCAGCGCCGCGCGGTTCGGGGTGGTGTCGGGCAGCGCCTCGGCGATGCCTTCGGCGATCCGCCGGACCAGGTGGCCGGTGGCCTCGCCGACGCTGGTCACCATGTGCGAGCCGGCCAGCAGGCCGTGCGTGGCGACGGACTCCGGCGGGTGCGGCACCGGGTCGACGGGCGCGGGGACGGGCGGGGGGACGGGCTGGGAGGTCTCGGGCTGGGCGACCGGTTCCCGCAGCTCGTTGGCCTCCTCCGTCTCGTCGGCCTCCTCGATCGTCGGCAGGTTCTGCCGGCGCCGCCGCTCCTCGCGCCGCCGCTCCTGGTCCTCCTCCCGCCGCTCCTCCTGCCGGCGGGCGTGCGCCTCCTCCGCGTCGGCGACGCTCCGGAAGCCCTCCTGCGCGTCGTGGTGCAGCCGGACGGGGTGACCGTCCTCTGGGCCGAGGTGGAACGGCGCCCCGGCGGTCTCCCGGACGTCCACGACCGCCACCCGCAGCCCCAGCGCCCCGGCCGTGAGCGCGGCGAGCGCGTCGCGGACGGTCGGCAGGTCGTGCTCCTCCCAGACGCCGACCTCCCGCTCCAGCTCCTCACGGAACAGCTCCGGGCCCGCCACCGTGCGCTTCTCGCGATCGGCCCACGCGTAGTACAGCTCGTACGCCTCGTCCGCGACCTCGGGGCGCTCCCTCAGCCGCTGCGCGATCACCTCGCGCAGCCGCTGCTCCGCCCGGGCCGGGTCGGCGGCCAGCTCCTCCGCCTCGTCGCCGAACACCCGGCGCAGCAACCCCGGGTCGGTCTCGATCAGCGCCCGCAGCAGCGGCGAGCGGGTCGGCCCGGATTCCGCCAACGGGCTGCTCAGCGGGGCGCTCAACGGGGTGCCCACACCCCGCTGGCCGGGGGTGGAGTGCTGCGGGGCGTCCTCCTGGCCGGGCTCGCCCCAGAACTCGGCGATCCGGCCGCCCTCGCGCCGGACGTGCACGGTGACGCCGCCGGCGGTGCCGCGCACGACGCCGTCGAGCGGCGGGTTGGCGCCGGAGCGCTCCGCCAGGTCGACCACGGCGAAGGCCGCGCAGCGCGCGTCGTCGGCCGACCACTCGCGCGGCAGGCCGGGGCCCGGCGACTCCCAGGCCTCGTCGGTGAACCGCGGCCGCAGGGTCCGCACGTCGAGCTGCGGGACGGCCGCCGGAAGCACCTCGTCGGGCCGCAGCGGACCGGGCTCCCGCAGGGCGGCCGGGCCGGTGGTCGGCAGCACCCCGGGCGAGAAGGCGGTCAGCGGGGTCGCGGCGTCGAACAGCTGCCGCAGCGGGCCCTCGGCATGGTTGCGGGCCGACCCGGGCAGCGGCGACCCGGGCAGCAGCGGGCCGAGCAGCGCCGGGAGGTGCAGCCCCGCGGCCTGCTGCGCCGTCAGGACCCGGTACGCCGCGCCGGGCTCGGCCACCGGGACGACGGTGACGTTGACCAGCATCGGTTGGCCGTGGCCGTTGCCCTGGGCCCAGCTCTGCCGGAGCTCCCGGTTCACCCGGCCGGCGAAGTCGAGGACGTGCTGCTCCGTCATGCCCTGCTGGGGGACGAGGTGGAGCGGGACGGTGACGTCGAGGCCGTGCTGCCCGGAGTCGAACAGCACCCGCCGCAGCTGGAGCCGCCCCTGGCCGACGGGGATCGCGGCGTGGTCGCCGGCGCCGATCACCCGCCGGGCGTCCCAGTCCGCCATCCGGGCGGTGGGCTGCTGGTCGGTGGGCCGGTAGGCGAGGTGGTGGCCGTCGCGGGAGAGGCCCTCGATGCGGACGCCGTCCGCCGTGCCGACCCAGCGGTAGGTCCGGTCGTCGATCCGGGCGCGGTAGTGGGCCGAGGCGTGCGCGGCCTCGACGGCGTCGAGGACGCGGGGGCGGGTCCAGTCGCGCGGGAACATGGTCCGGATCCCGGTCCCCTGCGGCTCCCGCCACCGGGTGGGGAACTCCGCGAGCGGGGCGTCGGGGGCCACGGCGGCGTCGAGGAAGCGCACCCGGGCGCGGTAGGTGCCGTTGCCGTGCGGCACGCCGCGTTCGACCACCTGGACGCCGCGCATGCGCTGCCAGGTGGTGAGGTCGAAGTTGATGCCGGGGGTGAACTCGTGGTGGAGCCCGCTGAGGGACTGCCGGTCGCCGTAGCGGGCGACGTCCTGGGCCCGCTGCCCGTAGCGCAGGATGCCCTCGGGCCGTGACGGGGCGTACGCCAGCTCCGGCCCGAGCGGCGGCAGCGGCGGGAGGAGGGAGAGGCCGTCCCAGGGGCGGGCCGCGGAGCGGGGGCGGGTCGGCCCGGCCGCGGGCGGGGCGGCCGGCGAGTCCGGGGTCGTCCCGGGGGTGGCGTGCGGGACGGGCTGGGTGTCGGCGGGCCGGAAGGAGTGGAACCGGTCGCCGCGGATCTCGCCCTCGATCCGCACCCCGGCGTACTCGCCCGTCCAGCGGTAGCGGCCGCCCCCGGCCGGGGCCACGCCGTTGTGGCGCAGCGCGTCGAGGTAGGACTGCTCGGCGGCGTACACCGCGTCGTCCTCGGTCCAGTTGCGCGGGAAGAGCCTGCGCCGCACGGCGGTGTCGGTGCTGAGCAGGTCGCCGGCGGCGCTGGTGGCCGGTACGCCGACGGCGCGCCGGGGCCGGCCGGTGCCGGTCGGGGCGGCCTCGTACTCGACGTGCAGCACGCCGTTCGGGTGCTGCTCGATCAGGGCGGACGGCCGGCGGCGGTCGGAGCCGGGCATCGGCAGCAGGCGGCCGCCCTCGGTGCGGCGGTCGCCGTACAGCGAGGACTGCCGGGCGTCCGGGCCGAACGAGGCGCGGGGCGGGAGCGGGTGGCCGTCGGGGGCGCGGTGGGTGGCGGTGAGGTCGGACGGCCGGGTGCCGAACGCCTCGTCGACGGCGGAGCCCAGTTCGCGGAGGTTGCGCGGGGCCAGGGTCGCGGGCGCGTCGGCCCGCCGGCCGCTGATGCCGGCGAGCTGGTCGGCGGAGATCCGGCCGTGCTCGATGACGGTGGAGCCCATCATCCCGGAGTCGGTGTGGACGGCGTCCCGGTTCCGCTGCTGGCGGTACTCGTCGGGGAGGCCGAGCAGGTGGCCGATCTCGTGGGCCAGCGTCGCCGGGGTCGATTCGAGGGACCAGGTCTCGTTGTCCTCGCGGAGCTGTCGGCGGTGCAGGTCGACGATGTGGATGTGGTGGTCGACGTCGTCGACGTGGTCGACGAACTCGGGCCGGACGTGCAGGACGTCGCCGTTGGGGAGCCGGTGGCCGATGTTGAAGGCCTGGTTGACGCCCTCCCAGGCGTCGTCGATCACCCGCCCGATCTCCTCGTCGGTGAAGCGCTCGACGGGGCCGACGTCCTCACCGTCGCTGTCCGGGTCGAAGGGCCGCTCGGACAGCCGGGCCCCGCGCAGGTGGATGCGCACCACGATCTCGGTGGCGGGCTCGCCGTCCTCCAGGTGGCCGCGCCGGGCCTCGTAGCCGCGGAGGGCCGCGGCCGAGACGGTCTGGCGGAAGTGGTCCCACGGGGGCCGGACCTCCCGGGCCCCGGTGATCCGGTCGAGCACGGACTCGGAGAGGTCCACCAGCATGGCGAGGTCGTCGCCACGACCGGACGGCGCCGGGGAGGCCGGTTCGGAGGCCGTCTCGACGTCGTGGTCGACCGGCTCGTCCCGGCCGACCGCCACCACCGTCTCGCGGTCCGGCCCGTACCGGGTGACGCTCCCCCACGGGTCGGTCAGCTCCAGCCGGACGTGCAGGGCGTGGGCCAGCAGCGGGGCGAGCGCCTCGCCGAGCCCGGCGTCGTGGGTGCCGTCCGACTGCGCCAGGGCGTGCCGCAGCCCGCGGAGTTCGAGGGCGGTCTCCCGGGACGGCGGCAGGCCGGGGCGGAAGGCGGTCAGCGCCTCGGCCGGGAGCTCCTCCTCCCGGGTCCGCTGGAGGTAGTCGGCCACCTCGGCCGTCATCAGCCGCAGCAGCTCCGCCCGGGGGGCGTCGGCCGGCACCCGGTGGTGGCGGAGCAGGGCCGCGCCGAGGTCGGGCGCCGCGTCGGCGACCGCCGCCAGCAGCGGGTGGCCCTGCGGCGCGCCCGGCCCGAACGGCCCCGCCCCGTCGGAGGTGTGCGGCGCCGGGAGGGGCTGCTGCTCGCCGCCCCCGGCGGTCGGCGGCCGGGTGCCGCGCTCGGGCACCGGGACGAACCGCTGGGGCGGCACGGGGACTCCGGGCGTGGCCTCGAAGTCCTTGATCTGGTACTCCTTCCAGTCCCAGGTCACCGAGATGTCGACGCCCCGGAAGCGCACCCGGGAGCGCATCACGGTCGGGTCCGCCCGGTCCCGCCTCGGGGCCTCCAACTCCTCGCCGCGGGCCACCGCGTACCTGGCCTGCTCGGCCGTCCACTCGCGCGGCAGCCCGCGGCCGGCGTCGGCCGCCAGGCCCGGGCTGAACAGGTCGGCGGCCGGCGGCTGCTGGACCGGCCGGGGGACGGTGGCGGGGCGCTCGCCGGCGCCCGGCGCCGCGGGCGCGGTGAGCGGGTAGGAGCGGTCGCCGTTCGGCGGCGGCGTCCCGCCCGGCTGCTCGTCGGCCGGACGGTGGATCAGGTGCCGGCCGTCGCGGGCGACGCCCTCGATCCGCACCCCGTCCGCGGTACCGCTCCAGTACAGGGTGCCGTCCGGGCGGCCGGCCTCGGTGGTCCGGTTCGCGTAGGCCTGCCGGACGGCTTCGAGGACGCGCGCGGGCTCCCAGTCGCGCGGGTAGAACAGGTGGGTCGGGGCGCCCTCGCGCCGGTGCCAGTGCCCGTCGAACGCGGCCAGCGGCGCGTCCGGGGAGACGGTCGGGTCGAGGAACCAGACCGCGGCCCGGTAGGTGCCGTTGGCGTTGGTGTGCTCCGGGTCCCCCACCTTGATCCCGTGCCGCGCCTCGACCTCCGGTGTCGCGGGCCGGTGGTGGACGCCGGTGAGGGTCTGCCGGTCGCCGAAGCGCACCAAGTCCTCGCCCCGCCGGCCGAACGGCCCCTCGGTGGCGCGCCACGGCAGGTGCGCCGCCGAGCCCAGCCCGCCCTGGTCCTCGGACGGGCGGAAGGAGACGATCTCGGCCACCTCGACCGGGCCGCCGGGGCGGTGCTCGGCCGGGTTCGCGATCCGGTCCTCGGTCCGGACGTCGACCCGGCCCTCGATCCGGACCCCGCCGTACTCGCCGGACCACCGGTAGCCGGACGGGCCGGTGCCGGTGATCCCGCCGGGGCGGCGGCGGGCGTGCTGGTAGGCCTGCTCCGCCGCGTAGACGGCGTCGTCGGCCGTCCAGTGCTCGGGGAAGACGGTCCGCTCGCGGCGCCGGCCGGCCGGGCCGGTCGCGAGGTCGCCGGCCGGCCCGTGGAGGGTCGACGCGTCGCCGTCCGGTGCGCCGACCACCCGGAAGGTGCCGTTGCGGTGCTCCGAACCCGGCACGCGCGGCGGCCGGGGGCGGTCGGAGCCGGGCGGCGGGTAGAGGTGGCCGCCGCCGTCGCGCCCGCCGTCCGGCACCGACCGGCCCGCCTCGGTGAGGCCGCCGTGCAGCGCGGTGCGCCGGGCCTGCTCCGTCACCAGCGGCCGCCGCGGGTGGCCGCCGGCCGGGTCGGGGCCGCGGTCCGCGCCGAAGGCGAGGTCGATCACGGCGCCGAGCTGGCGCAGGTTCCGGGCGGGCAGGACCCGGTGGAGGTCGTTGGTGACCGCTCCGCCGGGGAGGTGGTCCGAGTCGACCACGTAGCGGCCGTAGGGGTCGAGCTGGACGCCGCCCATCAGGCCGCCGTCCAGGGCCACCGGACGGGAGTTCCAGGACGCCTCCCGGTACTCGTCGGGCAGCCCGAGCAGGTGGCCGACCTCGTGGGCGACGATCTCGGGCCTGATGTCCAGGCTCCAGTTGCCGCTGTTCTCGCGGTCCATGGTCGGCTGGACCCGGACGGTGTGGTGCGCGGCGCCGGGGGTGTCGACGAACTCGACGCCCACCCGCAGCCGGTCGCCGCCGGGCAGCCGCTGCCCGAGGTCGAAGGTCGCCGCGACGCCCGCCGCGGCGCGGCGGCGCAGCGCCGTGAGCCGGTCACCGGTGTGCGGGTCCGTCAGGTCCAGGTTGGCGGTGTCCAGGTGGATCCGGACGGTCAGCACCGCCTCGGTGTCGCCGTCGGGCAGCCCGAGCCTGGTGACCTCGAAGCGCTGGAGCCGCCTGGCCTCCAGGCTCCGGTCGAAGGCGTCCGTCGGGGGGCCGACCTCGCGGGTGCCGAGCACCCGGTGCTGTTCGGGCGCGGGGGCGGTGAGCTGGCGCGGGTGGCGCTGGTCCGGCTCGCCCCAGAAGTCGGTGATCCGGTCGTGCTCGACCCGGACGGTGAGCCGCACCCCGGCGAACTCGCCGTGGTGCAGGGTGGGGGCGGCGCCGCCGCCGGGCGGCACCGGGCCGGCCGGGACGGCGCGGCCGTCCTGGCGGACGCGGTGCGCGGCGTAGCGGGCCTCGTCGGCGGTCCACTCGTGCGGCAGGTTGCGGCCCCGGGCCGGTCCGCCCCACGCGGCGTCCGTGAACGCCGTCCGCACGCCGGTGAGCATCCCCTCGTCCGGCAGGGTCCGCGGCGGGGCCGGCGGCTGCTCGGGCTGCCGCTCCAGGGCCATGGCCAGGTCGTGCCGGCCCGCCGCCTGGTGCAGCCGGGGCACGGCCTGCTGGATCGTCGGCTGCTGGCCGGGGAGGATCCGGACCTCGGTGGCGTCGGCGTCGGCGGTGAACTCCAGCCGGAGCTCCAGCCGGGTCTCGCTGAAGTCCTGATGGCCGAGCAGGTACTGGTCGGCGGCCTGCTGGAGCGTCGTCCGGGCGTGCTGGAGCTCGTCCGGGCCGGTCGGCCCGTCGCCCACCAGCCGGACCCGGGCGGTGAGCCGGAGGACCTCCTCCCCGTTGTGCAGCAGGTCGCGGCGCGCCCGGACGGGCCCGAGGTCGGGCAGGTCCACCTCGTGGCCCCGGCCGGCCGTCGTGGTGCCGCCGGTGGAGTAGTACACGTCCGCGTCGGTCTGGTGCGGGGAGGGGCGGTGGGCCTGGAAGGCGCCGTCCGGCCCGAAGCCGCCCTCGATCCAGACGCCGCCGGAGCGGCCGACCGCGAAGACGGAGCCGTCCGGGCCGTAGGAGAGGTGGGTCGGCCGGGCCAGCGCGGCGGCGACGTGGCCGCCGAGGGTGGCGGCGTCCCAGCTCTCCGGGTAGTAGACGTCCCCGGGGTCGAGGGCCTGGCGGTGCCAGCGGGAGGGGAAGGCCGCGGCGGGCGCGCCGGGGGCGACCTCGGAGGCCAGTTCCGACGTGAAGACGCGGACGGTGCCGTTGGGCAGGGTCGTCCGCCGCAGGTCGCCGGTGGTGTGCGGCGGGCGGATCGGGGCGTCGGGGACGCTGCCGTCGGCGCCGGCGCTCTGCCAGAGGACGGCCGGGGTGGGCGGCTGCTCGGTGTGCCCGGGGGCCGTGGTCGTGGCCGTGGTCGTGGTCGGGGCCGTGGCGTCCTCGGCCGCCTGATGGGCCGCCGTGGGCAGGGCCTCCCCGGGCGCGTCGGACCGGTGGCCGGGCGGCTGCGCGGCGAGGTCCGGCCGGAAGGCGTGCAGCGTCGGCTGGGGGTGGACGCCCGCGGGCATGGCCGGGGCCTGGGTGGCGGCCGGCGGCCCGGCGGGCGCGATCGGCGCGGGGGCCGGCACCGGTGGCAGCGGGGCGGTCCGCGCCACCGTGGGCGGACGCGGGCCGGTCTGCGCCGGGTCGGGCTCGGTCAGCGCGGGCAGCGGCCGCTGCGGGTCCCGGACGGGCCGCCAGTCGCCGGGCAGGTGGGCGGCCTCGTCGGCCAGGTAGCTCGCGACTCCGGTGAGTCCCTCGTCGTCGTCGCGCACGGCGGTCATGAAGTCGGGGAGGACCGCGTCGAGATCGGGCCGCGCGCCGCGTCCGACCAGGTACTGGGGCGCGTTCTCCCCGGGGCCGGCGATCTTCAGGTCCAGCCGGACCAAGCTGTCGCCGCCGGCGCTGTGCTCGGCGGCGAGGATCGCGGCCGCGCGCCGCAGCTCCGTGAAGAACGCCACCGCCTCGGCCGGGGTGGTCCCGGGTTCGAGGACGAGGCGGACCGGGACGACGAGGTGAGCCCCTTCCTCCCCGTTGTCGAACCGCGCCTTCCGGACGAGGACGGGGTAGCCGCCGTCGAAGTCCACCGAGCGCTCCGTCGTGAGCTGGTGGACGGCCCCCTGGTCCCAGTGGCCGGGCGGCAGTTGCTCGGCCGCGGGCCGGTGCGCCAGGTGGACGCCGTCGCGGGTCAGGCCCTCGATCCGCACGCCGCGGGACTCCCCGACCCAGACCTCGTCGCCGCCGACCGGCCGCCTGCTCGCGCCCGCGTAGGCCTCGCGGACCGCCGTGGCCACCTCGGCCGTCGACCAGGCCGCGGGGTACAGGGTGTGCGAGGCCTCGTCACCGCGCCGGTGCCAGTTGGCCGGCAGCTCGGCCCCGGGGGACCGCGGGTCGACGGCCGGGTCCAGGAACCAGACGTCCGCCCAGCGGGTGCCGTTGGGGTGGGTCCGCCGCGGGTCGCCGACGATCACGCCGTTCTCCCGGGCGAGCGCCGGGTCCGTGGTGAGGTGGACGCCGGTGAGGCTCTGCCGGTCGCCGAACCGGAGCTCCCGCACGGACCGCAGGTCGAAGTACGACGGGAGCGGCGGCCGGGGCCGTGCGGACCTGACCGGGTCGAGGCCCGCCTGGTCGTCGGCGGGCCGGAACGAGCGGAAGTCCCCGCCCTCGTGCAGCACGCCCTCGATCCGCACGCCCCCGTACACGCCGACCCAGTGCTTCGCGGCGCCCCCGACGTCCGTGACACGGCCGTTGCGCCGGGCGTCGTGGTAGGCCTGCTCGGCCGCGTGGACGGCGTGCTCGGCCGTCCAGTGGTCCGGGAACATGGTGCGGTGCGGTGCGGCGGCACCGACGGTCCCCGCGGTGGTGGGCGGCTGCGGGACGGCCACCCGGTAGGTGCCGTTGTCGTGCGGCGCGCCCACCGCAGGCGGCCGGGCGTCGCCCGGTGCGCGGAGGTGGCCGCCGCTGCCGTCGGCTCCGGAGAGCGCGGTGCGGCGCACCTCCTCGGTGAAGTGGGGGTGCAGCGGGAGGCCCGCGCCGTCGACCGCCGAGGGCGGCCGGACGGTGCCGAGGGCGCGGTCGACCTCCCCGCCGAGTTCCCGGAGGTGGTGGGGCGCGAGCGCGTACCCGTCCCCGGTGGGCAGGGTCGCCCAGGGGTGGTCGAGTGGGGCGACGCCCGGCCGTTCGGCCGCCGCCCGGTAGTCGTCGCGCAGGCCGAAGGCGTGTCCGACCACCCGGGCCAGGTCGGCGGGCGCGGAGTCGAGGCCCCAGTGCGTCAGGTTCTCGGCGTGCTGCCCGGGGCGGGCGGCCACCGTGTAGTGGGCGTCCGCCGGGGTCGGCGTGAAGACCACCGCGACGTGCAGCCGGTCGCCGCCGGGCAGCCGCTGGTCGAGGTTGAAGGCCTCGAACGCGCCGACGTGGGCGTTGTTCTTCAGCTTCGCCACCGCGTCGTTCTTCTCGGCCTCCGTACCGGTCAGCCCGGCGGCGTCCACGTGGACGCGGACGGTGAGGGTGACGCGGGTGTCGCCGTCGGGCAGTTCGGACCGGCGGACCTCGTACGCGCGACGCCCGGCCGTGGTCTGCTGGTCGACCTCGACGCGGGCGAGCACCCGCTCCGGCTCGGGCACCGGCCGGTTGCGCGCGGTGTCGGCCGACAGGGCCGGTTCGCTCCAGAAGTCCGCGATCCGGCTGTCGGCGGCCAGTCGGACGTGGACCGCGGCGCCGCCGACGAGGCCGTAGACCACCTCCGGCGCCTTCTCCCCCGGCCGCAGGGCGGCGAACGCGTCGTAGGCGACGGTGTAGGCCGCGAGACGGGCGTCGTCCGCCGTCCACTCGCGCGGCATGCTGTGGCCGGCCCGGTCCCAGGCCGTGCCGGTGAACCGCGACCGCGACTGCGTCACGTCGTGCCGGGACACCGTGGCGGGCGGCTGCTCGCCGGGGCGCGGCGGACCGGGCTCGCGGAGGGCGGCCGGGTCGTACGCGGGGAGCGCCGCCTCCTTGAGCACGGCCAGGTCCGGTGCGCTGCGGGCGAGGTCGACCATCCGGTCCGACAGCCCGGCCGACGGAGTCCCGGGGACGAGGTCCGGCAGGAGCGTCGCCAGGGTGTGGGGGCCGCCGGAGGGCGGGACGAGGCCGGTGTGGACGCCGTCCCCCGGGTGGTCGAGGAATTCGAGCCGCAGGTCGAGCAGCGGGCCGTCCGCCTGCTGCCCGTCCACCGTGTACGCGGCGGCGAGGCTCCGCAGGCGCGCCCGCTCGACCCGGATCTGCTCGGGCGTCAGCCCGGCCTCGGCCTCCAGGTGGATCCGGGCGGTGAGCCGGATGCCCTCCTGGCCGCTGTCGAAGAGGACCCGGCGCACCTCGAACGGGCGGCCGTGGGTGACCGGCACGGGATCGGTGATCCCGAGCTGCCCGTGGGACGGCCAGCTCCCGTGGGGCGGGACCGGCGCCGGCTGCGGGTCGGTCGGGCGGTGGACCAGGATGCGGCCGTCGCGTTCCAGTCCCTCGATCCGCACCCCGCCGGTGGACTCGCCGACCCAGTGGGTGGTGCGGCCGTCGGCCAGCGCCGTCCGCCGGATCGCGCCGTTGAAGGCGCTCTCCACCTCGCGCAGCGCGTGCGGCTCGGACCAGGTGCGCGGGTACATCATCCGCCCCGCGTCGTCGGCGTGCCGGCGCCAGCGGGTCATGAAACCGGCCAGCGGGGAGTTCGGCGCGACCTGGGGGTCGAGGAACCAGACGAGCGCGCGGTAGGTGCCGTTGCCGAACCGCGTCACCGTCCTGCCGATGTCGAGGCCGTGCGCCGCCTCGGTCGCCTCGGAGAGGGCGTGGTGGGCGCCGGTGAGCGTCTGCCGGTCCCCGTAGCGGGCGAGGTCCTCGACGCGGCGGCCGAGGAGCGCGGGCGGCGCGGCGCGGTCCGGGGCGTACGCCGGCGGGGCGGCGTCGGGCTGGGTGTCGGTCGGGCGGAAGGAGCGGAACTCGCCCGCCCGCAGCTCGCCCTCGATCCGCACCCCGGCGTACTCGCCGACCCAGTGCAGGCGCCCCGGTGCGAGCTCGGTGACCCCGTCGGTCCGCCGGGCGTCCAGGTAGGCCTGCTCCGCGGCGTAGACGGCGTCCTCCTCGGTCCAGTGCCGGGGGAACATCGTCCGGGCGTCCGGCCGGGCGGCCGGGCGCGGTGACATGGCGAGGTCGCCGCCCGAGCGCGGCTCCGGGAGGTCCGTGAGGAGCTTCGGGCCGTCCGCGTCGTAGCGCGCCCGGAAGGTGCGGTTGGTGTGGTCCCCGCCCTCCACGACCGGCCGGGTCCGTTCCGAGGCGGCGTCGGGCCAGAGGTGGCCGCCGACCCCGCCCGGGCCGCCGTAGAGCGAGCGCTGCCGGGCGTCCGCGTCGAAGGCGGCCCGGATCGGGCGGCCGTCCCCGTCCGTCTCCGCCCTGGTCCGGAAGGCGGCGTCGACGGCCGCGCCGATCTGGCGCAGATAGCGCGGGGCCAGCGAGGTGGCGGCCACGGTGGCGGTGACCTCGCCGCGGCCGTCGCCGTCGACGCTGTACCGGCCGTGCACGTCGAGCAGGGGCGGCCCGGTCATCAGTCCGCCGTCGGTGTGGACGGGCCGCCGGTAGTTGGACGTCTCCCGGTACTCGTCGGGCAGTCCCAGCAGGTGCCCGAGCTCGTGGGCGATGACCTCGCCGTTCGTCTCCAGGCCCCACTCCCCGGCGTGCTCCCGGAGCTCGGTGCTGTCGCTCAGCTTGACGGTGTGGCGGGCGTCCCCGGCCGTCCCGGTGAACTCCACCCGCACCGTCAGCCGACTGCCGTCCGGCAGCCGGTGGCCCCGGTTGTAGACCTGCTCCACCCCGGCCGTCGCCCGCTGCTTCACGGCGGCGACCGCCGTGTCGGTGGCCTCGCCGGGGGTGAGCTGCGAGGTCTCCAGGTGGACCCGCAGCACGATCTCGGTGGCCGGTCCGGCCTCGTCGGGCAGGGTGCCGCGCCGGACCTCGTAGGCGCGGATGCCGTTCGCCTGCACGCTCCGCGGGAAGGTGCCGATGGCGGCCGGGCGGATCTCGCGGGACTCGTACCCGGGTGCGAGGGCGGTCTGCGGGACGGGGGCTTGTGCGGGGGTCGGGACGGGCGCGGTGTCCGCGTCGGAGGCGTGGTGCGGCGGCGGGGTGGCACCGTCCCCCGGGAGGTGCGCGGTGAACTGTGTCGGGGCCGAGCGGTCGGTGGGGGCGGCGGGCCGGATCCCCCGGGGCGGCGGCGGCGCGTCCCGGTCGGGGGTGCGGGCGGGGTCGGTGTCCTGGCCGAGGAGGATCGACTCGATGCTCGGGGTCTCCCGCCGGGGCCCGGCGAGGGTCTCCTGCGCCGGGTGGCGGCCGGTGTCGTCCGGGCCGGCCGGCGGGCGCGGCGGGGTGGGCTGCACCGGGTGCGGGGCCGCCTGGTCGGCGGCGGACGTGACGGCGACGGGGGTCGGCCGGCCGGGGGTCCGGGGCGCGGTCGACGGCGCGGAGGCGGTCGGGGTGGCGGTGGCGGTCGAGGTGGTGCTGGTCGACGTGCTCGTGGCGGTGGCGGTCCGGTCCCGGGGGGCCGTCGGCCGGTCGGCCGTGGACTCGGTGGGCACCGGGGCCGCCCGGCCCGGGGCGCGCTTCCTCGGCGGCTCCTGGCCCGGCGTCTCCCGCTCCGAGGTCCTCGGGTCCGGCGTCCTCGGGTCGGCCGTCCGCTGCTCGGGCGTCCGCTGCTTCGGCGCGCCCTCGTCCGACTGGACCTTGACCGGCGGCTCGGCGGAACGATCCGAGGACCGGTCGGCGGAGCGGTCCGTGGACCGGTCGGTGGTCGGCGGCAGGTGCTCGCCGGCGGCGGTGGTCCGGGTGGGCGTCGCCGGGGGCAGGTCGCCCCGCTCCTCCGCCAGGAAGTCGACGTAGGGCAGCAGTTGCTGCATCCACTCGGCGACCTCGCGGTCGGCCGGCGGGGACTTGATGTCCGTGCCCGAGGCGTGCGAGATGGCGTCCGCGTACTCGTCCAGCGAGGCGTTGTGGAGCTTGCCGGCGAGCTCGAAGGCGCCCGGGTGGCCCATCCGGGGCACCGGGAAGGGCACGACCTTGCCGGACGCCAGACTGGCGAGCGCGGCGAAGCTGATCGGGTGGTGGAGCGGGAAGTACTTGGACGCGCCCTCCTCGACGGCCGCGTACTGGGTCCGCTCGACCCAGGCGCTGTAGTTGCGCATCAGCGGCGTCGCACCGAGGTGCAGCACATGGCCCATCAGGCCGGTCATCATGCCGCCGACGAAGCTGCCCGCGGTGACGGTGAACTTGTGGTCCTCGCCGAAGATGAGGTTGTAGAAGCCCTCGGTGAGCACGTTCTGGACGCCGCCGCGCAGGTAGTTGCCGAGCGCCAGGCCGAGGTGGTACCCCCGGTTGCCCTGCGAGAGGTTCTGGGCCAGCTCGGGCAGGTGCTCGCTCAGCATCCGCACCTGGCGGGCGGACAGCTTCCCGGCCGCCGACTCGTGCGAGAGCGCCGCGCCGAGCGCGTCCTTGACCCGCTCGCCGGCCGCCTCCTTGAGCACGGCCTGCTCCGCCTTGCCGGCCCAGTTCTTGGCGAAGGCCTCACCGAACTCCCGGCCGAGCGCCTTGGCCGCGGCCTTCTCGCCCAGCTCCTTGCCGAGGTGCTTGGTGAAGACCTGCTCCATCTCCTTGACGAAGATCTCGGAGAGGGTGTTCTTGCCGGTCTTCCCGAAGCCGGCCTGCAACTGCTCGGAGGCCGCCTCCATCAGGTTGCCGAGGTCCCGGGCGAAGGCCTTGGCCTCCTTCTTGGTGAAGGTCTCCTTGGCGAACGCCTTCTCCGAGGCGGCGAGCACGTCCTTGCCGAGCTCCTTCTCGGACTTCACCGCCACCTCCTTGGCGATCTTGCCGAGCGAGCCGGTCCCGCCGGCCTGCTCGGCGGCCTCGGCGGCGGTCTTCAACAGGCCCTTCAGGCCCTTGAGGTCGCCGTGCACCAGGTAGTCGCTGAGCTGGTCCGCGAGCAGCCGGCCGCCGCTCTTGCCGAGCAGCCGGCCCAGCAGCTTGCCCAGGCCCAGACCGAACAGGTCGAGCGGGCCGCCGAGGACACCGCCGATCAGGCCGAAGAGCACAGCCTGCTTGGTGTACTCCTTGTCGATGTGCTTGCGGTTGCCCTGGCCGATCTGGAGGTTCTGGACGATGCCGTCCATCAGCAGACCGCCCACGATGCCCGAGAAGGTGTGCATCGCGATGGTCTTCAGCAGGTACTTCATCAGGGCCGTGAGCGCGACCTTGGTGAGCAGCTTCTTGAGCACCAGTCCGGACAGGCTGGCGCCGAAGCTGAACGGCGCCCAGAAGACGGCCAGCGCGATCTCTACCAGCAGCTGCACCAGCTGGGCGATGGCCATCCACTTGGTGTACTCGACCGCGTTGGCGACGTCGCCGGCGCAGTCCGCCAGCGCCCGTGCCGTCTTCTCCGCCGCCGAGACGTAGTCGGTCCCGTCGGCCAGACCGATGAACGAGTCCATCTGGTAGGCGAAGGCGACCGCCGCCTTGCCCTTGAACTGCCGGCGGCAGCTGATCGCCACCTTGGCGATCAGGTCGTGCAGGGCGGGCAGCTCCTCGGCCAGCCGATCGTAGGCGTCCCGCACCTCACGCAGGTCCCCTTCCTTGACCTCCGGCCAGGGCATGCCGGTGATGATCGTGAAGAAGCGCGCGGTCGATTCGTTGACCTCGATCGAGGGGTGGGGCACGGGTTGCCTGCCGTTTCAGGTCGTTCGAGGGCGGGGTCGCTCAGGCGGGGGCTGCGGTGGCTCAGACGGCGGTGGCTCAGAAGCCGTTGGCGATGGTGTGGGAGTCGTCGTCGGCCCGGTCGAGGGTGTCGGCGAGCACCTCGCCGTTCTCGCCGACCGAGAGCATCGTCGAGCCGATCTTGGCGATCAGGTCGTGCAGGTTCTTGGTCCCCTCGTCGACCTGCGTGTGGTACTGCTTGCCGATCTCGTCGTGGCCGCCGACCTTCAGGTTGAGCCGGTTGATGATGTCGGCGTCCTCCTTGACCCGGCCGACCAGGTCCTTCAGCTCGAAGAACTCGGAGAAGCTCTTCTTGAGGCCCGCGGTCTTCGCGGTGGTGCCGTGGTCAGCCACGGAACTCCTCCTGACGGTCCGCCTTCTTCCGGCGCTCCTCCTCCGGGTCGTGGCCGGGGCGCATCGCCCAGAGCGGTTCGAGGATCTCGTCCAGCTCGGTGCCGCCGGTCATGTTGAGCCGCAGCGTCTCGCCGAGCCCGTCGAACCGCCCGATCCGCTCGGCGACCTGCTCGCCCACGGCCGCCCGGGCCTCGTTGAGCACACCGGTGAGGATCTTGGCCAGCTCGGCGGGGGCCATCTCGCGGTAGGCGGTGGTGTGGAAGGTCATCGAGACGACCTGCCCCTGCGAGCCGACCTTGACCGTGACCATCCGGTCCTTGGAGGTGACCGAGCCGGTGAGCTCGTTCATCTCCTGCTGGAGGGCCTCGGCCCTGGCCAGCTCGCTCTGCATGTCCGCCATCGCCTGGGCGATCTGTTCCGCGAACGGGTTGCTCATGCGCTGCTCCTGTCGTCTCGTCGGGGGTCCGGGTGCCGCCCCGCCCGTCGTCGGGCGGGGCGGCACCCCGGTGCGGTCAGCGTCCGATGACGCCCTGCACGGCACCGGACTCGGTGCCCCAGACCTCTTCGTCCTCCGCCAGCCAGGTGGTGCGCCGGCGGTCCTTCTCGTTGGCCCCGCCCTGGCCGCCGCCCATGCCGCCGCCCGGCGGCATCATCGGCGGCATCCCGCCGGAGCTGGTGGCCGTCTGGCGGCCGGTCAGGACGGCCTGCTCCTGGGCGGCGGCCCGGGCGGCCCGCTCGGCGGCCATCCGCTCGGCGTTGGCCTGGTCGACCGCGGTCTTCATGGCCGCCGGGTCGCCGCCGGAGGCCAGCGCCCGCGAGCTCATCCCGGCGCCCATCCCGGAGATCATCGGGCTGCCGCCGGGGGTGAGCGGGCCGCCGGAGCCCGTGCCGCCGAGCCCGCCGAGGCCGCCCGTCTGGTACGAGAAGCCGCCGGGGCCGAAGTTGCTGGGCGTCAGCAGGCCGTCCCCGCCGTCCCCGCCGCCGCCCTCGCCACCGGTGGAGTAGCGGTCGGCGAGCAGCTGCCGGTACTGCGAGACCGTGTTGCCCCGGCCGTCCCGCAGGACGCCGTCCGGCCCAATGGTGTAGTCCGGGCCGGCCACCATCGGGTTGCCGCCGGAGTCGAGGACGGGGTTGCCGTTCTCGTCGACGATCCGACCGTCCTTGGTGATGACGGAGCCGGGCGGGACGACCACCGGACGGTTCGAGCCGGTGCCCGGGAGGAGGTCGTCGGTCAGGGGCCCGCTCCCCGGGAAGGGGTTGCCGATCAGGTCGAGGCCGCCGGTCCCGGTGCCGGAGCCGGAGCCGGAGCCGGAGCCGCTTCCGGAGCCGCCGGAGTTACCGAGCCCGATGTTGCCGATGTTGCCTAGCCCCGAGTTGCCGAGCCCGAGGTTGCCGGTGTTCCCCAGCCCGGAGTTGCCGGTGCCGCTTCCCCCGCCGGCGTCCTTGATGTCCTTGATGTCCTTGATGTTCGGGCCGCCGCCCAGGTTCTTGGTGTCGGGCCCGCCGCCGCCCCCCTTGGAGCCGGAGTCGCCGAGGCCGAGCTCGTCGATCTTCTTGTCGGGGTCGCCGGCGCCGCCCTTCTCGTCCTTGTTCTTGAGCTCCTCCTCCGTCGGCTGCTTGGTGGGGGGCATCAGGAGCGGGAACGGCTTCAGCGGCAGCGCGGCGTCCGAGGCGGCCCCGTAGAGCTTGGCGATCTTGGTGAGCGCGTTGTTCGCCGCGGTGTCCACGGTCGCCGCGAGGTTGGCGACCCAGATCTGCCGCGCCCGCTTGTCCACGCCCTGCCAGAACTCGACCGTCTTCGGATCGCCGCCCGCCGCGCCCGACAGGGTGACCGAGAGACCCGCCAGGGTCTGCTTCTCGCCCTCGATCTTCGTGCCGGCCGCGGGCGGCTTGTACTCCCAGGTCGGGGTCCTCGGCTCCGCCTTCACCGTCAGCTTCGCGCCCTTCAGCGCCTCCAGAATGGCCGCGGTCACGGCGTTCACCGGCCAGGCGTCCCGCGAGGCCCACCAAGCCTGGAAGCCCTTCCACAGGGTGCTGGTGATCTCCTCCTTGACGACCGGTCCGCAGGCCCGCAGCTTCTCGGCGACGTCGGCCAGCCGGATCATCCGGTTGTCGGCGTCCAGCTCGTTCCGGAACGCCAGGAGGAGGGCGCGGAACGCCCCGGCCGCGCTGCCCTGCCAGTCACCGTCCTCGGTGCCGATGCCCTTGACCCACTCCTCCCCGATCGCCTTGATCCAGCCGTCGAGGAAGTAGGTGGTGTCCCGCAGGGCGTCCGCGGCGACGGCGAACCCGGCCGGGTCCAGCAGGTCGGTGGCCTTCACCGTGCCGTCGACGAACCGCTCCAGCGGCGCCCGGCTGCCCGTCCAGGCCGCGAACCTGGCGTCCTTGCCGTCGAGGTTGTCCCAGTGGAGGTTGGTCCCCACGACGTAGCAGGCCTTCTGCTCCTTCTGGCCGTTGTGGTACGTGAAGTACCAGGCCACCCAGGAGGAGTAGTCCCGCCCCGTGCCGTCGGTCGCCGCTCCCTGCCAGCCGTAGAGCGCCTCGCTGATCCGGACGTCCGTGTTGACCCAGGGCTTCGGATCGTCGCGGACCTCCTCCCGGGTGGTCGGCTTCTTGTCGGTCGACGAGCCGAGGAAGGTGAGCGCGTCTTCCCAGAGGTATCCCATGGCTACTTCGTCCCCGGGTTCAGCGTCCGCTCGGCCAGCCTCATGAACTGCGCGTAGTCCAGGGCCTCGTCCCGCGCGTTGGTCAGGTAGCGGTCCGCGAGCTGGAGGTCGACGATCAGGGTGTTCAGCTGGTCGACGACGGTCTTCATCAGCGCGTCGATCGAACCGGCGTAGTCCTTGACCTTGGCCTCCAGCGTGTCGGGGGCCCCGAAGGCGCCGGAGTTGTTGCCCGCGCGGAACGGCGTGCCGCCCGTGCCGTACGCCCTGACCTGCGACACCGGCACGGAGGTGTTGATCGCCTCGATGAGCTTGGCGAGCTTCTCGGTCGAGAAGGCCGCCAGCGTGTTGTCGGTGACCTTGAAGCTGCCGCCGCCCCCGCCGTGCTCCTCGTCCTCGTCCGCCACGGTCAGCCCCGGACGTGGTCGAAGTGGGTGCTGGCCCGCATGTCCGCGTCCTGGATGACGTTGCGGATCTCGGTGAGCGCCTGGTGGGCCAGCACGATCTTCTGGGTCATCTGCCCGTCCGCCGCCTTGAGGGTGTCCGCGAGGTTGCCGGCCGCCACCGAGAAGTCACCCTGCAGCTCGACGTTGATCTTGCCGCGGAGGTACGTCTCCAGGTCGGTCATCGCGTTGTGCATGGTGTTCGAGTGGCTTTCGAGGTCGGAGATGGCGCTGTCGATACCGGCGTAGTGGAGCGACATGTGGCCCATGGCTGCGGTCCCTTCGGAAGGCGTGGTCGGTACGGGGGCGGGGGTGACTAACGGGGGTTCAGGACACTCTCGACGTGGGCGCCCGGGCCGCCGCCCATCATGGTTCCGGCGAGGTTCTGGGTCTGGTCGTCGGCGTTGTTGAAGACCTGGCCGCTGTCGCCGATCTTGGCGTGGAAGGCCTCGTAGTCCCGCTTGACCGCCGCGTACTGCTCCAGCCAGCCGTTGATCTGGTTCTGGAAGGTGGTGCTGGCCGCGCCCTGGAAACTGTCCCGGACGGCCGAGTTGATGTCCTCGATGTACGTGGCGGTCGCCGTCATCTCGGCGTAGCGCTGCTCGACCTTGGTCCTGATGTCGGCCAGGACCTTCTGGTCCACCGTCGTCTGCTGGGCCATCGCGTGTACCTCCTCCGGTGACGCCGGCCGGTCCCGGCCGACGGGTCTTCCGCGGGCCGGTCGGACCGGCCCGCCAGGATGAACGGGGCCACCCCGCCCAGTGGTTCACCACCGCTCGACGTTTCACCGCCGGACGGGGCCGCTCTCGGGATCAGCGCGCGCACCGGCCCTCGGTGCCGGCCGGGGGCTGGACCACGCCGCCCGCCAGCGGTGCCGGATCGAGGCTGGGTCCGGTGGGCAGCAGCGACAGCACCCGCCCGGGCACCGCCGTCGGGGCCGCCTTCGCGTAGCCGAGCCGCTCGGCGACCGCCGCCGAGGCCAGCGGGTACTTCACGCCGCTGTCGGTGACCAGGTACAGGGTGCTGCCGAACCCGCCGCCGGACAGCGCCCGCACCAGCGCCCCACCACCGGGCCGGACGGCGATCCGGTCGGCGGGCGTGCAGCTGGGGACGACGCCGGGCTGGAGGACCGGCGGCAGGCCGAGCACGGGGTTGGCGTCCAGCACGGCGACGTCGAGCTCCCCGCCGTCACCGGCGGGCCGCAGCGCCGCGCAGAGCGCCTGCTCGGGCCGGGGCGGCAGCAGCGCCGGGGGCCGCCCCGGCAGCCCCTCCGGGGCGAAGGCCGCCGCGGCGGCGGCGGGCGCGGTGTGGGCGGCGAGGTCGGCCGCGCCGACCTGGGCGGGCGTCACCGGGCCGTTCGCGTAGGCCTCCTGCTGGGTGCGCGGGTCCCCCTGGAGCAGGGCGAACTGGGTGGCGCTGACGGGCACCAGGCCCTGCTCGGCGAGCAGGTAGCGCTCCTCGCCGGTGCCGGTGAACAGCTGACCCGTCCGGGTCGGCCGCCCGGACAGCACGGGACCGTCCTTGCCCCGGGCGGGCACGTCGGGGGCGCGCAGGTCCGGTCCGGCCGGGAAGGCGGCGAGGAAGGAGGCGGTGACGGGCGCGGGGGTGGCCGCGGTGTAGCCGAGCGCCCGGACGGCGCCGCCCGCCGCGTCCACGGCGAACCGGCGGCCGTGCCAGAGCAGGTGGACGGCGCCGTCGGGCCCGGCGACCAGTACGCCCTGGTCGCCCGCCGGGCGGCCGGTCCGGTGGGTGCCGATGGCGACGGACAGCTGCGGAGCCGGCCGGGCCGCGCCCGTGCCCGTGCCCGTCGTGCCCGTACCCGTGCCCGTGGTGCGCACGGTGCAGAGCAGCCAGTCGGCGCCGAGGAGGGCGGCCGGGCCGGGCAGCCCGTCGGGGGCGCCGACGATGCCGATCGGGGTGCCGCGCTCGGCACCCTCCAGCGAGCGGGCCGAGACCTGGTCGACCTTCAGCTGGTCGCCGACCAGCAGCCGCGCGCTGGCCTCGTTGAGCACGGGGTGGAGCAGGCCGGCGGCGACCACGTAGCGGGCGCCGGTCTCCTTGACCACCACCAGGGTGCCGGACTTCTTCCAGCCGGTCGCGCCGCCGGGCTTCACCAGGCCGTAGATGCCGGCGCCGGCGCCGATCAGCAGGGCGAGGGCCAGGCCGGTCGCGGCGCCGCGGTTGGTCCGGCCGACGGGCGTGTCGGGGGCGTCGGGCTCGGCGCGCAGGACGCCCGCGGCGACCCGGCTCATCACGAACAGGTGGGCCTGCACCTGGTCGCGTCGGGACTGCATGGCGGTGGTCCTCCTCGGAGCTTCGTGCTTCGTGCGTCGTTTGTCGTGCTTCGTGCGGGATGTGGGGTGCGGGGTGCAGGGTGCGGGTCAGCCCGCCAGGCCGCGCATCGCGCCGTAGAAGCCGAACACCTGGAGCGCGAGCGGCAGCAGGGCGAGCGCGGCGAGCGAGTGCAGCAGGTCCCCGGCCCGGCCCCAGTACGGCAGCAGCCGGCGGCCGGGCACCGTCCAGGCCGCCGCGCAGAGCCCGGTCGCGGCGGCGAACAGCACGACGAACACCACGAGCCGCCCGGCCGGTTCGGCGTCCCGGCCGAACCGCACGGCCAGCAGGGCGAGGCCCAGCGCGCCGGGCAGCAGCAGGGCGAGCCGCTGGCGCAGGCCGCCGATGTCCCGGGCGTGCAGCAGGACCAGCACCGCGAGGTCGGCGGACATCGCGGTCGCCCCCCAACCGCCGTCCCGGGCCGTGGTCAGCAGCGCGAGGGTGGTCGCGCACACCGCGCCGACCGCGATGAAGAACCCGGCCAGGTAGCCGTCCGCGACCAGGCTGCGGGCGAGCACGTCCTCGGCCGGGAAGGGCTCGATCTCCTCCTGGAGTTCGTCGGCGTTGCGGGGCAGCGCGGGCAGCCGCAGCCCGGCGAGCTTGAACGCCAGCCCGGGGACGAACGCCCCGAAGAGCACGGCCGCGGCGGCGGTCACCGCGGCGGCGTGGGTCGTGGGCACGCCGTACGCGGCGAGCCCGCCGGCCGCGAGCGCGAACCCGGCGGCCGTCAGCAGCCCGGCGAAGAACGGTCCCGCGCCGACCAGGGCCAGCGCCAGTACGGTCGCGCCGACCGCCGCCGAACCGCCCGCCAGCAGCCGGGCCGGGCCGGTGACACCGGGAACCAGGGCGGCGCTGGCCGCCGCGTACCCGACCCCGGCGGCGGCCAGCGCCGTGCCGGCCGGGGAGTCGTCGATCAGCCGGGCCGCCGCCGTCCCCCCGGCCAGCAGCAGTACCGCGACGACCGCCGCCGCGGCGCAGCGGGGGCCGTCCGGGCCGGGCAGGGCGACCAGCAGCAGGCCGCCGGCGAGCGCGACCAGGGCGAGGGCGAGCGCGAGGTGGTGGGTGGCGGCGGGCCGCCAGGAGTCGCCGCGGGCGGCGGTGCCGCTCCGCACGCCGTCCACCAGGTCGTCGAAGTGCACCTCGGGCAGCGCGTCCCGGCCCGGGCGGAGGAAGAGCTCCTCGCCGTCGCTCAGCCCGAGCTCCTCCAGGGTGCGTTCCTCGTCGAGGGGCGGACCGCCGAGGCGTTGGAGGATCCAGCCGGAGTGTTCGGTGCCGCTCTCGGTGACGTCCGGGCCGGCGTAGCCGAGGACGGCCGGCAGCAGGTCGGCGAGGACGACGTCGCCGGGGAGGGCGAGTTCGAAGGCGGCGCCGGGGGCGCGGAACCTCAGCCGGACCAGTCCTGTCGCCGCCGTGGTGCTGCTCACCTGTCGCGTCCTCCCGTGGGATCGGCCCGCCCGATCTCCCGTCACAGGTACGGACGGCACCGGGCGGACGGTTCACCCGGTGATCGGTACCGGCCCGGCCGGTGGTCCGCCCGGTGAACCGCCGGGGCCTCGCGGGCCGTAGGCCCGAGTGCGGCGCGGCCCGATCCGTCGGACCTCATCGTCACCGGCGTGCGTCGCCGGCGCCGCGAGAGGAGAGCCCGTTGAGCGTGGTCCTGGTCGATCGTCCGCCCCGGCGCCCCGGACCGGCGATGCCGGACGGCGAGCTCCAGTTGCAGGAGCCGCCGGTCCTGCCGGAGCAGCAGAGCGGCATGTCCAACATGATCGCCATGGCGCCGATGGCGCTGAGCTCGCTCTCGATGGTGATGATCTTCCTCAATCCGCAGTCCGGCGGCGGGCCGCTCACCTACGTGGCGATGGGCATGATGGGCCTGTCCGCCATCGGCATGCTGGTGACCCAGCTGGTCCGCGGCGCGAGCGACCGCAAGCGCCAGCTGCGCGGGGAGCGCCGCGACTACCTGCGCTACCTCTCCCAGGTGCGCCGTCAGGTCCGCCGCCACATCGTCAACCAGCGGCTGGCGCTCGCCTGGCGCCACCCCGAGCCCGGCGCGCTCGGCTCGCTGGTGCGCACCTCGCGGCTCTGGGAGCGGCGGGCCGCCCACCCGGACTTCGGCGACGTCCGGATCGCCACCGGCTCCCAGCGCCTGGCCGTCAAGCTGGCGCCACTGGCCACCCAGCCGGTGGAGGACCTGGAACCGCTCTGCGCGCACGCGCTGCGCCGCTTCATCCACGCCTACGGTTCGATCGACGACCAGCCGATCGCCGTCCACGTGCGCGGCTACGCCCATCTGCTGCTGCGCTGCGAGCACCCGTCGGCGGAGCCGGACGCCGGCGCCGACCCGGCGGACGGCGGGGCCGCCGCTCCCCCGCTCCCCGCCGGGGCGGAGGCCCCCGAGCCGGCCGACCCCGGCCCGGCCCGCGACCTGGCCCGCGCGATGATCGCCCAGCTGGCGTTCTTCCACGCCCCGGACGAGCTGCGGATCGCCGCCGCCGTCGCCCCCGAACTGCGCGCCGAGTGGGCCTGGCTGAAGTGGCTGCCGCACGCCCTGCACCCCACCGAGACGGACGGCGCCGGCCCGGTGCGCCTGGTCGCCGACTCGCTCCTGGAGCTGGAGCAGCTGCTCGGCCCGGAGTTCGCCGACCGGCCGCCCTTCGAGCCGGAGACCCAGCCCGGCCGCGACGAACCGTTCACCCTGATCGTCCTGGACGGCGTGAAGCTGCCCGGCGGCAGCCGGGCCCTGCTGGCCGGCTACCGCAACGCCGTCCTGCTGGACGTCGCCGGCGCGGTGGAGTGGAAGCAGGCGCCGTTCCGGCTGCGGCTGCGGATCACCGGCGACCGGCTGGACATGGTCACCGCCGACCGCAACCGGCGCGACGAGACCACCCCGCTGGGCCGCCCGGACGCGCTGAGCGCCCCGGCCGCCCGCCGCTACGCCACCACGCTCGCCCCGTACCGCCTGGGCGACGCGCTGGACGTCTCCGAGCCGCTCAGCACGGACTTCGACCTCACCTCGCTGCTCGGCGTCAACGACCTGTACCAGCACGACATCGCCCGCAGCTGGGCGGACCGCCCGCGGAGCCGGCGGCTGCGGGTGCCGATCGGCGTCGGCGCGGACGGCAGGCCGGTGGAGCTCGACCTCAAGGAGTCCGCGCAGGGCGGCATGGGCCCGCACGGGATGCTGATCGGCGCCACCGGCTCCGGCAAGTCCGAGCTGCTGCGCACCCTGGTGCTGGCGCTCGCGCTCACCCACTCCTCCGAGACGCTGAACTTCGTCCTGGTCGACTTCAAGGGCGGCGCCACCTTCCTCGGCCTGGACGAACTCCCGCACACCTCCGCGGTGATCACCAACCTGGCCGACGAGGCCGCCCTGGTCGACCGGATGCGCGACGCCCTGCACGGCGAGCTGAACCGCCGCCAGGAGCTGCTCCGCTCGGCCGGGAACTACAGCTCGCTGCTGGACTACGAGAGCGCGCGGACCGGCGGCGCCCAGCTCGACCCGCTGCCGACGCTCTTCGTCGTGGTCGACGAGTTCAGCGAACTGCTCTCCGCGCACCGCGACTTCATGGACCTGTTCATCATGATCGGCCGGCTCGGCCGCTCGCTCGGCGTCCACCTGCTGCTCGCCTCGCAGCGCCTGGACGAGGGCCGGATGCACGCGCTGGAGTCCCACCTCTCCTACCGGGTCGGCCTGCGGACCTTCTCCGCCATGGAGAGCCGCGGCGTGCTGGGCGTGCCCGACGCCTACCAGCTGCCCTCCCAGCCCGGCAACGGCATCCTGCGCAGCGACATCGCCACGCTCACCCGGTTCAAGGCCGCGTACGTCTCGGGGCCGTACCGGCGCCGGCGCGGCGCCGTCCAACAGGCCGCGGTGGCCGGCCAGATCGTCCCGTACGGCACCGAGTACACCGCGCCGCGCGACCCCGACCCGGAGGTGCTGGCGGCCGAGGAGGCCCGGGAGCGGGCCGAGGAGAACGCCCCGACCCTGCTGGAGCTGGCGGCCGAGCGGATGCTCGACGCGGGCCCGCCCGCCCACCAGGTCTGGCTGCCGCCGCTGGACACCCCGCCCACCCTGGACGAGCTGCTGCCGCCGCTCACCCCCACGCCGCAGCACGGCCTGGCGCCCGAGGACCGCGCGCCGATCGGCACCCTGACCGTGCCGGTGGGTGTGGTGGACCGGCCGTTCCAGCAGCTGCGCGAGCTGCTGACCGCCGACCTGTCGGCGGCGGGCGGCCACGTCGGCATCGCGGGCGGCCCGCAGAGCGGCAAGAGCACCCTGCTGCGCACCCTGATCACCGGTCTGGCCCTCACCCACACGCCTCGGGAGGTCCAGTTCTACTGCCTGGACTTCGGCGGCGGCACGCTCTCCTCGCTGCGCGGGCTGCCGCACGTCGGCGGCGTCACCGGGCGCCACGACCCGGAGCGGGTCGGCCGCACGCTCGCCGAGGTGAACGGCGTCATCGCGCGCCGGGAGCAGCGCTTCGCCCAGCTGGGCATCGACTCTGTCGCGACGTTCCGCCGCCGCAAGGCCGCGGGCGACCCGGAGCTCGCCGACGACCGGCACGGCGACGTGTTCCTGGTCGTCGACGGCTGGGGCACCCTGCGCCAGGAGTTCATGGACCTGCTGCCCGCGCTGACCCCGATCGCCGCCCGCGGCCTCAACTACGGCGTGCACCTGGTCGTCACGGCCGCCCGCTGGGGCGAGCTGTCCAGCGGCGTGCGCGACCAGTTCGGCACCCGTTTCGAGCTCCGGCTCGGCGACGCCATCGACTCCATGATCAACATGCGGGCCGCCGAGACCGTCCCCCGCGTCCCCGGCCGCGGCCTCACCCGGGACCGGCTGCACTTCCTCGGCGCCCTCCCCCGGATCGACGGGCAGGGCGACCCCGAGAACCTCGCCGACGGCATCGCCGACCTCGTCGACGCGGTCAACGAGCACTGGACCGGACCGCGCGCACCCGAGGTCCGGATGCTGCCGCTGCACCTCGACGCCGCCTCGCTGCCCGCGCCCGAGGGCCGACTGCGGGTCGCCATCGGCCTGGAGGACACCGCGATCTCCCCGCTCTGGCACGACTTCGAGGAGTCGCCCCACCTGCTGGTGGTCGGCGACAGCGAGAGCGGCAAGACCAACCTGCTGCGGCACCTGGTCGCCGCCATCACCTCCGCCTACACCCCCGCGGAGGCCCGGATCATGCTCGTCGACTTCCGGCGCGGGCTCTACGAGAGCGTCCCGGAGGAGTACCGGCTCGGCTACGCGGTCTCGGTGGACGTGCTCCGGCAGGTCGTCACCGGCGCCGCCCGGGCCATGGAGGCCCGGCTGCCGGGCGAGGAGATCACCCCGGCCCGGATGCGGCTGCGCGACTGGTGGGTGGGGCCGGAGCTGTTCGTCGTCGTCGACGACTACGACCTGATCCCCGGCCAGGCCGGCGGCAGCCCGTTCGGCCCGCTCCTCGACCACCTCGCCCAGGGCACCGAGCTCGGACTGCACCTGATCGTCGCCCGCTCCGCCAACGGCATCGGCCGGGCCTACTCCGACCAGCTGCTGCGCCGCCTCCAGGACGTCAACACCCCGGTCACCCTGCTGTCGTGCCCGCCGAGCGAGGGCGCCCTCTTCGGCGGCGTCAAGCCGCGCGCCCTGCCGCCCGGCCGCGCACTGCACATCACCCGACGCCGGACCGTCCAGGTCCAGACGGGCCTGATGCCCGACCCCGAGCCGGAGCGGGAGCCGGTCGGAGTGGAGGATCCGTCGGCGGGCTCGTAGTGACCCGGCGGTGAACCGGGGGCGTGGCCGGGGCCGTAGTCCTGGACGATGAGCCTCTCCCGCACCGGTGCGCGCTCCGGCGACCCCGCGCCCCCGGTCGAGCGCCGCCGCCGCTTCGGACTCCGGCGCGGCCCGCAGCGCGCGCTGCCCGCCGGGGGTGGACCGGCCGCACCCGCCGCGTCCCTCCCGGTGCCGGCGACGGCCCCCGCCCGCGCGCCGCAGCCGGGGCCGTCGGTGCTCCGCCCGGTCGGCCCGCACTTCGTGATCGCCCCGTCCACCGCCCGCGAGGACGACCTGTCGGCGGCGATCGGCGCGCTGCGGCCCGTCCCGGACGCCGTCGTGGTGGTCGCCGTCGCGCCGGACTCGGCCAAGGTCCTGCGCGACCGGATGGCCGACCTCGGTGTGATCGCCCGGGCCCGGGGCGCCGGCCACCTGGTGCTCGCCGCCTCCGGCCTCGCCGCACTCGCGCCCAACGGCCGCCGCCCGGCCGAGGTGGTCGCCGAACGGGCCGGGGTGCCGGTCGTCGCGCCGGACGGCCTGGTGGAGATCACCCCGGCCGGCGCCCTCACCGTCAACGACCCCGAGGGCGCGGTCGAACGCTCCGCGTGGTGGCGGTGCGAACCGGGCGAACCGCCCCGGCGTCTGCACGGCACGATCGGCGCCGCCGCCCCCGTCGGGCCCGCGCCCGCGCAGCCGCACCCGCGCCGGGCTGCCCTCGCCGAACCGTCCGCTCCTGCCACCGCTCCGGCCACCGCTCCGGCCGCCGTCCGCAGCCGGGCCGACGCCGTCCGGATCCTGCGGCTGCCCACCGGCTTCTGGCTCACCGACCCGGCCGACCCGTCCACCGCCCCGCTGCCGGACCTGCGGCTGGCCGCCGCCCCGCCCGGCAACGCCGTCGTCGTGATCGGCACCCCGGCCTGGCCGGTGCTGCTGCCCGAGGACTTCGCCGAGGCCGTGCTCTCCCTGCCGCTCGGCGCCGACCGCCCCCTGGTCAGCGCCCCGTGGGCGGCCCCCGACCAACTCTCCGCGCTCACCGGCGCGCTGACCGCCCGGACGGCCCGGCCGGTGCAGGCCGCGATCGGCCTGCCCGTCCTCGGCCCCGACGGCCCCACCTCGCGGATCCTGGACCGCGACGGCCGGATCGGGTGGGAACCGTTCCTGCTGCGCCTCGCCACCGCCCCCGGCTGCCCCACCACGCCCGCCGCCTGGCGCAACGGCGGCGCCGACTGGCGGACGGCCGGGCCCGGCGTGTTCCGGGCGTTCCCGTTCTGGGCGCTGGAGGCCGTCCCGGCCGGGCTCTGGCTGCGCCCCGAACCGCCGCACGTGCTCACCCCGCGCTTCCGGCGGCCCGAGCCGGCCCGCCCGCTGCTGATCGTCGGCGAGCGGGACCGCCCGGTCCCGGCCGACGCCTTCGAGGAGTTGGGCGCCCTCCTCGACCGGCTGCCGGCGGTCGGCGCCGAGGGTTTCGGACTGCTCGTCCACGGGCTGCTGGAGCCCACCGCCGAACGCGTCGGCCGGTTCGTCGCGCGCACCTACGAGCTGGAGTGGCTCGGCGCCGAACAGCCGCTGAACGGCCCGCCCGCCGTCGCGCCGGTGTCGTACGGCATCGGGGGGACGGGATCGACGCGCTGGGCCGGCGCGCCGGGGGTCGCGGAGCCGGAGGCCCCGGCCGCCCTGGGGCCCGGCGCCGCCCACCGCGTGCCGCCCGTTCCCGGACCGGCCGCCCTCGCCGAGACGCGCGCCGAGTCCCGCGCCGAACTGTCGTCCGGTCACCGGGTGCCACCCGTCCCGGAGCCCGAGCCCGAGCCGGTACCGGTCTCGCTGCCCACCCCCGTCCGGGCCACCGCCGGCCCCGCCACCGGCCCCGCCACCGGGGCCGGAGCGCCGCCCCGGCGGGTGCCGCTCGCGACCGGTGAGCCGAGCCCCCCGCCGACGGCCGAGAGCGTCACCACCACTGCCGGATCCGGCCCGGACCTCGGCACCAGGCGCGGGCCGACCGATCCACCCACCGCGCCCTCCACCGCAGGCGGCGCACCCCTACCCTTCCGCACCCCCGAGGTCCCCCCGGTCGAACCGACCGCCGAGCCGGCCGAGCCGACGGCCGAACCCCCACCAGTCACCGAACCGCCGGTCACCCCCGCCCCGGATGAGGAACCGTCCGGCCCGCCCCTCCCCTCCCCCCGCCCGCAGTACGCCCGGTACTTCGGCCTCGACGACGGCCCCGCCCCGGTCACCGCGAGCACCGCCGCCGAGCGCGACGCCGTCCGCACCCTGCTCGGCGACCACTACCACCGCTGCACCGGGCGGCTGGAACAGCTCGCCACCCGGCTCCCCGGCCTGCGGACCACCTCCCAGGACGACTTCAAGCCCGACCTGGCCGCCGTGCTGCTCCACCACACCGACACCGGTGCGCCCACGACGCGGGCCGCGCTGGTGGCCGCCGCCCGGTCCGGCGACCCGGAGCTACGGCCGTTCCTGCACTGCCTGGGCTCCGGTCTGCGGCGGCTGCCGAGCCACCACGGCGCGGTGCTGCTCGGTGCCGGGCCCGGCCCGGACCCGGAGTCCGTCCTGGCGCACTACCCGACCGGCCGGCAGTTCCGGGAGCCGGCGCCGCTGGCCGGGCTGACCGCGCCCGGCGCCGAACTCCCCGGCTCACCGGTGGAGTTCCTCGTCTGGTCGGCCACCGGCCGGCGCACGTCCGTCTTCGACACGGGCAACGGGCCGGCCCAGGTGGTGTTCCCGCCGGGCACGGCGTTCACCGTGGTCGGGGTGGTGACGGCCGACGGCGACCGCCCGGCCTGCGTCCTGCTGCGCGAGACGGGCGGCGACCCGTCCGAGCGGAACCGCAACTCCCTGACCCGCCTGCGCGCCTGGCTGGAACGCCGCGCGGCCATGCCCCCCGCCGAACGCCCCCGGTCGGCGACCCCCGACCGCTTCCACCTCACCCCGGGCCTCCACCTCGACACCGCCGAGGCCCCCTGACCGAGGCCTGGCAGTGCTTCGCCCCGCCGGTCACCCGGCGGGGCGAAGCACTGCCAGGCGCGCGAGCGCCGACCATCCGTCCTCTCCAGCGCAGCGCAGCCGCTAGAAGAACACCCCGCACCGCAGCAGCACGTTCGCGTACGGCCGGGCCTCGCCGGTCCGCACCACCAGGCGCGCCCCCGCACTCAGCTCCTTCAGCGTTTCGTGCGGCACGTACGCCAGTTCGGCGATGGAGCCGGTCAGCAGCCCGTCCGCGGCGGGGTTCGCCTCCCGTACCTCCTGCGCCGCGATCGCCCCCTCGATCACCAACTCGTCGAGGAGCCCGGCCAGGACGTCCTCGAAGGACGGAATCCCCGCCCGGAAGGCGAGGTCGACCACCCGGGGCCCGTCCGGAATCGGCATCCCCGCGTCGCACACGAGCACCCGGTCACCGTGCCCCAACTCGGCGAGGGCTCCGGTGAGATGGCGATTCAGAATCCCGCCCTTCCTCACAGCGCCTCGACCTCCTCGGCGGTGGGGAACGACTCCTGCGCCCCGCGCCGCGTCACGGCGACGGCGCCCACCCGGGCGGCGTACGCGGCGGCCTCCGCGAGCGAGGCCCCCGCACCCAACTTCCAGGCCAGTGCCGCCGTGAAGGAGTCACCGGCGCCCGTCGTGTCGACGGCGTCGACCTTCACCGACGCGACCCGCACGGCCTCCTCCTCGGCGGAGGCGACCAGCGCGCCCTCCGAACCGAGCGTCACCACCACCGACTTGGGCCCGCTCGCGAGCAACTCCCGTACCCATGCGGCGGGATCGTCGCCGATGGACTCGCCGCCCAGGATCACCCGGGCCTCGTGCTCGTTGACGATCAGCGGGTCGCAGGCCGCCAGGACCTCGGCCGGCAGCGCCCGCGGCGGGGAGGGGTTCAGCACGAACCTCGTGCCGGACGGCAGTTGCCGCACGACCTCCACGACCGACTCCAGCGGGATCTCCAGCTGCGCCGAGACCACCCGCGAGGCCTGGAGCAGCGGCCCGGCGGACCGGACGTCCTCCGGCGTGAGCTGCCCGTTCGCGCCGGGTGACACCACGATGCTGTTGTCCCCCGACGGGTCGACGGTGATCAGCGCGACGCCGGTCGGGGCCCCGCCCACCAGGACGCCCTCGGTGTCGACCCCCGCGTTCCGCTGCGACTCCAGCAGCAGTCGCCCGTTCGCATCGTCCCCGACCCGCGCGAGCAGCGCCGTACGCGCCCCGAGCCGCGCGGCGGCGACCGCCTGGTTGGCCCCCTTGCCGCCGGGATGGACGGCGAGGTCCGACCCGAGCACCGTCTCCCCGGCCCCGGGCCTGCGCTCGACACCGATCACGAGATCGACGTTGGCCGACCCGACGACCAACACGTCGTAGTCGTACATGAAACTCCCCAATCAGGACATCCGAAACAGGGCGGCCGGAGCCCCGCTTCCGCGGGCACTCCGGCCACCCCTTCTTCCCGTCTCAGCCGGTGAACCCGGCCACGGTCTCCTTCGTGACCACCTTCACCGGCACCTTGATGGTCTCCTCGACCTTCTCACCCTTGATCGCCTTGACCGCGTTGTCCACGGCGATCTTCCCGAGCTCCGAGGGCTGCTGGGCCACGGACGCGTACAGCGTCCCCTGCTCGACCGCCTTCAGTCCGTCGGGAGTTCCGTCGAAGCCGACGACCTGCACGGATTCGCCGGCCTTGGAGCCGAGCGCCTTCACCGCGCCGAGCGCCATCTCGTCGTTCGCCGCGATGACACCCTGGACGTCCGGGTGTGCCTGGAGCAGGTTCGACATGACGTCGAGCCCCTTGGTCCGGTCGAAGTCGGCCGGCTGCTGCGCGACGACCTCGATCCCCGGGTACGCCTCCAGTCCCTTGGCGAAGCCCTCGGCCCGCTCGCGCGCGGCGGAGGTACCGGCCAGCCCCTGGAGGATCACGATCTTCCCGCTGCCGCCGAGCTTCTCGGCGACGGCCTTCGCCGCCTGCTCGCCGCCGGCGACGTTGTCGGAGGCGACCAGCGCGTTCACCTCGGCCTTGTTGACGCCGCGGTCGACGGCGATGACCGGGATCTTCGCCTTGCCCGCGGCCTGCACGGGGTTACTCGCCGCGTCGGAGTCCACCGGATTGACGACGATCGCCCCGAGCCCCGAACTGGTGAAGTTCTGCAGCTGGTTGGCCTGCTGCGAGGCGTCGTTCTGCGCGTCGGTGACGGTCAGCTCCACCCCCAGCTTCTTCGCCTCGGCCTGCGCACCCGTCCGGATCTGCACGAAGAACGGGTTGTTGAGCGTGGAGAGCGAGAGGCCGATCTTCTGCGTGCCAGGCTTCGCGTCGCCGTGCAGGAACGACGTCGCACCCACGATCGCCACCGCCACGACGGCCGCGAGCCCGTACGTGGCGACCTGCCGGCCCCGTCCGCCGCCGGGCGCCCCGAGCGCCGTGGGGGCGGCCCCGGCCTTGCGCCGCACCGTGTCGAGCAGCACCGCCAAGGCGATGACGACACCGATGACGACCTGCTGCCAGAACGCGGAGACGTTCAGCAGGTTCAGCCCGTTGCGCAGCACCGCGAGGATGAGCGCGCCGATCAGCGTCCCCGAGGCCTTGCCCGTACCCCCGGCGAGGGAGGCGCCGCCGATGACGACGGAGGCGATGGCGTCCAGCTCGTACCCGGTGGCGGCCTGCGGCTGCGCGGAGGAGAGCCGGGAGGCCAGGACGACACCGGCGACCGCGGCGAACACACCGGAGAGCGCGTAGATCGCGAGCTTCTGCTTGGGCACCCGCAGGCCCGAGAGCCGGGCCGCTTCCTCGTTGCCGCCGATGGCGTACATCGAGCGGCCGATGTAGGTACGGCCGAGGACGAACGCCGCGACGAGCCCCATGGCCACCATGACGAGCACCGGCACCGGCAGCCACCCGCCTAGCGTGTCACCCAGGTGGGAGATCGAGTCGGGGAAGGCGATCGGCGATCCGTCCGAGATCACCAGTGCCAGACCGCGCCCCACCGACAGCATCGCGAGCGTCGCGATGAACGGCGGCAGCTTGCCGTACGAGATCAGGAAGCCGTTCACCAGGCCGGCGGCCACACCCGTCGCCAGCGCCAGCAGCACCGCGACGGCCACCGGCACCCCGTGCGACGTGGCGCTCCACGCCAGCACGGTCGCCGACAGCGCGGCCACCGAACCGACCGACAGGTCGATGCCCGCCGAGACGATCACGAAGGTGACGCCGAAGGCGAGGATGGCGGTCACGGCCGCCTGGACGCCGACGTTGAGCAGGTTGTCGGTGGTGAGGAAGTCGCCCGACAGCGCCGACATGGCGATGACGAGGACGATCAGCGCGGTCAGCGCGCCGTTGTCGAGCAGCAGACGGCGCAACGTCGCGGCGCCACCGGCGCCCGTACCGCTCTTGAGCGTTTCAGCGGCCACGGGGGGCCTCCAGTTCGGTAGTGGGATTGCTCACGGCCAGCGACATGACCGCGTCCTGCGTGGCCTCCTCGGCGGACAACTCGCCCGCGATCCGGCCCTGGGCCATCACCAGCACCCGGTCGCTCATCCCGAGCACCTCGGGCAGATCGCTGGAGATCATGAGGACGGCGGCCCCGGCCGCCGTCAGCTCGTTGATGAGCTGGTAGATCTCGACCTTGGCGCCGACGTCGATGCCGCGGGTGGGCTCGTCGAGGATCAGCACCTTGGTGTCGGCCAGCAGCCACTTGCCGATGACGACCTTCTGCTGGTTGCCGCCGGACAGCGTGCGCACCTGCTGACCGAGCCCGGCCATCCGGACGCCGAGTTGCCCGGCGATCCGCGCGGCGGCGTCGTGCTGACCCTTGAGGTCGACGATGCCGCCCCTGGTGGCGGACTTGAGGGTGACGAGTCCGAGGTTCTCCTCGACCGACTGGTCGAGCACGAGCCCCTGGCCCTTGCGGTCCTCGGGCACCAGCCCGATTCCCGCGGTCATGGCGGCGCCGATGTCGTGCCGCTTCAGGTCGGCCCCGGAGACGCGGACCGTCCCGCGGTCGTACGGGTCGGCCCCGAAGACGGCCCGGACCACCTCGGTACGACCCGCCCCGACCAGCCCCGCGACGCCGACGACCTCGCCGGCCCGCACCTCGAAGCTGACGTCGTGGAAGACGCCGTCCCGGGAGAGTCCCTGCACGGACAGCAGCGCGCTGCCCGTGGCGGCCCGCTCGCGCGGGTACTGCTGCTCGATGGACCGGCCCACCATCAGCCGTACGAGCTCCTGCTCCGGCGTGGCGGCGGGCACCTGGCCGACCGACCTGCCGTCCCGGATGACCGTGACCCGGTCCCCGAGGGCGGCGATCTCCTCCAGGTGGTGCGTGATGAAGACGATGCCGACGCCGTCCTCGCGCAGCTTGCGCACGATCACGAACAGCTTCTCGACCTCCTCGGAGGTCAGCACGGCCGTCGGCTCGTCCATGATCAGAACCCGCGTGTCCAGGCTCAGCGCCTTCGCGATCTCGACCATCTGCAGGCGGGCGATGCCGAGTTCGCGCACCCGTGCACGGGGCGACACGCTGAGGCCGACGCGCTCCAGCAGCTCCGCGGCGTCCGCCTCCATCTTCTTCCGGTCGATCATCCCGAACCGGCGCGGCTGGCGCCCCAGGAAGATGTTCTCGGCGACCGTCAGATCGGGGACGAGGTTGAACTCCTGGTAGATGGTGGCGATCCCGAGCCGCTCGGCGTCCTGCGCACCATGGATGCGGACCTCCTCGCCACCGACCAGGATGCGGCCCTCGTCGGGGGTGTGGGCACCGGAGAGCGTCTTGATCAGGGTGCTCTTTCCCGCGCCGTTCTCACCGAGCAGCACATGGACCTCGCCCCGCCGCAGGTCGAAGTCGACGCCGTCCAGCGCGACCACCCCGGGGAAGGACTTCCGTATGCCCTCGATGCGCAGCAACTCGTCCGCGTTGCTCACGTCTGGCTCCTGTTCGTTGCGGGGTTCTCGTTCGTCGCGGGGTTCTCGTTCGTCGCGGGGTTCTCGTTCGTCGCGGGGTTCTCGCCGCACGAGCGGCGAACGACGAGACGGGCGGGGAGCGTCACGGATCGCGGTGCCCGCCCCTCGATGCGGTCCACGAGCGCGCGCACGGCGGCCCGGCCCAGCTCGCCCGTGGGCTGGGCGATCGCGGTGATCGGCGGGTCCGTGTGGACGAACCAGCGGATGTCGTCGAACGCGGCGAGCGCGATGTCGTCCGGCACCCGCAGACCGCGGGCGCGTACGGCGTCCAGGGCGCCCAGCGCCATCAGGTTGTCCGTCGCGAACACGACCTGCGGGGGCTCGGCGAGGTCGAGGAACCGCTCGGTCGCCCGCCGGCCGCTGTCGGCCTGGAAGTCGCCCTGGCCGATGTACTCGTCCGGCAGGTCGAGGCCGCACTCCTCCAGCGCCTCGCGGAACGCCTCCACGCGCTCCTGCCCGGTCGTGGTGGCCGCCGGCCCGGTGATGATCGCCAGCCGCCGGTGCCCCAGCCGGTGCAGGTGCGCGACGAGGTCCCGGATGGCGCCCCGCCCGTCCGACCGCACCACCGGCACGTCCACGCCGGGGATCCACCGGTCCACGAACACCATCGGCGTCCCGGCCCGGGCGGCGTCCAGCATCAGCGGCGAGCCGCCGTCGGTGGGCGAGACCAGCAGCCCGTCGATCCGGCGGTCCAGCAGCGTCCGTACGTGGTGGTCCTGCAGCTCCGGCCGCTCGTCGGCGTTCCCGATGATCACGCTGTACCCCAGCGCCCGCGCCTCCTCCTCCACGGACCGGGCGAGCTCGGTGAAGTACGGGTTCAGCACGTCGCTGATCACGAGGCCCAGGGTGTGGGTCTGATCGGTGCGCAGCGAGCGCGCCACGGCGTTGGGCCGGTACCCGAGCGACGCGACGGCGGCCAGCACCCGCGTCCGCGCGTCCTCACTCACCGAAGGGTGCTCATTCAGGACACGCGAGACAGTGGCGACGGACACGCCTGCCTCGGCGGCGACGTCCTTGATGCTCGTCACAGTCGCCCCACCTCCTCGTGGAATCGATTACATCGACGCGTTGCGACGATTGGAATCGATTACATGCCCGCATGGCAAGTCTTGAGTCGGTGGCTGAAACCTGATCGTAATGAACGCCGCGTCGATGCCTTCGCCGTCAGCGTGCGGACAGCCCGGGGCGAGCGGGCTCAGCGGCCCCTCACCACCCCCTCACCAGCCCCTCGCCCACCCTTCGGCGCCCGCCATGGGTGCCGTCCGCTCGGCCGGCACCGCCCGGGCCGTCGGCGCGGGCCAGACCGCCGGGGCCACCCGGCCCGTCGGCAGGCGGTCCGCGCCGGTCGGTATCGCGTCCGCGGAGGCCCCGCGCAGCACCTCCCCGGCCCGGACGCCCGGCACTGGCACCGACCCGGCGCCCGTGCCGAGGTCCGCGCCGGAGCTGGTCCGCAGGCCGCCGCGGGTGGCCGGGCCCACCGCGTCGGCGGCGGACGGGGCCGCGAGCGGGCGCTCGGCCACCGTCGCGGAGAGCCGCAGGATGAAGTTGCGCTCGGTCGGGTCGCCCTGCGGCCAGTCGCAGTCCTTGCTACGCACGATCCGGCTGCGCAGGCCGTCCCCGGTGGTCTGCCACGGGTACGGCAGCACCCGGACGTTGGGCCGCCAGCCGACGCCGGGCACGCAGTGCTGCAACTCCAGCTCCCACTCGTCGGCCCGCACGTCCAGCGAGGCGCCGATCCGCCCCTCCAGCACCAGGGTGCCGTACGGGGTGCGCACCACCGCGCGCTGCTCGAAGTAGGCGTCCTTGTCGAGGACGGTGATCCGCAGCGGCCCGTTCATACGCAGCATGGTCGCCCCTTCCGGCTGTCGAGTATCGCGGCGCACCAGGACGGCCCCGCATCCTGCTCGACGGGGTACCCGGAGGCTCGGGTTCACCGCCCGCCGGCCGGTGAACCCACCGCAGCGCCCCGGCCGTTGAACATCGGTGACGGGTCGTCGCGGCCGCCGCTCCGGAGCCCCGGGGCCCGTCCCGGCGGCCTCCGGGGCCGTTTCCCGTTCGGGCAGGGCGCCCCTCCCGAACGCGCAGTCCTCCCGAACGGCCGGGCACGCGCACCGCCCGGACGACCCGCAACCTCGGCCCCGCCCCTGGGACCTTCGTCCCACTCCGCCGCCGGGGGCCCACCCGCTCCCCCCGCGCGCGGACGCCGCACCGCCCACCGGCGGGCGCGCGGATCCGCCCGCCACCGGCCCCGTCCGCACCCGCCGGACACCGCTCCACCGGCCGCGCGGCCCCGGCCGCCGGGAGCGGCCCGGGTGGACGCGCCGTCCACGACCGAGGGGGAATCACCGCCCGTCCAGCGGCGCGGGGGTGACGAACCGGCTCCCGTCAACCCCCCGGCCGGACAGATCCCCACCCTTCGCAAAATCGGACACCGACCGTCACAAGACGACCCTCCAGCGTGGCTAGACTGCGCCCCGCACAGGGATGGAGACCCTCGTCCACCCGCTCTCACCTGGGAGGATCCGTGTTCGTTCGGCTGCTGGGCCCGGTGGAACTACGGACCGCCGACGGCCGGTCCGTCGAGCCCGCCGCCGCCAAGCGGCGCGCCACGCTGGCCCTGCTGGCGCTCGAACTCGGCCGCACCGTCCCGGTCGGACGCTTCTTCGAACTGCTCTGGGGGGACGCTCCCCCGGCCCGGGCCCGGGCCGCGCTGCAGGGCCACATCGCCGCGCTGCGCAAGCTGATCGCCGGCTCGGACCTCGTCCTGTCGACCCGCCCACCGGGCTACCGGCTTGACGGCCCGGCAGGCGCGGTGGACGCCCTGCTCTTCGACGACCTGGTCGCCCGGGCCGCCGCGCAGAGCGTCCCGGACGGCGACGAGGCGGCGGCCGGGCTGCTGCGCCGGGCACTCGGCCTGTGGCACGGGCCCGCCGCCCTCGCCGACCTGCCCGAGACCGATCTGCGGGACGCGCTCGCCGACCGTCTGCGGAAGGAGCGGACGCTCGCCCTGGAGGCCTGGACGGACCGCCTGCTCCGGCTCGGCCTCGGCGCCGACGCCGTGTCCGACCTCGACCGCGCGCTGGAGGCCGACCCGTGGAACGAGTCGCTCGCCGCGCAGTTGGTGCTCTGCCTGAACCAGTCCGGGCGCTCGTGGGACGCGCTGGACGTCTATCACCGCACCCGCCGCCGGCTCGCCACGGACCTCGGTGTCGGCCCGGGCCGCGCCCTGCGGTCGGCGGTGTCGGACGTGCTCGTGGAGGAGCCGGCGCGCGGCCCGGGCCCGGCCGCGGGCCCCCGGCGCACGGCGGCGGTCCCGTTCGCGAGCGGCAAACCCGCCTCGCGCACCACCCCCGCACCCCGCCAACTCCCCTCAGGGGATGACCGGTTCACCGCCTCACCGTCCGTCCCGGACCAACTCCCGCGCCCACCGGCCGGGTTCGTCGGGCGCGCGGCCGAACTCCGCTGGCTGGCCGACCGGTTCGGCGGAGCGCACCCCGTCGGCGGGCCCGGCGTCCTGGTCGGGCCGGCCGGCACCGGCAAGACCGCCACCGCCCTGCAGTGGGCGCACCGGGCGGCCCCCGGCTACCCGGACGGGCGGCTCTTCGCCGACCTCAACGGCTTCGGCCCGGGCCGGCCCGTCGAACCCGGCGCCGTCCTGGGCCGGTTCCTCCGGGCCCTGGGGGTCCCGGAGGCCGAGCTGCCCGAGGACCGGGCGGCCCGCGCCGCGCTCTTCCGCTCGCTCAGCCGCGACCGCCGCCTCCTGGTGGTGCTGGACGACGTCCCGGACGCCCGGTCGCTGGCCGACCTGCTGCCCGCCGGCCCCGGCTGCGCGACCGTGGTCACCAGCCGCAGCACCCTGGAGGACCTGGTGGTCACCGAGGGCGCCGGCCTGCTGCGCCTCGGCCCGCTGCCCGCCGAGGAGGCCGGCCACCTGCTGGCCCACCTGCTCGGCCCCCGGGTGGCCGCCGAACCCGAGGCCGCCGCCCGGTTGGCCGAGCTCTGCGGCCGGCTGCCGCTCGCCCTGCGGATCGCCGCCGCCCGGCTGGCCACCCACCCCGCCTGGGCGATCGCCGACCTGGTGCCCGAGCTCGCCGACGAGCGGACCAGGCTGCACGCCCTGGACACCCGGGGCAGCAGCAGCCTGCGCGCCGCGCTCGATTCGACGCTCCGTCACATGTCCGATATGGCTGCCCACTTGCTGGCCCTGCTCGCCGTCCACCCGGGCACCGAGACGGACGTCCCGGCGGCGGCGGCGCTGCTCGGCGGCGGCCCCGCCGAGGCCCGCGGCGCGCTGTCCGCGCTCGCCGCGCACCATCTGCTCACCGAGATCTCCCCCGGCCGCTACCGCCGCTGCGACCTGATCCGGCTGTACGGCGTCGAACTCCTCGACGAGCGGCACGCCTCCGAGCGGGGCACGGCCACCGCCGCGCTGGCCGACCACTATCTGGCGACGCTGGCCCACGGCGCCGCCCTGCTCCAGCCCGCCCCCGGGCCACGGGACCTGGGCGACCGCGTCCCGGCCCAGCGGTCCGACGGCCACCGCACCGCCCGGCCCCATCTGCCCACCGTCCGCTCGATCCTGGAGTGGTTCCGGGACGAGGAGCCCGCCGTCCGCGGGCTGGTCTCCGCCGCCTCCGAGGGCGGCGACCACGACCGCTCGTGGCGGCTCGCCTACCACGCCGACGGCCTCTACTACAGCGTCGGCCGCCGCACGGACCGGCTGACCTGCCTGCGGACCGGGCTCGACGCCGCCGGCCGCACCGGCGACCCGGCCGCCGTCGCCGCGATGGAGGCCGTGACGGCCCGCGCCCTCAGCGGCCGGGGCCGGACGGCGGAGGCGCACCAGCTGGCGCGCCGGGCGGTCGACCGCAGCTCCGGCACCGCCGACGCCGTCCGGGTGCAGGCGCTCACCGTGCTGGCCGTGACCACGGCGGCCGGCGGACGGCCGGACGAGGCGGTCCGGCTGGGCGAGCGGGCGATCGCCCTCGCGGAGGCGCACGGCCACGCCGAGCACGCCCCTTATGCGCTCAGCAACACCGCCGGTTTCCACGGCCTCGCCGGCGATCCGGCGCGCGCGCTGCGGCGCGCCCGGGAGGCCCGCGCGCTGCTCGTCGAGCACCCGCTGGCCGTCTTCCACCTCTCCGCGATGATCAACGAGGCGCACGCCCTCCAACTGCTCGGCCGGTACGGCGACGCGGAGGAGGCCTGGCGGCAGACCGTGGAGCGCTGCCGGTTCTCCGGCGCCGTCCATCTGCACGCGGTGGCCGAACGCCACTTCGCCGACTTCCTGCTGGCCACCGGCCGCGCCCCGGAGGCCGTCGGCACCCTCCGCGCGGCGCGCGGCCTGTACGGGCTCCTCGGTGAGACCACGGTCGTCCGGGCGCTGGACGAACGGCTGGCGACGCTGGCCGGCTGAGGACCTTCCAGACCCGCGCCGCATTCAGCGCGCTTCCCGGGCCGCTCCCTTCAGCAGCTCCGCCGTCAGCATCGTCACGCCGTCCTCACCGAAGCGGTGCAGCAGCAGCGCCACCCACTCCACGGCCTCCGTCCGATCGGTCGCCGTCCACGTCGCCGCCGAGGGGTGCTCGTCCACCACCAGCGCCTCGGCGATCATCCGCAGCCCGTCCGGGAGCGCCGTCCGCGCCCCCGGCCGCCCCGGGCCGCCCCCGGCCAGCCGCCGGGCGGCCGCGAGGACCACCGCCGCCCCGGCCGGGGGCACCGCCCACCCACCCCCGACCTGGTCCGGCCCGGCCCGCTCCTCCTCGCCCCGCCCGTCGTCGCCGGGCCGCTCGGCCGCGAGCCACCCCGCGACCAGCTCCCGGACTCCCGCCTCACCCGCCGCTTCCGCCATGGCGGCCAGCTTGCCAGCACCGCGTCCCGTGGTCATCACCATCACGGTGACGAGTACGGCTGCCACCCCGCCCGGCGTTCACCACCGGCCTGGCGGGCCTCCGACCGACCCGGCGGCGGGTTCCCGCCGGCACCACTCCGCTACGCGCCGACCTCCCCGTCGATCGCCTCCCGCAGGAAGTCCGCGTGCCCGTTGTGCCGCGCGTACTCGTGGATCAGGTGCAGCATCACCAGCCGCAGCGAGACCTCCGCCTTCCAGCGCGGCTGGTACCCGGTGACGTCCAGCGACTCCGCCTCCCGCTCGATCCGCCGGGCGTGCGCGACCTCCGCCTCCCAGGCCGCGAAGGCCTCGGCCCGGTCCGCCCCGCTCGCGTCGTACGCGGCCTGGAAGTCGCCCTCGGCGGACCACACCAGCGGGATGTCCTCCCCGTCGATGACCCGCCGGAACCAGGTCCGCTCGACCTCCGCCATGTGCCGCACCAGCCCGAGCAGCGTCAGGGTCGACGGCGGGCTCGACCGCAGCCTGAGCTGTTCGTCCGTCAGCCCGGCGCACTTCATCGCCAGCGTCCCCCGGTGGAAGTCCAGGAACGCCCGCAGCATCTCGCGCTCACCCCCCGTCAGCGGCGGGGCGACCCGCTCCTCCCCCGTACCCGTGCCCGTCCCGGTCCCCGTGCCCATCCCCATGACGCTCCTCGCCTCCGTCGGATTCGAACGATCGGCGCCCAGTCTCCCAACCCGCCCCGCCGGGCCGCACGCACTTTTCTCACGCGAAACCACTCCCTTCGGGTAGTTCCGCCGTCGGCCGGTTTGGGTACGTACTGCGGCGCGCGCCCGCGGGGACACCGGAGCGTACGAGCCCCGACCCTCCCCCGCCCGTCGCCGCCCACCGGCCGCCGCCGTCACCGCGGCCGCCGACACGACACACGAGGAGCCCGAGCGAGCCATGAGCCAGGACCGCATCCCAGGACCGGTACGCCAGACCTACGGCGCCGACGATCTGTCACAGGCCGCCTCCTTCGCGGGCGGATTCATCAACTTCGGGGACTGGAGCGCCATCCCCACCGCCGCGCCGACACCCGAGGACCGGATCCGCAGCCAGGAGAACCTCTACCGCCGGGTGCTGCGCGCCTTCCCGGAGCCGACCGAGTCCCTGCGGCTGGGCGAGGTCGGCTGCGGGCGCGGGCTGGGCGCGGCGCTCGCGCTCTGCGAGTTCCGGTTCGCCGCCGTCACCGGCGTCGACATCCACCCCGACCAGATCGAGCGCGCCCGCACCGTCAACGCCAGGGCGCTCGCGACCTTCCCCGACCGGCTGGGCTACAGCCTCGGCTCGGCGGACGAACTGCCCTTCGCGGACGCCTCGCTGGACGGCGTGTACTCGGTCGAGGCGGCCCAGCACTTCCGCGAGCTGACCGGCTTCGCCCGCGAGGCGGCCCGGGTGCTGCGCCCCGGCGGCCGGCTGGTGGTGACCACCTTCTTCTCCGCCGAGGGGCCGGACGTCGCCGAGCGGCTGAGCATCCTGCTGGGCAGCTTCGCCAACGGTCTGGACGTCCCCCACCCGCTGGCCGCCTTCACCGCCGACCTCGGGTCCGCCGGGTTCGCCGACGTCGCCACCGAGTCCATCGGGGCTGACGTCTGGCCGGGCCTCGACCGGTACCTCCAAGGCACCGTCCCGCCCGGCCACTGGACCCGCAACTTCCTCCACACCTGGCGGGACGGCCTGCTCGACTACCACCTGGTCACCGCGACCCGCCGCTGACCGCGACCGGACGCCCCCGTCCGCCCCCCGGCCGCCGGCCGCCGTCCCCGCGGCGGCCCCGGTCAGCCCGTCTGGACCAGCAGCGCCGCCGGTACCTCTCGTACCGGCGGGCGCGGCAGCCGGGGAACGATCACCACACGATCGCCTTGGCGCCCGCGCCCCGCCTTGACGCTCTTGACGACGGACCCTAGGCCTGGCGGGTCGGCAGGGCGACCACGTGGCGGAGGTTCACATGCCGCGGGCGGGTGACCGTGAAGGCGATCAGGTCGGCGATGTCCTCGGCGGTCAGCGCGGGCATCGCGGCGAACATGCCGTTGAGCTGCTCGCGCAGCACCGGGTTGTCGATGTGCCCGCCGAGCTCGGTGTCGGTGAGCCCGGGCTCGATCGCGCTGACCCGCACGTCGCGCGGGCCCAGTTCGGTGCGCAGCGCGGCGGACAGCTGGGTGAGCGCCGCCTTGGTGGCCCCGTACACGGCGTAGTCCGGGAAGACCACGTGCGAGGCGATGGAGGAGACGTTGACCAGGTCGGCGGTGCGGCCCTCGGCGGCGGCCGCGACGAGGTCGCCGGAGAACGCCCGGACGATCCGCAGCGCGCCGGTGAGATTGGTGTCGATCATGCGGGTCCACTCGTCGATCCGGCCGTCCGCGACGGGGTTGGGCAGCATCACCCCGGCGTTGTTGACCACCAGGTCGACCGGGCCGTAGGCGTCGTGCACGGCCCGGACGGCGGCGTCCACCGAGGACTGGTCGGTGACGTCGGCGGTGACGGCGAGCGCCCGGCCGCCGGCGGCGGCGATCTCGCCGGCCAGGGCGTCCAGCCGGTCGGCGCGGCGGGCCAGCAGGGCTACCCGGGCGCCGCCGGCGGCGAGCAGGCGGGCGGTGGCCGCGCCCATACCGCTGGCGGCTCCGGTGACGACGGCGGTGCGGGTGGCGAGGGCGGGGTGGGTCATCTTCTGCTCCGGTGCGGTTCGTTGGTGCGGTGGGGCTGACGAGGCACCACTCTGCGGCCGTCGCGCCGCGCCACCCAGGGTCGCGATCTTCCCCGGTACCGCCGTCCTGGGTCCGCGCATCCTGGGCAAGTTCTTACCACCCTTGCGCCCGGCCGCCCCGACCGTGCCCCGACTACGCTGCGACCATGGAGAACACCGTCGGGGACTTCCTGCGCACCCGCCGCGCCCGGATCCGGCCGGAGGAGGTGGGCCTGCCCGCGCACGGCCGCCGCCGGGTGCAGGGCCTGCGCCGCGAGGAGGTCGCCCAACTGGCCGGCGTCAGCGTGGACTACTACATCCGCCTGGAGCAGGGCCGGGGCGGCAGCGCCTCGGACGCGGTGCTGGAGGCGGTGGCCCGGGTCCTGCGGCTGGACGAGATCGAGACGGCGCACCTGCGCGCGCTGCTGCGTCCGTCCCGGCCGGCCACGGCGTCCCCCGGCCGCCAGCAGGTCCGGGAGGGCACCCGGCTGCTGCTCGACCTGATGCCCGGGGTGCCGGCCTTCGTGCTCGGCCGCCGGATGGACGTGCTGGCCTGGAACGCGCTCGGCGACGCGGTGAGCGGCTTCTCCGCCCTCCCGCCGGAGCACCGCAACGTGGCCCGGTACGTCTTCCTCGACCCGGCCGCCCGGGAGGTCTACCCGCAGTGGGCGGCCGTCGCCGCGGAGGCCGTGGCCCATCTGCGGCTGGACGCCGGACGCCACCCCGACGACCCACGGCTGGCCGCGCTGGTGGGTGATCTGTCGGTGCGCAGCGAGGAGTTCCGCCGGCTCTGGGCGGACCACCAGGTGCGGGCGAAGACGCACGGGGTCAAGCTGATCGCCCATCCCCTGGTCGGCGAACTCGCCTTCGGCTACGAGACCCTGGCGATCAACGGCAGTCCCGAGCAGCAGCTGGTGGCCTACACCGCCGCGGCCGGCTCGCCGACGGCCCAGCGGCTCGCGCTGCTGGCGAGCTGGACGGCGGACGGCTCACCGGCCACCGCCCCGGCCGTCGCCGGAGACTGAGCTCCCGACGTTGCCGACCGGGATGCCGCCGACGGGGATGAGGACGTAGGGCGAGTCGCTCCCGATCGTGGCACCGCCGACGACGGAGGCGGTCAGGTTGAGCAGCGGGCCCGCCACCTGGGGCCGGCGAGCCATCTGGGACGTCGTCAACCGCCTGACCCCCCGCCGACCGGGTGCCGCTGGCCGACCCTGGGCACACCGAAGGGCCCGGCCGTCCGCTCTCGCACGGACGGCCGGGCCCCGGCCCGCGGGAGGACCACCGACCGGGTGTCAGCCCTTGTGGTCGTGGACCGCGTTGGTGTCCTGGATCTTCTTCCAGGACTTCGGCTCCACCTGCGCGACCTCCGGGACACCAGCGGCACCCGAAGCACCCGAGGCACTCGGGGCGAGGCTCGCGGCGAGCGGCGACGCCGTGCCCGCCGAGCCCACGGTCGGCTTCCCGGCGGTGAACAGCCAGGTGTTGAACAGCTCGCCCAGCGGCTTGCCCGAGATCCGCTCCGCGTACGCCTGGAACTGCGGGATGGTGGCGTTGCCGTACTTGCGCTCGGTCGGCCACCCCTTCAGGATCGCGAAGAACTTGTCGTCCCCGACGGCGTTGCGCAGCGCCTGGATGCCGATCGCGCCCCGGTCGTAGACGGCGCCCGCGAACTGGTGGTCCGGGCCCGGGTCGCCCGGCTTGATCGACCAGAACGCGTTGTCGGCCGCGTAGTTGTTGTAGACGTAGTCGGCCAGCTCCTGCGCGGTGCCCTCGTCCTCGTGCTCCGACCAGAGCCACTGCGCGTAGCGGGCGAAGCCCTCGTTGAGCCAGATGTCGCTCCAGCGCTGCACGGAGACGCTGTCGCCGTACCACTGGTGGGCCAGCTCGTGCACCACGACGGAGGTGTTGGAGCCGCGCGCGAACTGCGCGGGGCTGTAGAAGACCTGGCCCTGGGTCTCCAGCGCGTACCCGGTCGGCACGTTGGGCACGTAGCCGCCCACCGTGTCGAACGGGTACGGGCCGAACACGCCGCTCAGCCAGTCGGTCAGCTCGCCGGTCCGCTCGACGCTGGCCTGGGCCGCGCCAAGGTTGGCGCCGAGGTCCGGGCTGTAGGCGGTGATGACCGGCAGGCCGCCCGGGGTGACGTCCTTGCGGATGTCGAACTTCCCGATCGCCAGGGTGGCCAGGTAGGTGGCCTGCGGCTTGGTCTGCCGGTAGTTGTAGCGGGTCCAGCCGGGCCGGGAGCTGATGGTCTGGGTGCCGTTGCTGACCACCTGGGTGCCCTCGGGCACCAGCACCGAGACGTCGAAGGTGGCCTTGTCGGTGGGGTGGTCGTTGCTGGGGTACCACCAGGCGGAGCCCTCGGGCTCGTTGGCGGCCACCCCGCCGTCGGGGGTGCGCAGCCAGGCGGAGTAGCCGCCGCGCTCGACCTCGCCCGGCTTGTCGGCGTAGCGGACGACGACGGTGACCGGGCTGCCCTTGGCGATGGTCCGGGCCGGGGTGACCACCAGTTCCTGCTCGCCGCTGGTGGAGAACTTCGCGGCCCGGCCGTTGACCAGCACCTCCTTCACGCTGAGCACGAAGTCGAGGTTGAAGCGGGTGAGGTCCTGGGTGGCGGTGGCCAGGATGGTGGTGGTGCCCTCCAACTCGTCGGTGGCGGGCGCGTACTTCAGCCGGATGTCGTAGTGCGAGACGTCGTAACCGCCGTTGCCGGCATTCGGGTAGTAGGGGTCGCCGATCCCCGCCGCGCCCGGGCCGGCCTGGGCGGCGGAGGCGGGAACGGAGAGCAGCAGGGCGAGCGCGCCGGCAGCGGCAGAGACGATCAGCCTCTTGCGCACGGTGGTCCTCCACAGGGTTACTGGGACAACGGGTCGGATCGATCCTTGTCCCCTTCAGCCCCGCGCTACGCATAAACGTTGAAATGTTCATGAGAGGAAACAGGCCGAAATGGCGGTGCCGCCACCCCGTGACGCGACGACACCACCACCGGACGCGCAGGCCGCCGCCGGTGTCACGCCCCCAGCGCCACCGGCGCCCGCACCAGCGAGCCGTACTCGGTCCACGACCCGTCGTAGTTCTTGACGTGCTCGAACCCGAGCAGTTCGGAGAGCGCGAACCAGGTGTGCGCCGAGCGCTCCCCGATCCGGCAGTAGGTGATCACCTCGCGCTCCTCCTCGACGCCCCGCCCGGCGTACAGCGCCCGCAGCTCCTCCGCCGACCGGAAGGTGCCGTCCTCGTTGGTCGCCTGCGACCAGGGGATGTTGACCGCGCCGGGGATGTGCCCGGGCACCTGCGCCTGCTCCTGCGGCAGGTGCGGCGGGGCCAGCGTCTCGCCCCGGAACTCGGCCGGCGAGCGGACGTCCACCAGCACCGCGTCCGAACCGGGCTTGGCGAAGACCCGCGCCCTGGCCAGGACCTCGTCCCGCAGTGCCCGCACCTCGGGGTGCTCGGGCCCGGTCAGCCGGTACGGGCTGTGCTGGTAGTCCATCACCTCCTCGGTCAGCTCGCGCCCCTCCAGCTCCCACTTCTTGCGCCCGCCGTCCAGCAGCCGCACCGGGCCGAAGCCGCGCAGCCGCAGCAGCCAGTAGGCGTAGGCGGCGAACCAGTTGTTGTTGCCGCCGTACAGCACGACGGTGGTGTCGTCCTCGACCCCGGCCGCGCGCAGCAGGTGCTCGACGCCCACGCGGTCCGTGTAGTCGCGCCCGACCGGGCTGTGCAGGTCGGTGGCCCAGTTCCAGCCGACCGCGCCCGGCAGGTGGCCGCGCTCGTACGCGCCGTTGTCCTCGTCCACCTCGACCACGCGGAGCGTGCCGTCGTCCAGGTGCTGGGCCAGCCACCCGGTGTCGACCAGTGCCTCGGGGTGTGCGTAGCCGTTGCCGGTCATCGACGTCCTCCTTCCCTCCGACTCCTCGAAGGCTCCTCGAAGACTCCTCGAAGCCTCCGGGTCCTGTGCCGGGTCCTGTGCCGGGCCCTATGCCGCGACGGCCAGCCTCGCCACGTAGTACTGGTTGAGCGGATCGCCCTCGATCCGCGACACCTCCACCGAGCCGAAGCCCGCCTCGGCCAGCATCCGCCGCGCGGTCTGCTCGCCCCAGACGGTGCCCAGGCCCGCGCCGCCCTCGCCGAGCGAGACCGTCATGCAGTAGAAGGTCGAGAAGGTGTACAGCGCCGGGGCGAGCGGGTGGCCGATGTTCTCCTCCAGCCGGCTGCTGGCCGCGATGTCGCCCATCAGGAAGACGCCGTCGGGCCGCAGCACGGCCGCGACGGCCCGCAGCGTGCGGTCCGGCCGGGCCAGGTCGTGGATCACGTCGAAGGCGGTGACCAGGTCGTACCCGCCGGTCAGCTCGGCCGAGTCGGCGAGGACGAAGCGGGTGTTGTCCAGGCCGTGCACGGCCGCCTCGGCCTTGGCCGCGCCGATGCCCTGCGGGGAGATGTCCACCCCGGTGAACCGGCTGGCCGGGAAGGCGCTCGCCAGCACGTTGACGGCGTGGCCCTGACCGGTGCCGATGTCCACCGCGTCGATCCCGGACCGCAGCCGCTCGGCGAGCCCGGGCACCAGCGGCACCACGGCGTCCACCAGCGCCAGGTCGAAGCCCGCGGCGCTCTCCTCGGCCGTGAGCTCCTGGAACCGCGGGTACGCCGAGTACGGCAGCCCGCCGCCCTTGCGGAACACCTCCACGATCCGGTCCTCGACCTCGCCCATCAGGGCCAGGTACTGCATCAGCCCGGCCATGTTGTCCGGCCCGGCCGCCCGGGTCAGCGCGGCGGCGTGCTCCGGCGGCAGCCGGTAGGTGCGGCCCTCCGGCTCGTACGCGACGAACCCGCCGACCACCATCGCGCCCAGCCACTCGCGGACGTAGCGCTCGTCCAGCCCGGCCGCCCGGGCGAGCTCCTCGCTGGTCGACGGTTCGAGGCCGGCCATGGTGTCGAAAAGGCCGGTACGGTGGCCGACACTGGCCATGAATCCCAGGCAGGCGTCGTTCAGCACCTGCACCACGCGACCCGCGAACTCCTCCTGCTTCGCCGGGTCCGGCTCCCGTTCGGACATCGTTCCTCCTGCGCCGTGTCGGGCCTGCGCGTACCCCTCCCCTCGTCACGCTACGCCGTCCGGGCGAGATCCCCCATCCGCGGCAGCCACCGAGCATCCGCGGGAGCCACCGGGCCGGCCGGGGCACCTCCGGCCGTCGCCCGGACCCGTGCTTCGCCGAAGTCGGCCGCGTCGGGAGAAGTGCAGGAGAAGTCAGGAGAACGTCAGGAGAATCGGACGGAGCGCACCTCCAGCCGGTCCCCGAACCGCATGCCCGGCTTCATCACGGCGTAGGTGTCACCGCCGCAGTCGAAGTCGCGGAAGACCGTGGCGGTCGAGGCGGTGAGGTTCTGGGGCGCGAATCCGGGATCCTCCTCGGTGGTGTACGGCAGGTTGACGCACCCGCCGCTCGCCGGGTCGGCGATCCCGGCCGGCACACCGGGGCCGACCTTGTAGAGGAAGTCGCCGACCGCGGCGTTGGCGGAGACCGGGACGGCGAGGACGAGCGCGATCGCGCTGGTGGCGGCGAGCACGCTGTTGCGCAGACGCATGACTGGGGGCCTTTCGGGCGCTACTCAGTGGCACCGGGTGACGGGGTGGCACCGGGGGAAATGGTGTGAGATCACCCTAGAGGCCCAAAAATCGGCGAAACGATTCTGCTTGTCCATCCTTTCGGGTGGTTTAGGCACTATTCGCGCGACCTTTTCGCATCCGGCTCCGCACAGCCGGGACTCACCCGGGCGGCGCGGTGAAGCGGTACCCGGAGTCGATCAGCACCGGCAGGTACGCCTTCAGCGCCGCCACCGTCTGCGAGCGGTCACCGCCGCCGTCGTGGTTGAGCACGATGGCCCCGGGGCGGACGTCCTTGAGGATCCGGTCGGTGATCACGCCCGTCCCCGGGCGGGCCCAGTCCCGGGGGTCGACCGACCAGGCCATCGGGCGCATGCCCAGCGCGGCACTGACCCGCAGGGAGGCCGGGGACCAGTCGCCGCCCGGCGCGCGGAACCAGGTGGGCGCCTTCCCGGTGGTCCGGTGCAGCAGCTCGGAGGTGCGCTCCAACTCGTCGCGGACCTTGGCCTCGGAGAGGTTCCGCAGGTCGGGGTGGGTCCAGGTGTGGTTGGCGATGTGGTGACCGTGGGCGGCGATCTCGCGGACCAGCCCGGGGTGCCCGGCGGCGTTCTCGCCGATCAGGAAGAAGGTGGCCCGGATGCCGTACTGCTCCAGCAGCGCCAGCACGGTCGGGGTGTGCCGGGGGTCGGGGCCGTCGTCGATGGTGAGCGCCACCACCTGCCGCTCGGCGTCCAGCTCGTAGACCAGCGGGGCCTCGGCCACGGCCGGAGCCCGCGCGGGTTCCGGCCCGGCCGGCGCGGCCGTCGCGGCCGCCGCCGGCGCGACCGTCGCCGACGCCGACGCCGACGCCGACGCCGACGCCGACGCCGTGGCGGCAGCGGACGGAGCGGCGGCGGGCGGGGCGGCGGGAGCGGACGCGGGCGGTGCGACAGGCGCGGCCGCGGCGGAGGGCGAGGCGGGCGCGGTCGAGGCGGCGGCGGTCGGGTCGGCGGTCGGGGTCATGGACGACTGGGCGGTGGGAAGCGCCCCGGGCGCCGGCTCCGGCCCCGCCGAACGGGCCTCGGCGGCGGCCTTCGCCACCTCCTCGCCCCGGCCGCAGCCGGTGAGCCCGAGCAGCGACATCCCCGCCGCGACCAGCAGCAACCTTCGCGAAGTAATCTGACGATCAGACAGCATTACGGATGTCTCCCCCGGTCACCGGCCCGTCTCCCAGCGGCAACCCCGACGGACCCGATCATCACCCCAACGGCCCACGCCACCCGTCGCGCCCCCACCCCCTGACCGGGGCTCCATCGGGCCCGCTACTCTGACCTCGCCCAGTGTGATGATCTGCCTTCAGAGGACGTGGCCATGACGACAAGTCAGGACTTCACCGACCGGTCCGACACCGACGCCGCCGAGCTCAGCCAGTGGGAGAAGTACGGGGTCGACACCACCACCCCGCACTCCGCCCGGGTGTACGACTACTGGCTGGGCGGGAAGACCAACTTCCCGCCGGACCGCGCGATGGGCCAGGCCATCGAGCAGGCCGTGCCCACCATGAAGGCGCAGGCCAAGGAGAACCGCGGCTTCCAGAAGCGCGCCGTGCGCCACCTCGCCGAGCGCTACGGCATCCGCCAGTTCCTCGACCTCGGCACCGGTATCCCCACCTCGCCGAACACCCACGAGATAGCCGAGGCGGTCAGCCCCGGCACCCGGGTCGTCTACGTGGACAACGACCCGATCGTGCTGGCCCACGCCCGCGCGCTGATGGTCTCCACCCCGGCCAGCCGCACCACCTACATCCACGCCGACCTCGGCAAGCCCGCCGAGCTGCTCGCCGACCCGGCGCTCACCTCGACGCTGGACCTGAGCAAGCCGGTCGGCCTGCTGATGATCGCCGTACTGATGCTGATCGCCGACGAGGACGACCCGTGGGGCAAGGTCGCCGCGCTGCGCGACGCGCTCCCCTCCGGCAGCTACCTGGCGCTCACCCACCCCACCCAGGACTTCAACGAGGAGGCCGTGGCCCAGGTGACCGCCTCCGCCCGGGCCGCCGGGATGACCCTGGTGCCGCGCGGCAAGGAGGAGGTCAGCCGGTTCTTCGAGGGCTGGGAGCTGGTCGAGCCCGGCGTCGCCCCGGTGATGGCCTGGCACCCGGACGGCGAGCAGCCGGCCGACCCGTACGCCGCGTACTACTGGGGCGGCGTCGCCCGCAAGCCCTAGGGTCCGTCTTCAGGCGTCCGCCGGTCCCGCCCACCCCCACCGGGCGGGACCGGCCGACATCCGCGCTACTTCAGCAGCCGCGAGAGCCGCCGGTCCGCGAGCGGCTTGCCGCCCGTCTGGCAGGTCGGGCAGTACTGCAGCGAGGAGTCGGCGAACGACACCTCCCGCACGGTGTCCCCGCAGACCGGGCAGGGCTGTCCGGTCCGCCCGTGCACCCGCATCCCCAGCTTCTTCTCCGCCTTCAGCTCCCCGGCGGCCAGGCCCCGCGAGCGCTCCACCGCCTCACGCAGCGTCGTGCCGAGCGCCTCGAACAGCCGCGCCGTCTCCTCCTCCGACAGGTCCGCCGCCAGCTTGTACGGGGACATCCGCGCCGCGTGCAGCACCTCGTCCGAGTAGGCGTTGCCGACCCCGGCCAGCACGCTCTGGTCCCGCAGCACCCCCTTGATCCGGCGCCGCTCGCCGCCCAGCAGCGCCCGGAAGCGCGCCAGGTCGAAGTCCGGGGCCAGCGGGTCGGGACCGAGCCGCGCCACCCCCGGGACCTCCGCGGCGTCCCGCACCAGGTGGACGGCGAGCCCCTTCTTGGTGCCGGCCTCGGTGAGGTCGAAGCCGTCCCCGTCCGGGCCCTCCAGCCGCACCCGCAGCGCCAGCGGGTTGCGCGTGCTCGGCCGCGGCGGCTCCGCGGGCAGGTGCTCCTTCCAGCGCAGCCAGCCCGCCCGGGCCAGGTGGACCACCAGGTGCAGCCCGCCCGCCTCGATGTCCAGGAACTTCCCGTGCCGGACGACCGGGCCGACCGTCCGCCCCGCCAGCGCGGTGACCGGCGGGTCGTAGGTCTTGAGCGCGCTGATCGCCACCGGCCGGACCTCGGCGATCACCCGGCCGGTGAGCCGTTCGGACAGGTACGCGGTCAGGGCCTCGACCTCGGGCAGCTCCGGCATGCGCCCAGTCTCGCGCAGCCGCCCGCCCGGCGCTCGCCGCCTGCCCACCCCGGCCCCCTTTGCCCGGGGCACCCTTCCGGCGCAGTCTGGAGGGTGGACCGCGCGCCCACCCGAGGAGGTCCGGCCGGCCATGAGCACGCTTGAGGAACAGATCGACATCGAGGCCCCGGTCCTGGCGGCCTGGGAGCAGTTGCACCGGGTCCACGAGTACCCGCGGTTCCTCGGCGGCGTCCGCAGCGCCCAGCCGCACGGCCGCAACCTGGCCCACCTCGGGGTGGAGATCGCCGGCGGCGAACGGGACGTCGAGGCCGAGATCACCGACCGGGGCCGGGGCCGGGTGATGGCCTGGCGCACCCTGGACGACCCGCCGCTGCACGGCGCCTTCGCGCTGCGCCCGCTCGACCGGGCGCACACCCGGGTGCAGATCCGCGTCGAGTACAACCCGGCGGCGGTGCACCGGATCTTCGGCGGGCCCGGCGGATTCGCGCTGGCCGGGGCCGTCGAGCGGACCGTCCGGAGCGACCTGGAACTGTTCCGGGATCTGGTGGAGGCCCGGGTGGCGGCCGCCGCGAAACCGGCCGGGCCGGTCGTCGACGCTCCCGGCATCGAGACCGTAAATGGCGTATAAGCCCAGCTCAGAGCGGGCGGTGAGGATCTTCACAGCTTGCCGGGCGGCCACTCGTCCGGCTTTCGACCTGTGGCACACTCGGGACCCATGGACACCGCCCCGGCCATCAGGACGCTGCGCGCCGCGATCTTCGCCGCGCTGCTCGTGCTACTCGCCGGGCTCGGCCAGGTGCTGCTCACCGGCCGTCCGCTGCCGCTCGGCACGCTGGCCGTGGCCGGCGCCGCCGTCTTCGCGGTGGCCTTCGCGCTGGCCGGCCGCGAGCGCGGCCACCGGGCCGTCGCGGCGGTCTTCCTGCCGTTGGAACTCGGCCTGAGCGCCCTGTTCGACCTGGCCCAGTCGACCTGTCACCCACTGCCGCCCGGCGCCGCCCGCGGTCTCGAACCGCTGCTGTGCGGCGGCGGCGAGCTCGGCGGCCTGCTGCTCGGCCACGACCTCCCCCGGCCGGTCGGGCTCGCCCTGCTGCTGCTCCTGCACACCACCCTGGCGCTGGCCGCCGCGTACTGGCTGCGCAGCGCCGACGCCGCGCTGTCCGGGCTGGCCCGCACGGTGCGGATCCTCGCCGACCGCGGCCGGCGCTCCGCCGGTGCGGCCGCCCGCCTGCTCGCGCTGCTCACCGCCCCGCGGCCGGCCCGCCCGGTGGTCCGGGTGCCGTTCCCGCGCGCCAGCCGGGTGCTGGTCCCCGCCGAGTCCGTCCGGCTCCGGCCCGCCGTCCGGCGCGGCCCGCCCGCGCGGCTGCCGGCGCCCGCCCGCTGAGCGACCCCGCGACCCTCCCGGTCCACCGGTCCTCGGCCGGCCGTGCGCCCTCCGCGCCCGCACGCCCCGCCACGAGCACCAGGACGGCACCACCATGAGCACCACCCCCAGGAAGAACACCCCCGCCGGCGACCGGAAGGCCGCCCGCCGGGCCGCCACCGAGCGGATGCGCGAGGAGCGCGAGCGCGCCGAGCGGTCCGCCCGGATCCGCCGCCGGGCGGTGGTCGGCGGCTCCTCCGCCGTCGTGCTCGCCCTCGCGGCGGGCGTCGCCTTCGCCGTCGGCGGCTCGACCGGCTCCGGCGGCGCGGCCAACGGCCCGCTGGTCGTACCGGCCAACGCCGGCGGCGCGGACGGCACCGTGGTCACCTACGGCTCGGCGAACGCCCCGCACACCCTGGAGGTCTACGAGGACTTCCGCTGCCCGTTCTGCGAGCAGTTGGAGACCACCACCGGCCCGACCGTCCAGCAGTTCGCCGACGCCGGCAGCTACAAGATCGAGTACCACCTCGCGACCTTCCTCGACCAGGGCCTCGGCGGCAAGGGCTCGCGCACCGCGCTGGCCGCCGCCGGCGCGGCGCTGAACGAGGGCGTGGACAAGTTCAAGCAGTTCCACGACGTGCTCTACGCCAACCAGCCGGACGAGCACGACGACGGCTTCTCCGACGTCAACCACCTGCTCGACCTGGCCGGCAAGGTGCCTGGCCTGAAGACCGACGGCTTCGTCAAGGCGGTCCGCGAGGGCACCTACCTGCCCTGGGCCGGCCAGGTGAGCAAGGCCTTCGACAAGAGCGGCGTCACCGGCACCCCGACCTTCCTCCTCGACGGGAAGAAGCTGGACGTCTTCGCGGGCGGCAAGGCCGTCACGCCCGAGCAGTTCACCGCGATGGTCAAGCAGGTGACCGGATGACGGCCCCCGCCACCGCGCCCACCGCGCCCGCCGCCACCTCCGCAGCCGACCGCCGCACCGTCGGCGCGAGCCGCCCGTTCGCCCTGCTATTGGTGATCGGCGGCGCGCTGGGGCTGTTCGCCTCGGCCGTCCTCACACTGGACAAGATCCGGCTGCTGAAGGACCCGTCCTACGTCCCGAACTGCAACATCAACCCGATCATCAGCTGCGGCTCGATCATGCGCAGCGACCAGGCCGAGGCCTTCGGCTTCCCGAACTCGCTGCTCGGCCTCGCCGGGTTCGCCGCGGTGATCGCGATCGGCGCCGGACTGCTGGCCGGCGCCGCCCACCGGCGCTGGTTCTGGCTGGGCCTCCAGGCCGGGACGGTGTTCGGCATCGGCTTCGTGACCTGGCTGATGTACCAGGCGCTGTACCGGATCGGCGCGCTCTGCCCGTACTGCATGGTGGTGTGGGCGGCGATGATCCCGCTGTTCTGGTACACCACCCTGCACAACCTGCGCACGGGCGTCCTCCCGGTGCCGCGCGCCCTGCGCCCGGTGGTGCGGGAGGCGGCCCGCTACCACTGGGTGGTTCCGGCGCTCTGGTACGCGGTGATCGCCCTGCTGATCCTCAACCGGTTCTGGTACTACTGGTCGACCCTGCTCTGACCTGCCCTGACCTGCCCCCGGCCGCCTCCGGGCCCGTGACCGGGTCCGGAGGCGCGCCGCGGCCGGGTCAGGCGGTGCCGAACTCGTAGGCGGCGACCTCGGCGAGCAGCGCGGCGCGGCGCTCCTCGGGCAGGAAGGAGGCGTGGAAGGAGTTGGCGGCGAGCAGCCGCAGGGTGTCCTCGTCCAGGCCCAGCGCCCCCGCGAGGGCGTCGAAGTTGTCCCCGACGTAGCCGCCGAAGTAGGCGGGGTCGTCGGAGTTGACGGTGGCCAGCAGGCCGGCCGCGAGGATCGCGGGCAGCGGGTGGTCGGCCAGGGTGTCCACGCAGCGCAGCCGGACGTTGGAGAGCGGGCAGAGGGTGAGCGGTATCCGCTCCCGGACCAGCCGCTCGACCAGCGCCGGGTCCTCCAGGCAGCGCAGCCCGTGGTCGATCCGCTCGACGCCGAGCACGTCCAGCGCCTCGGTGATGTACGAGGCCGGGCCCTCCTCCCCGGCGTGCGCGACCCGGTGCAGCCCGGCCTCGGCGGCGCGCCGGTAGACCTCCCGGAACTTGGCCGGCGGGTGGCCGACCTCGGCCGAGTCCAGCCCGACCCCGGTGATCCGCCCGCCGAACCAGGGGCGGGCGGCCTCGAAGGTCTCCAGCGCCGACTCCGCGGACTCGTCCCGCAGGAAGCACATGATCAGCCGGGTGCTGATGCCGTGCCGCTCCTCGGCGCGGTCCAGCGCCCGCCCCAGGCCGTCCACCACGACCGCCAGCGGGATCCCGCGCGCGGTGTGCGCCTGCGGGTCGAAGAAGATCTCCGCGTGCCGCACGCCCTGCGCCGCGGCCCGGGCCAGGTACGCCTCGGCGAGCTCCTCGAAGTCCTCCTCGGTGCGCAGCACCGCCATCAGCGCGTAGTACAGGTCGAGGAACGACTGCAGGTCGCTGAACGCGTACGCCCGCCGCAGCTCCTCGGCGTCCGCGTGCGGCAGCGCCACACCGTTGCGCCGGGCGAGCGCGAAGGCGAGTTCGGGCTCCAGGGTGCCTTCGATGTGCAGGTGGAGTTCGGCCTTGGGAAGGGGCATCGGTGCCTGTCCGGGGGATTTCGGTACGGATGTGAAGAAGTCATCCTACGATTCCCCTTCCTCCGGCTCCGCACCGGGCGGCCCCGGCGGCGTCGAACGGGTGTACCGGCGGGGTCTGCGGGGCAACGGCTACTCGGGGGGTTCCGTTCCGTTCCCGTCGAGGAGGTAGTGGACATGCGGCACCCCGACGCCCCGCACGCCAGGCCCGAGGGCATCTCCCCGCACGCCCTGGGCAACGACACGCTGCTGCACGAGCTGGAGCAGCTGCACCGCACCCGGCACGAGACCTTCCTGTACGGCTCGGAGGAGGCCCTCAAGCGGCACACCCTGCGCACCGGGCAGCTGGAGGCGGAGTACCTGCACCGCTTCCCCAACCGCCTGGTCACCGCCGGCCGGACCAGGGCCGGCGCCCGAGCCCGCGACGCGGCGGCCCGCGCGGAGGCGCTTCCCAAGTAGGGCCGGGGGCTCAAGCAGGCCCCGAGCGGAGCCGCCCGGCCGGGACACGCCGGGCGCGGGTGCGGGTACCCGGCCCGGGCGGTGGGCCAGGGTGGGAGGGACCCGCACCTCCACCCCCGCGCACCCCTGGGAGGGGCCCCGATGCCCATCGCAAGCGTGAACCCGGCGACCGGCGAGACCCTGGAGACCTTCGAGCCGCTGGACGCGGCCGGACTCGAACAGCGGCTGGCCCGCGCCGAGGAGGCCTTCCGGGCGTACCGCACCACCTCCTTCGCCCACCGCGCCGGTCTGCTGCGCCGCGCCGCCGACCTGCTCGACGAGGACCGCGAGACGGTCGCCCGGACGATGACCGAGGAGATGGGAAAGCCGCTCGCCGCCGCCCGCGCCGAGGCCGCCAAGTGCGCCAAGGCGATGCGCTGGTACGCCGAGAACGCCGAGGCGCTGCTCGCCGACGAGCACCCGCTGCCGGCCGACGTGGCCGACGCCGGGGCGGCCCGCGCCTATGTGCGGTACCGGCCGCTGGGCGTGGTGCTGGCCGTGATGCCGTGGAACTTCCCGTTCTGGCAGGTGGTCCGGTTCGCCGCGCCCGCGCTGATGGCGGGCAACGTCGGCCTGCTCAAGCACGCGTCCAACGTGCCGCGTACGGCGGTGGCGCTGGAGGAGCTGTTCCGCCGGGCCGGCTTCCCGGAGGGCTGCTTCCAGACGCTGCTGATCGGCTCGGGCGCGGTGGAGGGGGTGGTCCGCGACCGCCGGGTGGCCGCGGTGACGCTCACCGGCAGCGAGCCGGCCGGGCGGGCGGTCGCGGCCGCGGCGGCCGACGAGGTGAAGAAGGCGGTGCTGGAGCTGGGCGGCAGCGACCCGTACGTGGTGCTGCCCAGTGCGGACCTGGACGCCGCCGTGGCCACCGCCGTCACGGCCCGGGCGCAGAACAACGGGCAGTCCTGCATCGCCGCCAAGCGGTTCATCGTGCACGCCGCCGTCTACGACCGGTTCACCGAGGCGTTCACCGTGCGGATGCGGGCGCTGCGGGTCGGCGACCCGATGGACGAGGCCACCGAGGTCGGCCCGCTGGCCAGCCGGCAGGGCCGGGAGGACATCGCGGAGCTGGTCGAGGACGCCCGGAAGCACGGGGCCGGGGTGGAGTGCGGCGGGCGCCGGCCGGAGGGCCTGGACGCGGGGTGGTTCTACGAGCCGACCGTGCTGACCGGCATCACGCCGCAGATGCGGATCCACCAGGAGGAGACCTTCGGCCCGGTGGCCACCGTCTACCGGGTGGCCGACCTGGACGAGGCGGTCGCGCTGGCCAACGACACCCCGTTCGGGCTGAGCTCCAACGTCTGGACCGAGGACCCGGCGGAGCAGGACCGGTTCGTCCGGGACATCCAGGCCGGCGGGGTGTTCTTCAACGGCATGACCGCCTCGCACCCGGCCCTGCCCTTCGGCGGGGTCAAGCGCTCCGGTTTCGGCCGCGAGCTGTCCGGCCACGGCATCCGGGAGTTCTGCAACGTCACCACGGTGTGGATCGCCTGAGCCCGCTCCCTTGGGCCCGCTCCCTCCGCACGCCTTGTGCGCCCCCGGCCGGGGCCGTGCGCCCCGGCCGGATCCGGCCAAGTTCGAGGGCGGCCGATTGCTCCGCTTTGCCCGATTCCCCCGAGGCCGGCGCGGCGGGCGGGAAGCCGCAGCCTTCACGTCACGCGGACAGGCCCTCCACAGAAACCCCTTCGTTGACAAACGGAGGTAAATTGCTCTGATCATATTCAGAACATTTGGACAGCGTCATTCCCGATGGCCGAACAAAGGCAGCTCCGGCCGGTCGTGATATCGACTCCGGCACATTTCCGGATAAGTTCTTGGATGACCCGCCGAAGGGCCGGTCACCACGGGAAGGAAATGCGATGAATCTCCTCCAGCGCTCCGCCGCCCTCGTCGCCTCGGCGGCCGTCCTGGCCGCCGGCACGACCGTCCTGGCCGCCGGACCGGCGGGCGCCGCCACCACCGAGATCACCCTGCAGAACGTCGCCACCAGCCGCTACCTGGACAGCAACGGCAACGGCAACGTCTACACCCTCCCCGGCAACGGCGGCGCGTACCAGCGCTGGTACGCCGGCGACCTGGGCGGCTCCACCTTCACCCTGCGGAACAAGGCCACCGGCCTCTGCCTCGACTCCAACGGCAACGGCAACGGCGCCGTCTACACGCTGAGCTGCAACGGCGGCAGCTACCAGAAGTGGGTCCGGGGGAACGGCGCCTACGGCCACACCTACAAGAACCTCGCCACCAGCCTCTACCTGGACAGCAACGGCAACGGGGACGTGTACGCCCTGCGCGGCAACGGCGGCTCGTACCAGCAGTGGCGGTGACGGTCCGCCAGATCGGCGAACGGAAAGCCGGCAGCATCGTCTGACGATCGGACAGAACCAGAACGCCCTCCCCGGCGTCTCAATCGCTGGGGAGGGCTTCTCCATGCTACGGTGCCCGCCCGGGGGGCCGACCCACCCGGCGGGGTTCGCTCATGGCTGAACCCGCCCGCCGCCCCGATTCGCCGACAAGAATCGGCCGCACGACCACTCGCGCCCGGAACGACGGGGATGTTCAGTGACAATTAGTACACTCACATCAGCACTCCACCGCAGGACGGAGGCTGACGAACCGTCGATCACGTTATCCCCCGTCGATCGGCGGACGCGGTTCATCCCCTGGGCGGTCGCCCTCACCCTGTTCCTGGTCTACGCCTTCTTCACCGTCCGCCGTCACGAGCTCCTGCTCACCAGCGGGTACGACCTCGGCATCTTCGAGCAGGGCGTGCGCGGCTACGCCGAGGGCCGCGGCCCGATCGTCGAACTCAAGGGCGCCGGCTTCAATCTGCTCGGCGACCACTTCTCGCCCGCCCTCGCCGCCCTCGCCCCGCTCTACTGGCTCTGGCCCTCGGCGAAGCTCCTGCTGTTCGCCCAGGCCGCGCTGGTGGCCGTCGCCGCCGTCCCGATCAGCCGCTGGGCGCTGCGAGGCCTCGGACCGGTCGCCGCCGTGGTCATCGGCCTCGGCTACGGCCTCTCCTGGGGACTCGCCTCGGCGCTCGGCTTCGACTTCCACGAGATCACCTTCGCGGTGCCGCTGATCGCCTTCTCGGTCACCGCGCTCGGCGAGCGGCGCTGGGTGGCCGCCCTGGCCTGGGCCGCGCCGCTGGTACTGGTCAAGGAGGACCTCGGCATCACCGTGGCCGCCGTCGGCGCGTACATCCTGTGGCGCGGCGACCGGCGGATCGGCGCGGCCGGCGTCCTCTTCGGCGTCGGCGCCTCGCTGCTCGAACTCCTGGTGCTGCTCCCGGCGATGAGCCCCGGCGGCAGCTTCGCGTACTGGGACAACCTGAGCGGCGGCTCCGGCGGGCGGAACCTGCTCACCCTGCCGCTCGACCTGGTCACCCCCAGCGAGAAGCTCACCACCGTCCTGCTGCTGCTCGCACCGACCGTGCTGCTGGCCGTCCGCTCCCCGCTGATGATCGTCGCGCTGCCCACCCTCGGCTGGCGGCTGCTCTCCAACAACCCCGCCTACTGGGGCACCAACTACCACTACAGCGCGGTGCTGATGCCGATCGTCTTCGCCGCCTTCGTGGACGTCCTGGTGAAGGCCCGCGCCCGCGGCGGGGTGCTGCCCCGCTGGGTCTCCCGCGCGGCGCTGCCGGCCAGTCTGGCGGTCACCCTGGCGCTGCTGCCCGGCTTCGCGTTCAGCCAACTGCTCACCGCCGACCTGTGGCGGACCCCCGCGCGGGTCGAGGCCGCCCGCTCGGTGCTGGCCGCCGTCCCGGACGACGCCCGGATCGCCGCGTCCAACCGGCTGGTGCCGCAGCTGACCAACCGCTGCGAGGTCATCGTGTTCGGCTGGCCGCAGAAGTGGTCGACGGCCGACTGGATCGTGGTCGACGAGGACCAGCCGATGGGCTGGCCGCTGTCGCCCGACCGGGAGCGCCGGGAGGTCGCCGCCGCCAAGCGCGTCGGCTACCAGGTGGTGCGCAGCGACCACGGCATCACGCTGCTGCGGCGCCCGCCCGGCACGGACGTCCCGGTGGCGCCCGACGTCCCGGCGCCCGGCAGCCCCGAAGCCGGCTGACCCGTCCCCGCCCCGGCCTCCACCTTCGCCTCCGACCACCTCAGGGATCCCGTGCCAGTCGAAACCGGGCTCAGCCCGTCCACCCGCCCCGGCCGACCGCTGCTGCCGCGCGCCGTGCGCCCGTTCACACCCGGCGCCGGCGCGCTCTCCGGTCGCCGGACCGCCGTCCTGACCCTGCTCAGCTTCGCCGTCGTCGCGGCGTGCGGACTCCAGCAGTGGTCGGCGGTCCTGCTGGGCGGCTTCGACCTCGGCATCTTCCACCAGGGCGTGGCCGGCTACGCGCACTTAGGCCTGCCGGTCTCCCCGGTCAAGAGCTACCACCACGAGTTCCCGCCCGAGTTCTCGCTGCTCGGCGACCACTTCTCACCGATCCTGGCCGCGCTCGCCCCGCTCTACTGGATCTGGGAGGACCCGCGCACGCTGATCCTCGGGCAGGCCCTGCTGCTCGCGGCCGGCGTCCCGCTGATCCGCCGGATCGCCGTCCACTGCTTCACCCGCCCGGCCGACGGGGCGGAGGGCGCTGCCGAGCTCGACCTCGCGCCCGACCCCGCGCAGCTGCGGATCGTGCGCCTGGTCGCCGACCTGGCCGGGCTGGTCTACGGCCTCGGCTGGCCGCTGCTGGCCGCCGGCCGGGGCGGCTTCCACGAGGTCGCCTTCGCCGTCCCGCTCATCCTGCTGATGCTCGAACGCGGCCTGGCCCGCCGCTACGGCACCGCCGCCCTCGCCGCCGCCCTGCTCTGCGCCACCAAGGAGGACCTCGGCCTGCTGGTCGGCGTGTACGGCCTCGTCCTGCTCTGGCGCAGCCGCCCGCGCGGCGACCGCCGGGGCGACCGGGCCGGCGACCGGCGCGGGCTCGCCTACGGCGCCGGCCTGCTGATCGGCGGCCCGCTGGCCTCCGCCCTCGCCATCGTCTGGCTGATCCCCGCGATGGGCGGGCAGCCCGACTACTACTGGGTGTACGGCCCGATCGGCCCGAACGCCGGGGAGGCGCTCACCAACCTGCTCGGCGACCCGCTGCTGCTCGTCCAGGTCGCCACCAACGCCACCATCAAGCCGCTGCTGGTGCTCTGGCTGTTCGGCACCCTGCTGCTCCTGCCGCTGCGCTCCGCGACCACGCTCTGCCTGCTGCCGCTGCTCGCCGAGCGCGTGCTGTCCGACAACCCGAACCACTGGTCGATCGCCCACCACTACGACGCGTTCCTCTGGCCGGTGCTGCTCACCGCCACCCTGGAGGCGCTCGGCCACCTGTACGCCCGGGGCGGGGCGAGGCGGCGCACCGCGTACGGCCTGGGGACGGCGACGGTCGCGATCGCGCTGCTGGCCGGCCTGCTGCTGAACGGGATCGGCCTGCTGACCCCGGCCTCCTGGCGCCCCTCCGCGAGCAGCGCGGCCCTGGTCCGGGGCGCCGCGCAGATCCCGGACGGGGCGCTGGTCGAGGCCGACAACCAGGTGGTGCCCCGGCTGGTCGGCCGCACCGACGTCGTCCTGGTGGACGGCGTGCCGCGCGGGCGCGACTACGTCCTGATCCGCTCCGACACCCGGACGTTCCCGTTCCAGACCTCGGCCGAGCAGGCCGAGCGGATCGACCTGCTGCTGGCCCACGGCTACCGGCAGGTCTGGGCCGAGCAGGGGGTGGTGCTGCTGCACCGCGAGAGCGACGAGCCGGTGCCCGGCGCGCGGGTGCCCGGCGACGGCAGCACCCCGGTGAAGGAGATCGTCCCCTCGGACGTCGGGCACAACCTGTTCAAGGGCTGATCGTGCCCGGTCCCCGTCCCCGCTGCGGCGAACGGGGACGGGGCACGGTCAGGTGGCCATCCGGTGACGGCCCCGGCCGGGCGTCACCCAGCGGGCGATCACGCCGACCAGGGCGAGCAGGGTCGCGCCCCAGATGACGCTGAAGACGATCAGCATCGGCAGCCAGGTCACCTGGGAGGCGACGGCGCCGAGGCCGAGCGAGAGTCCGACCATGAAGACCACGGCCGTCGGGGTGAGACTGCACAGCCAGTGCCAGGCCCGATGCGCCCAGCTCGGGTGGGCCGGTGCGTCGGGGCCGGTGTCCTGGGCCTTGTAGGTGATCAGGTCCATCGGGAATCGCCTCCGGGGGGGGTGAGGGGGAGGTCACGAGGCCTTCCGGGGAGTGGCGGACTTCCGGGTCGTGCTCTTCGTCGCGGTCTTGGTGGCGGCTTTCGTCGCCGTCTTGGCCGCCGTCTTGGTGGCGGACTTCGTTGCGGCGGGCTTCGCGGTGGCGGACTTCCCGGTCGACTTCGTGGCCGTCGACTTCTTCGCCGTGCCGCCCGCCGTGGTCTTCCCGGCGGCCGTCGCCGCCGTTCTCGCGGTCGCGGCCCGCTTGCGGGGCACCGGCTTCTCCTCCGGCTCCTCTTCCGGCTCCTCGGCGTCCTCGGCGGCCGGCCGGCCCGGGTGGGCGTCCTTGGCCTGCCGCAGACTGCTGCGCAGCGCCTCCATGAGGTCGATGACGTTGTCCGGCGCCGCCTCCGCCTCCTCCTCGTGCGGCACCTCGACGCCCTGCAGCCGCGCCTCGATCACCTGCTGGAGCGCCTGCTGGTAGTCGTCGTGGAGCTGGTCGAGGTCGAAGTCCTCGGAGAGGGTCTCCATCAGCGAGCGCGCCATCCTCAGTTCCTGCGGCCGGACGGTGACGTCCTCCTCGGGCGCGATGCCGGCCGCCGGGCGGACCTCGTCGGGCCAGATGCAGGTCTGGAGGACCAGCGTGCCGTCGTGCACCCGCAGCACGGCCGGCGACTCCCGGCTGCGCAGCGCGATCTTGGTGACGGCGATCTGCCCGGACTCCACCAGCGCGTCCCGCAGCAGCGCGTAGGGCTTCGAGGCGGCCTTGTCGGCGACGCCGACGTAGTACGCCTTGGAGAACATCAGCGGGTCGATCTCGCCCTCGTCGACGAAGGCCAGCACGTCGATGATCTTCTTGCTGGGCAGCGGCAGGTCCGCGAGGTCGTCGTCGGTGAGGGTGACGGTCCGGCCGTCCGGCGACTCGTAGCCCTTGGCGATCTCCGCGTACGGGACCTCCCGCTCCTCCTGTTCGCAGTACCGCTTCATCCGCACCCGCCCGCCGTCCTTGGCGTGCACCTGATGCAGGGGGACGTCGTGCTCCTTGGTGGCGGAGTACAGGTGGACGGGGATGGAGACCAGGCCGAAGCTGATCGTCCCCTTCCAGGTGGTCTGCATGGGGTCGCTCCTTCCCGGAGCCGTCCCGTCGGTTCGCCGGTTCGCGGTGGTCGCGCCGGCCGGGGCGTGCGGCCCCGGAGATTCCCACTGTGCCCGGATTCGCCCGGATCGGCCACAGGATGCCGCCGGCTCCTTCGGCCCGGGCCGCCCCGGCCGCCCAGGCCGCCCGGCGGGCCCCTTCGGCGGACAATGGACCCCGGACGGAGGTGGGTGCGCGATGCGGAGCGCCGGACCGGCCCCGCCGCCGGCCGCGACGACGTACCGGGTGCGGTACGCCCTGGCCGGCGCGCCGGGCGTACGGCACGCGGAGGTCACCGTCGTGCCGGGGTACTCGCAGGAGAGCGACATCCCCGCGATCCTGGCCGCCCGCCTCACCGGGCCCCCGGCGGACGGATGGCGGATCGTGCTGCTGGACGTCGTCGAGGCCTGAAGGGCAGCGGCAGGCCCCGGGCCGCCCCGGTCAGGCCTGGAGCGAGGCGAGCGTGACGAGGGTGATGTCGGACGGCGCGCCGACCCGGACCGGCGGGCCCCAGGCGCCGGCGCCGCGCGTCACGTAGAGCTGGGTGTCGCCGTACCGCTCCAGCCCCGCGACCGTCGGGTTGGCCAGTTCGGCCAGGTAGTTGCCCGGCCAGAGCTGCCCGCCGTGGGTGTGGCCGGAGAGCTGGAGGTCGACGCCGTGCCGGACCGCGTCGTGGATGGTGACCGGCTGGTGGGAGAGCAGGACGGCGGTGCGGGCCGGGTCGCGGTCGCCGAGCGCCTTGCCGAAGTCCGGCCCGTCGCCCTCCCGCTGCCCGGCGATGTCGTTGACCCCGGCCAGGTCGAAGCCGCCCAGTTCGACCCGGGCGTTCTCCAGCGGGTGGACGCCCAGCTCGCGGACGAAGTCCACCCAGGGCGCCGCGCCGGAGAAGTACTCGTGGTTGCCGGTGACGAAGTACGCCCCGTCGCGGGCCCGCAGCTGTGCCAACGGCTCCGCGTCCCGGCCGAGTTCGGGCACCTTGCCGTCGACCAGGTCGCCCACGATCGTGATCAGGTCGGGCTGTGCGGCGTTGATGGTGTCCACGATCCGCTGGGTGTGGGCGCGGCCGAGGATCGGGCCGAGGTGGATGTCGCTGACCACCGCGATCCGGTACCCGTGCGCCCGGGCCGGCAGCTTGGCGAGCGGGACGGTGACCTGCTTGAGCCGCGGCCCGCGCAGCACCCCGTAGGTGCCGGTGCCGACCACGGCCGCCGCCGCCCCACCGGCACCGATCGCGACCGCGCGGGCGACGAACAGCCGCCGCTCCGGCGAGGGCACGGTCGGGGCGGCGGGAGCGGCGGGAGCGGGCACGGCGGCCGGATCGACCGCGGGCTCACCCGAGGACTCGTCCGACGGACCGTCAACAGCCATAGCCTGAGCCGCTGCCATACGGCGGGCCGGCAGGCGGAGCAGCAGCGGCCGGAGCAGTTCGCCGACGGCGAGCCCGAGCAGCAGGTACAGCAGCACCGCCAGCCAGAGGTAGCCGGGCCAGGCGAACCAGCGCTCGACCGCCATCGGGAACAGCTCGCCGCCGACCAGCGCGCCCACCGAGAGCACCGGCAGGGCGACGGCGAGCACCGTGCCGGTCCGGCGCCAACGGCCGCCCGGGGCCGACACGTCGCGCACCAGCCGGCGCCAGAGGTACCAGTGGACGAGGGTCAGCAGGGCGAGGACGAGGAGGGCGCCGAGCACCACGAGGACGATCATCACGCCGCCAGTATGTACGGCGCCCCGATCACCCCCGGAGGGAGGCCCCCGAGTTGCTGGCGGTGCGTCAGATTTGAGCTTTCCACGTCATCTTTTCACCCGCTCTGACCTGGGCGTTTGCGTCCGCTGAGCGAAGAGTTCCCGATGCCGTGTTCCGATACCCGGAGCTAGAAGTTAGGTTGCACCGCAATGCGCGGACCGTCCCCCACCCTCCGGCGTTCGAGCCGAGGGTCAGGCCGCGCTGGAAAGGTACAGGGCACCCTCACGATGAGTGCGGACACCACGACCCGGGCCGGATCCCCGCCGCCCGGACACTCCGCTGACCACCACCCCAACGGGCACGGCCAGGGCGGCGACGGCCACCTCAAGGCCGGGCTCAAGAACCGCCACCTGTCGATGATCGCCATCGGCGGCGTGATCGGCGCGGGCCTGTTCGTCGGCTCGGGCGCGGGCATCGCGTCCACCGGCCCCGGCATCCTGCTCTCCTACGCGCTGGCCGGTGTGCTGGTCGTCCTGGTCATGCGGATGCTCGGCGAGATGGCCGCGGCCGACCCCCAGAGCGGCTCCTTCTCGGCGTACGCGGACCGGGCGCTGGGCCGGTGGGCCGGCTTCAGCATCGGCTGGCTGTACTGGTTCTTCTGGGTCGTGGTGCTGGCCGTCGAGGCCACCGCCGGCGCGAAGATCCTCAACGGCTGGATGCCGGGCGTCCCGCAGTGGGCGTTCGCCCTGATCGTGATGGCCGTGCTGACCGCGACCAACCTGGGTTCGGTCGCCTCGTACGGTGAGTTCGAGTTCTGGTTCGCCGGCATCAAGGTGGTGGCGATCGCCGCCTTCCTGGTGGTCGGCACGCTGGCCGTGTTCGGCCTGCTGCCCGGCACCGACGCGGTCGGCACCGAGAACCTGACCGGTCACGGCGGCTTCCTGCCGCACGGCGTGGGCGCGGTGTTCACCGGCATGCTCACCGTCGTCTTCGCCTTCATGGGCAGCGAGATCGTCACCCTGGCCGCCGGCGAGTCCGAGGACCCGGAGAAGGCGGTCAGCAAGGCCACCAACAGCGTGATCTGGCGGATCGGCGTCTTCTACCTCGGCTCGATCCTGCTGGTCGTGACCCTGCTGCCGTGGGACTCCGCCGCCGTCAAGGGCAGCCCGTACGTCGCGGTGCTGGAGCACGTGGGCATCCCGGGCGCCGGCCGGGTGATGGACGTGATCGTGCTGACGGCCGTGCTGTCCTGCCTCAACTCGGGCATGTACACCGCGTCCCGGATGGCCTTCTCGCTGGGCCAGCGCGGCGACGCGCCGAAGGCCTTCGCCACGGTGACCAAGCGCGGCGTGCCGCGGGTGGCGATCCTGTCCTCGGTGGTGTTCGGCTTCGTGGCCGTGATCTTCAACTACACCTCGCCCGACACCGTCTTCTCCTTCCTGCTCAACTCGTCCGGCGCGGTGGCGCTGTTCGTGTGGCTCGTGATCTGCTTCTCCCAGCTCCGGATGCGCCGGATCATCGAGCGCGAGGCGCCGGAGCGGCTGACCGTCCGGATGTGGCTGTACCCGTACCTCACCTGGGCCGCGATCGGCATGATCGGGTTCGTGATGGCGTACATGTTCACCGACGCCGACGGTCGGAAGCAGATGTACCTGTCGCTGGTCGCCGCGGCCATCGTGCTGACGGCGTCGGCCGTGGTGGGCCGCCGGCGGCGGGCCGCGGCGGTGGCACCGGCCTCCTGAGCCGGAGCGCAGTACCGTCCGCGGGCGCCGGGCCCGGGAGCCGTTGCGGCGGCTCCCGGGCCCGGCGCGTTTCCGCGGCGGTTCCCGGGCCCGGTGCGTCTCCGCAGCGGGCTCGGGCCCCCGCCGACCGGGAACCTCCGGTTCCGTTCCGTGACCGGACGGACATGACCCGGCGACCCGTCAGCCCCTACCCTTCCCCTCATGCGAGATCTTGCAGCGGGGATGGGGTACCTGGCCAAGGGCCAGAAGTGGGTGGCGCGGCACGGCCGCTGGTGGGCGTTCGGGATGATCCCGGCGCTGATCACCCTGGCCGGTTACGCGGTGGCACTGTTCTTCCTCGTCGGCTGGTCCGAGGACCTCGCCGCCTGGGCCACCCCGTTCGCCGACCACTGGGCCTCGTTCTGGCAGGACCTGCTGCGCACCACGCTCGCCGCGCTCGTCTTCGTCGGCGGACTGCTGCTGTCCGTGCTCACCTTCACGGCGGTCACCCTGCTGGTCGGCCAGCCGTTCTACGAGGAGCTGTGCGAGAAGGTCGACGAGACCGAGGGCGGCGCGCCGACCCCGCCGGACGTGCCGCTCTGGCGCGAGCTCGTGGTGGCCGCCCGGGACAGTCTCTTCGTCCTGGTGCGGGCCGGCGGCTTCGGCGTGCTGCTGTTCGCGGCCGGGTTCATCCCGGTGGTCGGGCAGACCGTGGTCCCGGTGCTGGGTTTCCTGGTCTCCGGCTTCTTCCTCACCCTGGAGCTGACCTCCGTCGGCCTCCAGCGGCGCGGTGTGCCGCAGCGCGAGCGGCTGCGGCTGCTGCGCGGGCGGCTCGGGCTGGCCTTCGGCTTCGGTGTGCCGCTGGTGCTGATGTTCCTGGTCCCGCTGGTGACGGTGGTCGCCATGCCGGGCGCCGTCGCCGGGGCGACCCTGCTGGCGCGCGACCTGGTGCCGGTGGAGGAGGAGCCGGAGGAGGAAGAGGACGAGGGGGCGCCGGGCACGGCCGACGTCCCGGAGCTGCCGGAGTACGGGGTGCAGCGGCCCGTCGCGGGGAACCCGTACGCGTCGGACCCCTACGCTTCGGACCCGTACGCGAAGACCCCGCACGTGTCGGCCCCGCACGTGTCGGCCCCGTACGCGTCGGACCCGTACGCCGGTGCGCCGCAGCCCGCGGAGCCGAACCCGTACCGGAGCGCGTGACCGACCGGTCACCCTGCGTCCGGCCCGGCCCGCCGGGGTGTGAGGCCCCCCACACGGGCTCGGCCATCTACTGCCGTCGATAGTGGACGGCCGCGCGACGCCCCGCCCGCGCGGGGAGTCGCCCGGCCGCCGGGCGGGCGGCGCCGACGGCGGGCGGACCGCCACCGCCCGGAACAACGCAGGCGACGGGCCGTTGGGACCATTCGTTCGTCGACGATCCCCGGTCCTGCCCATCAATTTCTCAAAACGGACAAAACGTATCGAAGCACCCGCCATCGGTCGGGTGCTTCGCCGTTTCGGGCCCCCGGTACGACTACCGGCCGTAGTAGCCGACGCCTTTGCCGCCCGTCTCGGGCTCTGCCAAGAATGGTCCGTCGCCAGGCAGCGCGGCCGGTCCCCCGCCGCGCACCTCGTCCGCCCCGCACTCCGCGGGGCACGCACCACGGCCGTCCCGTACGCCACCACGGGCCGCTCCCCCGAGCGAGCCCCGTGCCCGTGATGCCCGGCGCCCGCGCCGCCGCCCCGCCCGGGGCCGGCACGCCCCGACGGCCACCGAGGCCCTGACGGCACCCCGACGGAAAAGGATTGTCCGCTCCATGCAGCTCAGCCATGCCCGCCGCAACTCGCTGATCACCGGTATCGCCACCCTCGTGGTGGCGAGCGCGGCCACCGCCGCCCTCGCCATCCCGGACAGCGGGACCGCCGTCGCCGAGGCCCCCGTGGCCGCGGTGGCCGGCACCACCGGCGCCGTCTCGGCGGACGCGCAGGCCGCCGCGCAGCCCCAGGCCCAGGCGGACGCCAAGGCGCAGGCCGACGCCCAGGCGGCCGCCGCCGCCCAGGCCCAGGCCGAGGCGGACGCTGCCGCACAGGCCCAGGCCCAGGCCGCCGCGCAGGCCCAGGCCGAGGCCGAAGCCGCGGCGAAGGCGCAGGCGGACGCCAAGGCGAAGTCCGACGCCGCCGCCTCCCGCTCGCAGGAGCGCTCCGCGCTGAACGCCAAGCCGGCCTACTCCGGCAGCCCGCGCGAGATCGCCGCCCAGATCGTCCCGGCCGGCCAGCTCCAGTGCTTCAGCAACATCGTGTCGCACGAGAGCAGCTGGAACGTCACCGCCACCAACGCCTCCTCCGGCGCCTACGGCCTGGTCCAGGCCCTGCCGGGCTCGAAGATGGCCTCGGCCGGTTCCGACTGGCGCACCAACCCGGCCACCCAGATCAAGTGGGGCCTGGACTACATGAACTCCCGCTACGGCAGCCCGTGCGGCGCCTGGGCGTTCTGGCAGTCCCACCACTGGTACTGAGCCGACCCCGGCACCCCCGAGCCCGCAGGCCCCCGCCTGCGGGCTCGGCCGCGTTCGGGGGCGGCGACGGGCCGGCCGAGGGCGGGGCACGACGACGCGGACCGGCCGCCGACCGGAGCCGCCGGACGCGGGCGCTCCGCACCGTCCGCGAACCGTCCGGGGGCGGTTCGCGGGCGTTCCGGGGCTCGCCCGGCAGTCGTTCGGGGCTCGCCAGTGGCTCGTTCACGGATCGCCCGGGGCTCGTTCGGTGGCGAACAACGATGCTTCGTGGGCGGTCCGTTCGGGTGCGAGCTGGCCGAAATTTCGGTGGCCCCGGCGCCGCCCCGGGGGCCAGAGTGGGCGTATGAATCAGGTCAGGCTGTCGGACGGGGTCGTCACGCTCACACCGTTCCGGGCCACCGACATCGACGCGCACCTGGCGGGTGAGGACGATCTGCTGGTGCGGTGGCTGAACGGCGGGCCGAGCACCCGGGCCGGCACCGAGGAGTACGTGCGGCGGTCCACGGCGCAGTGGCTGTACCGGGGTCCGGCCCGGGTGTTCGGGATCCGGACCGGACCGGAGCCGGAGCTGGCCGGCACGATCGACCTGCGGTTCGCGATGCCGTGCCTCGCCCCGGGGCAGGTCAACATCGCGTACGGCCTCTACCCCGCCTGGCGCGGGCGGGGCCTGGTGACCCGGGCCGTGCACCTGGTCTGCCGGTACGCGGCGCAGGAGGGCGCGACCGAGGGCGTGATCCGGGTCGACCCGGAGAACCTCGCCTCGGCGGCGGTGGCTCGGCGGGCCGGCTTCCGGTACTCCGCGCGGGTGACGGAGCCGACCGGCAACCGGCTCGACTGGTACGTCCGCGAGCTGGTCGCCGTCCCGGCTCCCGGCCTGCCGGTCGGCGGCGTTCCGGCCGCCCGCGGCCCGGCCGCCACCAGGCAGTCCGTCTGACGCGCCGCCCCCGTCTCAGGCGTCCCGACGGTCGCCCCGTCCGGCGTTCGCCACCACCGCGCCCGCCAGCAGGCCCACCGCGATCGCCGTCACCAGCGTGACCATCTCCGTCAGATCCCGGAACCCGGCGATCGGGTGACCGCCGGCCAGGTCGGTCAGCCCGCGCATGCCGAGCGAGCCGACGGTCAACGTGAAGAAGCCGGGCAGCAGCAGGAGGAGCCGCGGCGGAGCGGTCGGCCGGGCGGCGATCCGGGTCGTCACCCCGCTGAGGACGGTGGCGGCGACGAAGGTCCCGGTCACCTCGCCGGCCAGCCAGGTGGCCAGGGTCTGCACCGCCACCGTCAGATAGACCAGGAGCAGCAGCAGCGGCCCGAGCCGGGCGGGGACGGCGAAGGCCAGCACGGTACCCGCCGTGAAGACGATCCACGCGGTGAACAGCGCCCAGCGCGGCAGGTCCTGCGCGGCGGCCACGTCGAACAGCGAGTGCCGGTCGCGCCCGGTGACGGCGAGTCCGATCAGCACCCCGACGTACAGCTGGAGCAGCAGGAACACCGCGTACACCAGCCGGACGGCGCCCGGCGTCAGGTGACCGGCGGCGAGTTCGGCGGCGGCGGCGCTCAGGTAGTCGCCGGGGACGAAGAAGAACAGCGCCGGCAGCATGATCAGCACCGGCCCGCCGTGCCCCGGGGTGCGGGCGAACACCAGCAGCGCGATCACCGAGACGACGACCGCCGCCACCAGCGGCAGGACGGCTCCCAGCCGGGGCCACCGGCCCGCCGCCGTCGCGAGGGCCGCGCTCGCCGTGGCGAGGACGGCCGTGGAGCCGACCTCCCACCAGGTCGGCTGCATCAGCGGCGCGAAGCCGATGGAGAACAGCACGATCCCGAGCGCCTTCGCCCACCAGGGGTACGGCGGCGGGGACGCGTCGATGACGGCGAGCCGCCCGGCCGCCGCGGGCAGGGTGAGCCGGCCGGCCGTCAGGTCGGCGAGCAGCGGTTTGACGGCGGCGACCTGGTCGAGGCGGAACACCTCGGGGAACGCCCGGACGGTCACCGTGCTGGACTCCCCGCCGACGGTGACGGTGAGCGCCGCGCCGTCCGGGACGACCAGCAGCCGCGCCGCGCCGCCCAGCGCCCGGGCGGCGCCGGCGACGGCCGGTTCCAGCTCCTGGACGCCCTCGCCGCTGTTGCGCAGCAGGACGGCGGTGAGCCGGGCCAGGAAGGCGGTGAGCTCGCCGACCCGGGGTGGCCGCGTCCGCTGCTCCATGCCCGCCTCCGTCCGCCTCCCACCGTGATGACGCCTCCAGCCTGCCCGCCGCCGGGGGATGCCGCGCGCCGAGCCGGCGCCGGGGGCGCCCGGGGCCCGGATCCGTCGCGGGCCCGGATCGGTCACGGGCCCCGATCCGTCGCGGGCCCCGATCGGTCGCGCTCCTGCGTTCCTGACGTGGACGCGACCGGAGCAGTCGGTGAAGATATGGCGCACGTCCGTACGATTTGCCGGGTATTGCTCGCATTTACGGACCGTCAGGGCTTTGCCACGGTTCGCAGGCGCTCCTACGCTCCGGCGTCATGGCCTCACCTCTGATCAGCGTCGTGATCCCCGCGTACGACCAGCAGAAACAGCTGGCGGATTGCCTGGACTCGCTGCTCGCCCAGTCCTTCCGCGACTTCGAGGTGCTGGTGGTCGTCGACCGGTCCCCCGACTGCCCGGGACAGCTCGTCGACCGCTACGCGGCCCGGCACCCCCAGGTGTCCGTCCTCCACCTCGACGCGGCGGTCGGAGTCGGCGTCAGCCGCAACGCGGGCGCCGCCCGGGCCCGCGGCGAGTACCTGCTCTTCCTCGACGCGGACCACCTGCTCGCCCGCGACGCCCTGAGCTCCTTCGCCGACCACCTGGAGCGGACCGGTCCGGTCGACCTGCTGCTCTTCGGCCACACCCGGCAGCACGGCGGCCGCGACTGGCCGGGCGGCGCCGAGGCACTGCTGGCCGAGGCCGGTCCCGAGGTCTTCGGCCCGCTCGACCACCCGGAGCTGCTGGGCGCGCCGGCCCTGATCTGGGACCGCCTCGTGCGCCACGAGCACTGGCGCGGCCAGGGGCTGGCCTTCCCCGAGGGCCGCTACGAGGAACTCCCCGTCGTCCACCGGGCGATGCTGACGGCCCGCCGGATCGCCGTCCTGCCGCGCGCCTGCGTCCAGCTGCGCCGCCGCGAGACCGTCCACCCGACCGGCTCGCCCGGCAGCAGCAACTTCGACATCTTCGACCAGTACGAGCAGACCTTCGCCCTGCTGGACGAGCTCGACGCCGCGCCCGGCCCCGCCGGACCCTCCCGGGAGGCCGTCCGTGACGCCCTGTTCACCCGGATGATCCGGCACTACCTGTTCGTCTTCGACCTGGCCGGCTGCGTCGCCCGCGCCGAGCGCCCGCAGTTCTTCCACCGGGCCGCCGACCACTACCGCCGCTTCCAGCCCGCCGGCCACCGCCGCCCGAGCGGCCGCGAGGGCGTCAAGTTCTCCCTCCTCGCCGGCGGCGCCTACCCGGCCTTCGAGGTGGCCAAGCTCTCCCACATCGCCCGCGGCACCATCACCGGCGCCACCCGCCGCCGCTAGGGCCCGTCTTCAAACCCCCGTCGTCCGCCCGAAGGGCGGGCGGGGCGGC
>NZ_JBHSOF010000042.1:0-81590 GCF_042656005.1 Kitasatospora misakiensis | reverse complement strand
GTGGGGGCTGGGCCCGGTGGTTGCTCGGTGCGACGCATTCGAAGTTACGGGCGGCCCAGGTGGGTTTCAAGGATTCGCAGGTTTAGCGAGGTCAGCGGGGGGTTACCGGCCGTAACGATCACCGAAATGGGCCGATTTGAAGGCAAATGCCCCGATTTTCAAGATCGAACAGGGCCTGATGGTGGCCCGGGCCACATGCGGGGGCCTGTGAGCCCGCGCACAGGTCGACACCCCGTGACCGCGCCCCATCCCACCCGTGACGAAACGACCCCCGCGCGGGTGGCCCCCACCACAGCCCTCACCCTCGGTACGGACGTCGTCGCGCCGCGTCTATTCGGCGGGGGTGCCGCGCAGGAGGAGGGGGAGGTGCGCGCCACGGGCGAGGGCGTCGAGGGCGTGCGTGGTGCGGCGGTACTGGTCGGGGGCCATGGCGTCGGGGAGCTGGGCGCGGTGGAGCCAGTGGACGGCGGTGACGGTGTGCGGCGGTCGGTGGCGGGCGACGGTGCTCTCCTGGGCGCAGGTGAGGCGGCCGCCCCAGTGGATGAGGGTGAGGTCCTCGGGGAGGAGCTGGGCGTCGATGTGGTCGGCGGCGAGGATTCTGCGGAGCGGGAGGACGAGGCCGGTCTCGATCTCGGTGTGCCGACGGGCGGCGTGGTGGGGGAGTTCGTTGGCCTCGGCGGGGCCGCCGGGGAGGGTGAGGCCGGACTCGTAGGCGCGACCGATGAGGAGGATCGCGCCGTCACGGTTGAGGACGAGGGCCTGGTGGCCGTGGCGCCGGCGGGGCGGGGTGGTGATGAGGGAGGGGAGTTGGTGCAGCAAGGCGGGGCTCCTTGGTGGGTCAGTTCTCGTCCGGGTCGTCGGGGGAGAGCCAGCGGAGGCAGGCGGGCAGTCCGGCGGAGATGCCGGTGGCGAGGATCAGCCCGAAGATGAGGAGTTGGGGCGCGAGCGGCCCGTCGTGGATCGGCCAGCAGACGAGCGCGGCGGCGAGGGCGCTGAAGGTGGGGACGCCGAGGGCGGCGGCGACGAGTTTGAGGGAACGGTTCACGCCGCGCCGGCGGAGCGGGGGCGGCTGGGGGTCTGGACGGTGATGTGGCGGGGCTCGTCGAGGCGCTGGACGTGCTGGGGCTTGGTGGTCCACTCGCAGCCGCCGGTTTCGTGGCGGAGGTAGACGAGCCCGCCGAGGGTGTCCATGTAGACGGCCTCGACCGGCTGGCCGGACGTGTCCCGGTGCCCGAGGTCACGGACGATCTCGCCGACGGAGGGGGTGTACGCGGGCGTGCGGGGGCGGGAGGGCATGGGGGCTCCTTGGTTGCGGTGCGCATTTGGATCGCTACGACCCGTATCCATGGTGGAGCGGATTGGGCTACGCTCGGAAGGGCTCGCACTGGACACTTCAGCCATGTGGGATTCATCCGCGGGAGGCGATCGAACATGCGGCGAACAGAACTTGACCCCACGTCATCCCCGGCAGCAGCCTTCGGAGTCCAACTCCGCAGATCACGCGAGGCGAAGAGGCTCACCCAGGTGCAGCTGGGCAAGCTCATCGGCTACAGCGACACCCTCGTGTCTTCCATCGAAAGAGGGACACGCAATCCCACTCTGCCCTTCGCGACCCAGTCCGATCATGCGCTTGATACCGGTGGCACCCTGGAGCTGATGTTCTGGAACATCAGCAACACCTCACTCCTCGAAGGATTCTCCGAATACGCAGCTCAGGAGGCCAAGGCCGTCGAGATTCGGCATTTCGAGCTCGGCGTCGTCCCTGGGCTCCTGCAGACCCGGGAGTACGCGGCGGCGTTCGCGTCCGCCGCTGTGCGACGGGGAAAGATCACGCAGGAGCAGGCGGACGACCGGATCAACTTCCTGCTGACCCGGCAGAAGTTGCTGGACCGCAAGCCGGCGCCCTGGCTCCACTTCGTCCTCGACGAGGGCTGCCTCCACCGTCCCGTTGGCGGGCCCGAGGTGATGAGGCGCCAGCTCCGACACTTGGCGGAGCTGGCGTCCAGGCCCAACATCACCATCCAGATCGCGCCCTACAGCCTCGCCGAGGAGCTGCCGTTCACGATGGTGGTCACGCTGCTGACCATGGCGGACCGTTCGGTGCTCTCCTACTCGGAGTGCCAGATGCGCGGCTTCCTCGTTCGGCAGAGCGAAACGGCCCGATCGCTGGAAAGGGACTACCATCAGCTCACAGTGGAAGCGCTGCCGAAAGCCGCCTCTCTGGAGATGATCCGTCAGGCGTGAAAGGAACGTCATGAACGGCCCTGTAGACCTGTCCAATGCCGCGTGGTTCAAGTCCTCTCACAGCAACAACGGGGGAACCTGCGTCGAGGTAGCCCCCGACTTCCCCGGTGTCGTCCCCGTCCGTGACTCCAAGGACCCCGCCGGCCCCGCCCTCGTCTTCCCGGCCGACGCCTGGCACGCGTTCGTCGCCGGCGTGCAGGCGGGCGAGTTCGGCGCCGTCTGACGCGAGCTCACTGCGTGCCCCGACCGGATTTCCCGGTCGGGGCACGCTGTTTGAGGTGCCGCGCTACCGTGGTTGGTATGAAGCTGAACGCCTCCACCCCTGTGCACTGGCGCAAGAGCTCCTACAGCAACAACGGCGGGAGCTGTGTCGAGATCGCGCCCGACCTCCCCGGTATCGTCCCCGTCCGCGACTCCAAGGACCCCTCCGGGCCCGTCCTCACCTTCCCCACCTCCGCCTGGCGCGCCTTCGTCACCGCTGTCCAGGCAGACGAGTTCGGCGCTGTCTGACACGGAGCTCACTGCGTGCCCCGACCGGATCTCCCGGTCGGGGCACGTTGCTTGGGTCCGCCGCGCTACCGTGGTTGGTATGAAGCTGAACGCCTCCACCCCCGTGCACTGGCGCAAGAGCTCCTACAGCGGCAACGGCGGCAACTGCGTCGAGATCGCGCCGGACTTCCCCGGTCTCGTCCCCGTCCGTGATTCCAAGGACCCCGAGGGCCCGGCCCTTGTCTTCCCCACCCCCGCCTGGCGCGCCTTCCTCACCGCCGTCCAGGCAGACGAGTTCGGCGCCGTCTGACGCGAGCACTCTGCGTGCCCCGACCGGATTTCCCGGTCGGGGCACGCTGCTTTGGGGTGGCGCGCTACCGTGGTTGGTATGAAGCTGAACGCCTCCACCCCTGTTCACTGGCGCAAGAGCTCCTACAGCAACAACGGCGGCCAGTGCGTCGAGATCGCGCCCGACTTCCCCAACGTCGTCCCTGTCCGTGATTCCAAGGACCCCGACGGCCCGGCCCTTGTCTTCCCGGCCGACGCCTGGCGCGCGTTTGTCGCGGGCGTGCAGGCGGGCGAGTTCGGCTCCGTCTGACGGGAGTTCACCGTGGGCCCCGACCGGATTTCCCGGTCGGGGCACGTTGCTTGGGTCCGCCGCGCTACCGTGGTTGGTATGAAGCTGAACGCCTCCACCCCCGTGCACTGGCGCAAGAGCTCCTACAGCAACAACGGCGGTGAGTGCGTCGAGGTCGCCACAGACCCCTCGGCCACCGCCATTCCCGTCCGTGACTCCAAGGACCCCGACGGCCCGGTCCTCACCTTCTCCGTCGATGCCTGGGACTCCTTCGTCGCCGGCCTTCAGGCGGACGAGTTCGGCTCCGTCTGACGCGAACTCACTGGGTGCCCCGACCGGATTTCCCGGTCGGGGCATGCTGTTTGAGGCGTCGCGCTACCGTGGTTGGTATGAAGCTGAACGCCTCTACCTCCGTGCACTGGCGCAAGAGCTCCCACAGCAACAACGGCGGCGAGTGCGTCGAGATCGCGCCCGACTTCCCCGGTGTCGTCCCCGTCCGTGACTCCAAGGACCCCTCCGGGCCCGTCCTCGTCTTCCCGGCCGACGCCTGGCACGCGTTCGTCGCCGGCGTGCAGGCGGGCGAGTTCGGCGCCGTCTGACGCGAGCTCACTGCGTGCCCCGACCGGATTTCCCGGTCGGGGCACGCTGCTTTGGGGTGGCGCGCTACCGTGGTTGGTATGAAGCTGAACGCCTCCACCCCTGTGCACTGGCGCAAGAGCTCCTACAGCAACAACGGCGGGAACTGCGTCGAGATCGCGCCCGACCTCCCCGGCATCGTCCCCGTCCGCGACTCCAAGGACCCCTCCGGGCCCGTCCTCACCTTCCCCACCTCCGCCTGGCGCGCCTTCGTCACCGCTGTCCAGACAGACGAGTTCGGCGCTGTCTGAAGCGAGTTCGTTGCCGGCCTCGGCCGTCCCCTTCAGCTCCTCGGGCTCACGTATTCACGAACCGGACATCACTCGACAACGCCGAAGCCCTGTGTGGAGATCGCGCCCAATTCCCCGGCCTCGTCCCTGTCCGTGATTCCAAAATCCGATCGAGGCGCACTTCAGGCCGCTGGGGCAGTTCACGCTCGCCGACTCGTACCGTCCGAACCACACGGTCCAGGCCCGCGAACTGCACCGCTGCCCGCGCCGGCGCAACGCCAACGTCCGCGGGTGGCGCCCGAAGGTCTTCTGTGCTTACTCACCTGGGAAATGCCTCCGACGGCGTGGGAACAAGGGCCTGGACAATCCTTGTTCTCGCTGGTCAGAGGCACTTTCCGCTTATCTGATCACCTGTCGGACGGGCCGCTCATGAAAGCCCGAGGCTAACCGGGGCGCCTCCACCAGAGGTTCCAGCTGCCGTTGGCGCCGGACGAGCAGTAGAAGTACTCGTCGGCCAAGCCAGTGAGGTTGCCGTAGGCGATGTTGTTCCAGTACGCGCGGCCGACCTGGCAGTCGTTGTACGAGCTGCCGCCATTTTTGTACTGGATCCACAGTTCGTTGACGTAAGTGGCAGCGGGTGCCGCTGCGGCCGTCGTGGCCGTGGGGGCTGCGGTGGCTGCGCCGGCGCCCCCGGCGAGCGCTGCGGCAGACGCCGCGATGGTCAGCGCGACAACGGCTGACGCTCGCTTCATCCTCAAGAACATGATGCGGTTCCTCGCTTTCCGTTGATTTCACATGAAGCGTCGGTTGCTCAGAATGGGTGTGCCATCTGGCTCACACGTTGTGCCGCCACCACAGATTCCAGGTACCGTTGGCGCCGGGCGAGCAGTAGAAGTACTCGTCGTTCCCGCCGTTGGGGTCGCCGTAGTAAACATTGTTGTAGTGGACGATTCCGAGCTGGCATTGATTCCAGGCAATCCTTGCCTCGGTATATTGGCGATACAGCTCGTTGATCGTGGTGGCTGCGGCGCTCGGAGCCGCCGTTGCGGTGCTGGCGCCCACGGTGAGGGCTGCGGCAGAGGCCGCCAGCGTCACCGCGACGGCCGAGGTTGCTCGCTTCAGTCGGGAATACATGCGCATGTCCTCACTAGGTTCCTGTGAAAGAAACATGTGGTGATCCGAGGGAACCCGGCTCAGACCGCCCAAGCCGTCCGTAGTGGTGACTTGCTGTCACCGGTTGCCCGATGCCCATATCTTGATCTGGATCGACAAGAGAGGCATCCGTCAAATGACGGCTCAGCGCGCATGAGGTTGACCGATAACAAGGGCGCGCGACCTGAGTCATACGACTCAACCTCGATATTTCATGACGGCCCGCCGGTTCATCCGACGGGCCGTTTCGATGTGTTCGGGTGATGGTGGGCAGGTTGCCGGCCCGGCCCGGCCCTGCGGTGCAGGGCGTACCGCGCCCTACGCCGACCGGATCACCGCGTTCGCCCAGGCACTCTGATGGGGCGCCGCATGGGAGCCGGGGGCCGGTTGATCCACCGCTCCTCCTCGGTTCTGTCCCGCAGGGGAGCGACCAGCCAGGGCGTGAGCCGGGGCGTCGGCACGGCGGTGACCTCTTCGACCGGATGGAGAAGCCCTCGCCCGCAGGACTCTGCCGTCCACACCGTGAATTGGGCGTCGGGGTAGGCCGGGTTGATGCCGATCTCTCCCTTGGGGATGACGCCGTTGAACGGCGTCGGGATGCCCTCCCTGTTCCAGTAGGCCCATGCCTGCAGGGCCTTGGCCTGCTCGAAGCAGTGGTAGAGCTGCGGGTAGCGGTCGAGGAGTCGGATCTCCCGGAAGATCAGCTGGCCGAGGAGGTGTGGTGCCGTCTCGGCCATCGCGCCCAGGTCCACCTCGTGGAACGTGAAATCCCGGATGTCCTGGCGGGGGGTCAGGGACGTGGCGGCGAAGAGATGGGACATGCGCCGGCCGACGTAGTCGGCGGCCGACGCCGCCAGGCCGGGCTCGATGCGTCCGACGAGATCGAGGAGCCGGGCGTGGTCCGGGTAGAACCGCCCGAGGTCGAAGAGAATGCCCATGCTGTCCACGGCGGAGAAGGCGAGTTCCTTGTAGAGCCGGTTGTTCATCTCCCCACGGTCCGCGTACTCCCGGGTGGCCCGACTGGTGGAGTGGAGCATCAGGTACTCGGCGACGGTCTCGAAGTAGAGGTACCCGAGATAGGGGAAGACGGGTTCCGCGGCGGCGAGGGCGTCGATGAACGACTCTTCCGGCGTCGTGCCACCACTGGCGTTGTGCAGGAGCTTGTCGAGGAACGGGGCTGCGACGCACACCCGGTCCACGACGGACCGCAGCACCTGGTCGTCCTCGGCTGCGGTGAGGACATGCCGGCACGCCTGGTAGGTCCGCAGGTGGATGCCGCCGAGTCGCAGGTAGTCCAGGCCCTTGACCGGTGCCGGGCGAGCGGGGGTGACTTGGATGACCAGGGGTGTGCTGTCGCGGCGACTGGCCGGCCCGTGGCGGGCGTCCAGCAGGTAGGAGCCGAGGTTGTGGGGCCGAAGCGCGCCGCCGGGCAGCGGGGTGAGGGGCGAGCCGTAGACGGCCCCGATCAGGCAGCCGGTGGACGCGAGCAGATGGCCGCTGGAGCGGATCTCGTCCAGGGAACGGGTCAGGTGCAGCAGGTAGACCGGGCCGCCGGCGGTCAGCGAGGCAAGCATGGCGTTGGCGTCCTCGCGCAGCAGGTGCCCGTTGGGGGCCTGGGCCAGGCGCTGGTGCCAGTCTGCCTCGGAGTCGGTGAGCCCGGCCGGCAGTGGTCGGTCGAGAGGTGCGCTGTAGTCGGTGTGCGCGAGGTCCCACTCGGTGTGCACGGGGGCTTCTCCTACTCGGGCATCACGGCCTGGAGCGCGTGCTCCAGGGCCTGGGTGTCGGTCGCGCCGTCGAGGTGGGCACGCTCGCTGCCCACCACCAGGTCGTGGGCGAGCACCGGGGCCCAGGCGGGCAGCTGCAGGCGCAGGCGGTTGAGGTCGGGCCACCAGCGGGCCAGTGGCAGCCGGTAGCGGTCGAGCGCGTCAGCTGCCTTGAGGAGGTCCACTGCCACCTGGTGCTGCCGGTAGGCGCGTTCCTGGTCGTGGGCGAAGGTGTTGTGCGGCACGTCGTGGAGGGCGACAGCGGTGATCGCCTCAGTCGTGGCCGCCGTCCTGAACGTCGCCTCAAGGCTCGCGGTGCGCTCGGTCAGCCAGTCGGCGGCGCGGCGGCCGTGGCCGGGATCATCGCGGTCGCATCGCCGCCGGCAGTCGTGGCAGGCCGCCGCAGCCGCGAGCGCCAGCCCCCGGCCCGGCGCGAGGCCGTGGATGGCGGCGAGCAGCTGCACGAGCACGGCGACCCGGGCACCGTGGCGTACGCCGTGGATCGAGGTGGCCGTTTGCGTGCGGGTGAACCAGAGGCCGTTCGGTACCAGCAGGACCGGCCTTTGTGGCAGTCTGGCCCGGACACCGGGGCCGGTGGGCCGGTGGTGGGCGATCCAGTCCAGCGTCGGCCGGTCCATGACCTGGTGGTCCGGCAGTCGGCCGGTGTCGGCCAGCTCGTGCAGCGACGGTTCGCCGCCGGGCCGGGGTGTCTGCGAGCTCATGAAGGTTCCTCGAAGGGTCGGGTGCGATGGGCGTCACACTGGGCGTGGTGGTGCTGACGATGGGAAACCGGCCTGCGGAGCTGACGGCGCTGTTGGAGTCGGTACGGGCCCAGGACGGAGGCGACAGTGGCGTTCGGACCGTTGTGCTCGGGCAGGGCGTGAAGCTGCCCGAGTTGCCGGAGTGGGTGGACGCGGTGGAGTTGCCGGAGAACCTCGGCATCCCCGGGGGCCGCAACGCCGGCGTCGAGCGGCTGCGCGAGCTGGGTGGCACGGAGGTGCTGGTCGTCCTGGATGACGACGGGCTGCTGCCCCGCACCGACACGTTCCGGCTGATCCGGGATGCCTTCGAGCGGGACTCGGAGCTGGGCATTGTCGGTTTCCGGATCGCGGATGAGACCGGGTTCACCCAGCGCCGCCACGTGCCCCGCTTCGGCGCGAGCGATCCGATGCAGTCCGGTCCGGTCACGACGTTCCTGGGTGGCGGGCACGCGATCCGGCTGAGCGTGATCGACCAGGTCGGCCTGTTCCCCGCCGAGTTCTTCTACGCGCACGAGGAGACCGACTTCGCCTGGCGCGCACTGGACGCGGGCTGGCGGATCGACTACCGCGCCGACTTGGTACTGCAGCACCCCCGCACCGACCCGGCCCGTCACGCCACCTACTACCGGATGACGGCCCGGAACCGGGTGTGGCTGGCCAAGCGCCACCTGCCCGCCCCTCTGGTGCCGGTCTACCTCACCTCCTGGGCGCTGTACACGCTGGTCCGCCGACCGCCGGTGTCCGGGCTCAAGGCGTGGTGGTCCGGGTTCTTCGAGGGTGTTCGGGTGCCGTGCCCGCCGCGGCGGCCGATGCGGTGGAGCACGGTGTGGCGGATGACGCGGCTGGGCCGTCCGCCGGTGATCTGACAGCTGGCCCGGCGCTGCTGGGCGGCGATCTGGTGCCCGCTGGTGCCGATCCCTTCGTTCAGGCCGCCGAGGCGGCGGTGGTGGTTGGGGTGGTGAACCAGTCCGGGACGGCGTCCGGCGTGGTGCTGAGCCAGTGCACGTAGCGGTCGATGCCTTCGGTGAGGGTGATGGCTGGACGCCAGCCGAGCAGGTCGGTGGCCCGGCGGGTGTCGGCACAACCTCCGCGCGGGTCGCCCTCGGGCATCGGCGTCTCGACGAACGCGGCGCCAGGGTAGTGGGCGGCGATCAGCTCGGCGATCCGCCGCACCGAGGTGGGGATGCCTGTGCCGATGTTGATGGTCTGGCCGGCGGCCTGGTCGGTGACGAGGGCGAGGATGGTGGCGTGCGCGACGTCCTCGACGTGGACCATGTCGCGGACTTGGTGGCCGCCGCCGTTGAGTCGCATCGGCCGACCGGTGTGGGCGGACAGGGCGAGCCACGGCACCATCCAGGAGTGCGAGCCGGGCTTGGGGATCTGCGGCTCGCCGTAGACGGAGAAGTACCGGACGATCGAGTACTCGGTGCCGCCGCCGAGCATCAGGCGTACCTGGTGCTCACCCCAGAGCTTCGTGTTGGCGTACACCGAGATCGGGGTCAGCGGCTGGTCCTCAGCGAACCGCGCCGCATCGGCCTGGGTGGGGGCGCCGTCGCCGTAGACGGAGGCGGAGGAGACGAACACCAGCCGCTTCACCGGCGAGGTTGCCACCGCGTCCAGGACGGTCTGGGTGCCGTGGACGTTGGCGGCGAACGCGATGTCAGGCCGGCGGGTACAGGCGGCGACATCGGCGTACGCGGCGGCGTGGATCACGTAGTCCGCGCGGCCGGTTAGCCACTTCACGGTGGCCCGCTCGCGAACGTCGCCGAGGACGACCCGGGCGCCGTTCCGGTCCACCCGGAACAGGTCCCGCACCGGGCGCGGGTAGGCGTCGAACCGGTCCAACACGATCGGTGTGGCGCCGCAGGCGGCGAGCTGGGCGACGATGCGGCTGCCGACCAGGCCGCCGCCTCCGGTGACCAGCACGCAGGCTCCGGTCAGCTGATGAAGGCGCGGGTCGCGGTACACGTCGGCCATGAGGCATCGACCTCCTCTGAAGTACGGGTTTGTGCACTCAGTGAACAGTCGGCCACGCTCAGGCGGTACGGTGATGGCCCGCTCATCCCGTTCAATCTGTTCAAGATCGGCTCTGGGGGTGTGAGTTGACTGGGCATAAGGAACCGAACTGGCAACTGGCGGCCGTCATCGAGGAAGCCGGGTGTACGTACGAAGCCCTGGCCAAGGCGGTCCGCGGCGTCGCGGCGGAGGCCGGCGAGACCCTGCACACCTCGCGGTCGGCCGTGCTCTCCTGGGTCAGGGGCGGCACCCCTTCCGGCAGAACCGCGACCTACCTCGCCGAGGCCCTGACCAGAGTGGTGAAGCGGAAGGTGACGACCACCGAGATCGGTCTAGGCTTCCCGGCCATCGGAGAGGCCATGACCCCTGACCCTCTGGCAACCGCTGCCGACCTCGGGAGACTTGTCATGTTCCACCGTCGCGACTTCCTCGCCCTCGCCTTCGCCACCGCGACCGTCGGGCTCCCGCTCACCTACGACCACCAGGCCGTCACCGCCGCCCTGCGGACCGCGACGGGCGGCCGTAGGGCGGGAGCCCAAGAGGTGTCCACCGTCCGGCAGCTCACCGAAATGTTCAGGACCGCCGACGAGAGGCTGGGCGGCGGCCACGGGCTGTCCACCGTGTCGTCCTACCTGGCGGATGCCGTCGTGCCGATGCTCCAGGCCATGTTCCCGTCCGACGAGGTCCGGCGAAGCGCGTACGGGGCGGCGGCCGAGCTGGCGACCCTGGTCGGATGGAAGTGCCACGACCTCGGCCGCGAGGGCGCCGCCCAGAGGTTCTACCTCCTCGCCTACCAGCTCGCCTGCGAGTGCGACCCCGCAGGCCACGGGGCCTGGATGATGCGGGCCCTCACCCACCAGTCCCTCGACCTGAACCAGACCACGCACTGCGTCGAACTGGCAGAGGCCGGGCTGTCACGGGCCCGGGGGAAGGTCGATCGCAAGACGGAGGCACTGCTGCTGGTGACCGCGGCCCGGGCGTATGGGGCGAGAGGCCAGACGAAGGACGCCGCCGGAGCGCTCCTGGCTGCCGAGGACGCCATGCTCACCGGCGACGACGGCGTGCCCTCCTACGCCGCCGCCTCCGGCCCGGTCGCGGCCACCGTGGCATCGCACACCGGCAAGACCCTGACCGAGATGAACGACCACCGGGCCGCCGAACGGCACTACCGTGCGGCACTGGAGGGCCGCGTGCCGGGGACGTACCAGCGGGTTCGAGGCCTGACCATCGCGAACCTCGCCAAGTCCGTGGCCGCCCAGCACCGCCATGAGGAGGCCGTGATCCTGTGGAACCAGTGCCTGGACCTCATGGACGGCGTGGCGTCCGACCGCAACAAGAAGGAGTTGAAGACGGTGCGCTCGGCCATGGCCGTCTACAGCAGGCGCGGAATCCCCGGCGCCTCCGAACTCGCTCAGCGAGCCGCCTACCTCGCGTCCTTGTGACATCGGATGACACCACGAGGACCCCGCCGCAGCCGGCGCCGTATCGGAGCCCGCGACCCGGCCTGACCCGGTCCAGGCTGGACGCGCACAGCCGCACACCGCTGCTGCCCACCACCAAGCTGCTCCGAGAACAGGGCCAACAACGGCGGCCAGTGCGTCGAGATCACGCCCGACCTTCCCGGTGTCGTCCCCGTCCGCGATTCCAAGGACCCCTCCGGGCCCGTCCTCGTCTTCCCCGCCCCCGCCTGGCGTGCCTTTCTCGCCGCCGTCCAGGCCGACGAGTTCGGCGACGTCTGACGCGACCTCACCGTTGAGGTCGCGCCATTCGAACCGGCTGAGCGGCGACCCTTCGCCGGATACGCCGAGTCCCAGCTCATGTGTGGGGCCAGATGCGGAGCGTGAGCGGCAGATCCCGACGTTGGCCGGGCAAATCTGCCGGCAACTGCTCGGCGCGGGCGCCTCCTTGAGCGTGCGCGGGCGGTGGGGTGCCGGCCCGGTGTTGCTCGGGGCGGCACCCGCGTAGCCGATCGGACGCGCGGTCACATCACGCGTGGGAGCTCAGGGCGGCTACTGGCAGAAGACTTCGACGCCTGCCTGGCCCGGGTTACCGGTAAGGCCGGTGCCCACGCTGCCTCCCGCGCCGGGCTGGCCTCCCCGGCCGCCCCGGCCGCCAACGTTGATGGCGCCGGCTGGTTGGGTGTTGCCGCACACAGCGCCGTTGCCGCCGTTGCCGCCGTCGCCGCCCCTGCCGGCGGCGGTACCGGTGACCAGGCTGTTCATGGTGCCCCCGGTGCCGCCAGTCCCGCCGTTGCCGCCCGTGTTGGTGTTGTTGGTGGCATTGATGGTGCCCGCGCTGCCGTTGCCGCCGTTGCCGCCAACTCCGCCGACGCTGCCGACGACGTCGTTGTCCCCTGGGCGTGAGCGGCCTGTGCCGCCTTTGCCACCTGTGCCGCCGTCGCCGCCGGTCGCCTTCACTGTGCCGTTGGCAGCGTTGATGGTGCCGAACTGCTGGTTGCCGACCCCGCCGTTGCCGCCCTTGCCGCCTCTGCCACTTTGGCCGTCCGACCTGGCGGTGTTGCCGTCGCCGCCTCTGCCGCCGGTGCCGCCCCTGCCACCGGCGACGGTGACCGAGCTCGCGGTGATGCTCCCACTGGCGATGTTGCCACTGAGACCCTTGCCGCCGTCGCCGCCTTGAGCGGGCAAGCCGTTGAAGCTCCCGGCACCGTTGCCCCGGAGGCCGGCGTGGCCGCCGTCGCCGCCGACGCCGCCCGCGCCGGCCACGGCTTCCACGGTGGCCTTCTCCGCCGTGATGGATCCGCCGTTGCCGATGCCCCCGACACCCCCTCCGCCGCCGATGCCGCCGTTGCCACCGTTGCCGGCGCTGGCGCGGCCGAAGCCGCCAGCACCGCCGCTGCCGCCGGCGCCGCCCCTGCCGCCGCTGCCGCCGTTGACAGTGACCTTGGAGTCACTGGCGGTGCTGTCCACGGTGATGGTGCCGGAGTTGCCGGTGCCGCCGAAGCCGGCGAAGCCGCCGTCGCCGCCGTCGCCACCGTTGCCGGTTCGACCAGCGTCGGCGCCTGGTGTGCCGTCGGCGCCGGGCGCCCCGTCGCCGCCGTTGACGGTGATGCGCGCCGTCTTCGCGGTGTCGGCGATGGTGATGGTTCCGGCGTTGCCATCGCTACCAGGGGCGGAGGCTGCGCTGCCGTCAGCGCCGGTGGCGGTGATGGTGATGTTGCCGGTGCCGTTGTAGGCGAGGGTGACGCCCTGGCCGATGGCAGGGGCGCCGGGGGTGCTGTTGGTGATGTAGACCCGGGTGTTGCCGCCGTCCAGGGTCCAGTTCTGGGTCAGCCCCTGTCTGCACCGGTAGGTGTCCGGGAAGAGGGGGTCGAGCACGACATCGAGTTTGACGCAGCCGGGCGGCAGGGCGTCCGCGGCGTGGGCGGCGGGGGCGAGGGTGGTGACCAGGCCGCCGGCGAGGACCGTCGCGGTGGCCAGTGAGACCGTGCGGGGACCGTGGAGGAACGAAGGCACGTGCGCTCTCTTCCCAAGGGGTTTGTCGAAGGGCACCGGGGACGGTGCGCGACGGCATGCATTCCTTCACCATGGAGGCATCAAGCAGCGGAAGAGGCTGTCCGGGTTAACGCCCATTCGTGTGCAGGCGAGACTTAGAGGTCGCGCGGATGGGCCAACACCCCGTTCGGCCTCCAGGTACGTTTCGAGGCCGCGACCGGCCGGACGGCTTGACCTTTACGCATGGGTCAATCCTTAGCGTCGTCGGCATGGACACATCCTTGAAGAGCACAACGTTCTCCGGGCGCTCCGGCATCTCCCGTACCGGGCTGGAGGCCCGGCTGCTCGCACGGCCTGAGGGCCTGCCCGCTCCCGGGGACTTCGAGATCACCGAGGTCGCTGTTCCCCATCCCGCAGCGGGGCAGGCGCTGGTCCGCAATCTGTTCATGTCGCTCGATCCCGGCATGCTCATGCTGATCGCGGGCGAGTCCGGCCTGCCGATGCCCCGCTATGAGCTCGGCGAGGTGATGTACGGCGATGCCATCGGTGAAGTGGTCGCCTCCGGGGATCCGTCGCTTGTCGAGGGCGACCTGGTGATGCACCGGCTTGGCTGGCGCGAGTATGCCGTGGCGCAGGCCGGGCTGTTCCGCCGCGTCGACCGGGACGCCTACCCGACGCCGTCCACCTACCTGGGCTTCGGGCTGGTCGCCTACGTCGGGCTCATGGACGCGGCGGAGCTACGGCCCGGCGATACCGTCTTCGTCTCCAGTGCGGCGGGGGCGACCGGGGGCATGGCCGGCCAGATCGCCCGGCTCAAGGGAGCCGCCCGGGTGATCGGCAGTGCCGGATCACGGGACAAGGCCGCCTATCTGACCGGGAGACTCGGGTTCGACGCGGCCTTCGACTACCACGACGGACCGATCGTCGACCGGCTGCGCGAGGCCGCACCCGAAGGCATCGACGTCTACTTCGACAACGTGGGCGGCGAACAGTTGCGTGCCGCGATCGAGGTCATGAACCCGCATGGCCGCATCGCCGTGTGCGGAGCCCTCAACCGGCAGAGCAAAGCCGGTCCCGACGGCGGTCCCGGCGACCTGCTCAGTGTCCTCGGTAAGCGGCTCACCATCCGCGGCTTCACCATGGGCGATCATCTTGAGCGTGCTCCCGAGTTCGGCGCGCAGTTTCGTACGTGGCTGCGCGAGGGTGCGATCGTCTACGACGAGACGGTGATCGATGGGCTGGCCAACGCACCACAGGCTCTTCTCGATCTCGTGAACGGCGCGTACACCGGGAAGACGGTGGTCCGGCTCGGTAGTTGACCTTGACGTACGGGTGAAGCTCTATGGTCGGACTCGGAGGTGGCTGCAATGCTGATCGGTGAACTGGCCGCGGAGGCCGGGACCACGACCCGTGCCCTGCGTTACTACGAGGAGCAGGGCCTGCTGGAGTCCGACCGCACGACGGCGGGCTATCGCCTGTATGAGCCCGGCGCGGTACGCCGGGTCCGCAACATCCGTGAGCTGCTGTCCTGCGGGTTCACCGTGGAGGATGTGAAGTCCCTCCTGGCCTACCTCGACGCCGATCTGCCCGAGGTGTTCTCCTACTCACCGCTGTGCGCCGACGGCTACGGCGTCGGCGCACAGCGGGTGGCCCAACTGGAGGAGCGAATCGCGATCCTCACCGAGCTGCGCGACAGCCTCGTCCACCGGATGCCGTGGCTGGCGGCACCCGGCAGCACCGCGGACGAGCAGGCCGCGTGATGGTGAAGTGCCGCGGTCTTGTTCACCGCCGTTACGGCCGCAGGACGAGCTTCCCGGCGGCGTGACCGCCCGCGCTCAGCTCCTGTGCCTTCGCGGCGTCCTCCAGCGGAAGGCTCTGCGCGATGCGCACCGTGAGCTTGCCCTCGGCTGCGAGGCGGGCGTACTCGCCGAGGCGGGAACCGAACGGCGCGTAGCCGGAGAAGGTGACACCCAGCTCGGCGGCCTTCGGATCGGCGATGGTGATGATCCGGTCGGTGCCGCTGAGCAGGTCGATCAACACCTCCAGGTCGCCCGCCCCCGCGGCGTCGTACACGGCGTCGATGCCCTGCGGTGCGGCCTCGCGGACCCGGTCGGCGAGGCCGGTGCCGTAGGCGACCGGGATCGCGCCCAGCGAGCGCAGGTAGTCGTGGTTGCCGGGGGAGGCGGTGCCGATGACCGTGGCGCCGCGGGCGACCGCGAGCTGAACACCGACGGCGCCGGCCACACCCGCGGCTCCGTGCAGCAGGAGCGTGTCGTCTTCCCCGACGCCGAGGGCGTCGAGCACGCGGACCGAGGTCTCGACGGCGACGGGCAGTGCCGCGGCGAGGTCCCAGTCGAGGTCCGCGGGCTTCGGGCCGAAGTCGACGGCCAGCGCGTGCTCGGCGTACGCGCCGGTGACGGTCCAGCCCAGGACCTCGTCACCCACCGCGACACCTGTCACGCCTTCGCCGACCTCGTCGACGACGCCGGCCGCCTCCACGCCGGGGATCACCGGGAACGGCGGCGCGATCTGCGGCCTCCACCCGTTGCGGATCTTGTAGTCGAGCGGGTTGACCGCTGCCGCCACGACCTTCAGCCGCACCTGTCCGGGTCCGGCGTGCGGCTCGTCGACCTCTGCGAGGCGGAGGACTTCCGGGCCGCCGAACTCGGTGTAGGTGATCGCCTTCATGTCCTGCTCCAGTGCTCTCGGATCCCTCGGACCGGGGCCTTGTGGTCCAGCAACGCGTCGACCACCGCCCCGCCCTGGTGCCCCGTCGCGCCGAAGACCGCGATCGTGCCGGTCGGCTGTGTGCTCATCGCTGCCACCCTTCACTCAGGGCGTGAGCGAGGTGAGCACGAGTCCGGTGTTGACCTCGGCGGTGGGGGGAGGACGACGCGGGCGCGGTGTCCTCGAACTTGATCTGTTGTGACATGTCTCCACGATGCGTCTGCGGCGCCAGGCGTACCACCGGTATCCCGCCAGGTTCTCCCGATAACCCGCCAGTGTCGGGTAGCCTCAATCGCGTGTCCGACCCCAGCGGCGAGCCGAGCTTCTGCACCGACGACGGGCCGTTGTCGGCGCCGCTGGCCCATGGCGCCGACGTGGCCGCGCACTTCCACGACCATGGCCAGCTCCGCTACGCCGCGCGTGGGGCCCTGGTCACGGCGACCCAGGTGGGCACCTGGGTGGCGCCGGCCAGTCGGATCATGTGGGTGCCGCCCTTCGCGGTGCACAGCAGCAAGGCGTACGGCGAGACGGACATCCGGGTGCTGCCGCTGCCCGTGACGCTGACCGGACAACTGCCGGCCGAGCCGTCGGTCTTCGTGGCGAGCGCGTTGCTGCGTGAGGCCTATCTGGCGCTGATGAGCGAGGGCGAGCCGCTGGAGAGCCCCCGTGCGCGGCTGCTGATCGACGTCGTACTCGCCGAGCTCGCCCGCGCCGCACAAGAGCCGCTGCGCCTCCCGGAGCCGAGCGACCGGCGTCTCAAGGCGGTCACCGACCTGCTTCACGCGGACCCGGCAAGCCCGGCGACCCTGGCCGAGCTGGGCCGCCGCACCGGCGCCGGCGAACGCACCCTGAGCCGACTGTTCGGCAGCGAGCTGTCGATGAGCTTCCACCAGTGGCGCACCCTGCTGCGCATCCAACGGGCGCTGATCGAGCTCAGCGACGGCGCCTCGGTCACCGACACGGCGATCCGATTGGGCTGGTCGAACCCCAGCAGCTTCATCGACGCCTTCACCGCGCTGGTTGGTCAGACACCCGGAGGCTATCGCTCGTCGGCTCGGTCCTCCCGGACGAGTCATTCCGAATGATCAGTGAGCTCGTTTCAACTTGAGACTGCAGGTCACGGGTCGTTCGGCGGTGCGGCCGGTGCGGCCGGTGCGGCCGGTGCGGCCGGTGCGGCCAGTACGGCCAGTACGGCCAGTGCGGCCAGTGCGGAGGGAGGCGGACGTTCTGCTCTGGACGCGGGATGGTGGGTGGCCGTCAGGGTATCCGTCAGGGTGTCTCGGGAATCGGGCGGTTGTCCGCCGGTCTGCCGCGCGCCGTGTCGGCGGGCTCGGTGTGTGCGAGTGCGGCGAGGAGGCGCAGCTTCTCGTCGCTGTCGCTGCCTCTGTCGGGGTAGTAGACGACGAGGATGACGTCGTCGATGGCGAGTTTGTCGCGGTGGAGACGGAGTTCGCCGACGACGGGGTGGTTCACCGCGGTCGTGCCTCCGTCCAGAGCGCGGACGTCGTGGCGAGCCCAGAGGGTGCGGAACCGCTGACTGGACAGGGCGAGTTCGCCGACGAGCTCGACGAACCGGGGATTGTCGGTGTCGTCCCCGATGGTGGTGCGCAGGGCGGCCACGAAGTCGGCGGTGGCGCTCGCCCAGTCCTGCTGGAAGGCCTGTTCCTCGGGGTCCAGAAGGAGGGAACGCAGCCGGTTCTCGCCGGGCCGCAGACGGGGGGAGAGGGCGATCGCCATGGGGTTGGAGGCCAGGACGTCGAACGCTCGCCCTTCGACGAACGCGGGAAGCTGAAGGTGTCCGAGCAACTCGTGTACCCGCGCCGGTACGTGCTCGGGCCGCCGACGGCGCGGCGTTCTCGGGCGTGCCGACGAGAGGCCCAGCAGATACGTCCGCTCGACCTCGTCGAGCTTCAGCACGCGCGCGAGGGCTTCGAGGACCTGCGGCGAGGGGTTCTTGTCACGGCCCCGTTCCAGGCGCAAGTAGTAGTCGGGACTGATGCCGGCGAGCAGGGCCACCTCCTCGCGGCGCAGGCCCGGCACCCGCCGGTTCCCACCGGGCGGGAGTCCCGCCCGCGCCGGAGAGACCAGCTCACGCCGGGCACGTAGGTAGCTGCCGAGCCGGTTGCCGGATTCCTCGTCCTTCATACCGACACCGTAGTGCGGTGCGCGGATCTCAGAGGGGGCCCTGGCAGGACCAGGGAAGACGGGGGCCGTCCCACACCCGTCGGATGCCGTCAAGACTGCGACAGCACTGTTCTGAAAGAGACAGAGCATCACTGTCCGCGCCGCCGGCCTGAACACCCGGCGGCGCCCCGGACCGAAGGGAAGATCCCATGGACCTCTCCAACCGCACTGTTCTCATCGTCGGCGGAACATCCGGAATCGGGCGGGAGTTGGCCCGGCGGTTCGCTGCCGCGGGCAGCACCGTGGCCGTTGGCGGCCGTAGCCCGGAGGCGCTCTCGGAACTCGCCGAGGAGGGATTCGGCAGGCTCGGCGTCGACGTCACCGACAGCGCCTCGGTCGAAGCCTTCCGTGGCGCCGCGCTTGCCCGATACCCGGAGCTGGACACCGTGGTGACGATGTCGGGGGTCATGCTCCTGGAGGACCTGCGCGACCCGGCGCACTTCCAGGCGGCAGCAACGACGATCGACACCAACCTGCTCGGCACCATCCGGGTCATCGACGCCTTCACTCCGCACCTGGTCCAAAGGGGTGCCGGCACCTTCATCACCGTCACCTCCGGCATCGCCTTCCTGCCGTTCCCGCCCATGCCCAGCTACGCCGCCTCGAAGGCCGCGGTGCACGCCTACTCCGAGGCACTGCGCGCGCAGCTCGACGGCACCGGCGTCGACGTCGTCGAGCTCGTCCCCCCGGCCGTCGCCACGGCAGGACAGGAGAAGGTGAATCCGCACGCGCTGCCGCTCGACGACTTTGCCACCGAGGTGATGGACCTGCTGGGGACCGAGCCCACTCCGCGCGAGATCCTCGTCAACGGCGTCCTGATGCACCGGTGGGCCGAGCGCGACGGCACCTACGACGAACTGGTGGCTCAGCGCTCGCGGGCCCTCACGATGCTCCCGAGCCGGCAGGGCCGGCGATGAACAGCCCTCCTCGTGCTGACGAACACCGAGGTCCGACGCGGACGGACGATCACCTGCTACCGGCCAAGGCCCCGACCAGCACGAGCACCGGAGTCGCTGCCCATGCCGGCCCCGTGACCTGCAGTTTCAGTCGCCCAGCTTGACCGCACGGTGGACGTCGGCGGCGTAGGCCTCGGGCTGTTCCCAGGCTGCGAAGTGGCCGCCGGCGCGGTGTTCCACATAGGCGCAGACGTTCAGGAACGCCTCGGCGTAGCTGCGCGGCTCCGGTTTGATGTCGCGCGGGAACACGGAGAGCACGGTCGGCGTGTCGATCCGGTCGGGGAGGACGGCCGGTTCGACGTAGGTGGTGAACGAGGTGCCGATCGTGCCGGTGGCCCAGTAGGCGGTGACCCAGGTGAGGAGTTCGTCCGGAGTGAAGGCCGATTCCTCGGACCAGGACTCCAGTTTCTCGACGATCCAGGCCGCGAGGCCGGCGGGTGAGTCGCCGAGGGCGACGGCGAGTGTGTTCGGCCGCGTGGACTGCTCCGCGATGTACCCGCCCTCGGTCCGGAACCACAGCGCCGACCGGCGGAGGTAGGCCGCCGCGTCGGGCGCGAGCTTCGCCGGGTCCGCCGTGAGCGCACGCTGTGGGGCGATGTTGGTGAGGTGCAGGGCAGCCACCCGGTCCGGGTGTTCGGCCGCGAGGATTTCCGCGACGGTGCCACCCACGTCGCCGCCGGACACCGTGTACCGCGAGTAGCCGAGTTCACCCAGAGCGTCCGCGACGATCCCGGCGATCCGGTTGACCGACATGCCGGCAGTGGTGAGCGGGGTCGCGAACGGGAAGCCCGGCAGTGCGGGAACCACCACGTGCATGTCGGCGAGCAGAGGCAGGACGCGCTCGAACCGCAACACCGAGTCCGGCCAGCCGTGCAGCAGCACGACGACCGGGGCGTCGGGATCCGCGGACCGCTGGTGGATCACCCGCAGCTCGGTGTCGCCCGCCCGCACCGTCGCCCAGGGGAACTCTCCGATGCGGCGCTCGTGCACGCCCCAGTCGTACCCGTTCGCCCAGCGTTCGAGCAGTTCGTCGAGGTGGGTGCCGCCGATGCCGCGCGTCCCGTCGTCACTCCACGGGGTCGTGACACGCCGCGTTCGCCGGAGTCGTTCCCGCGTCTCGTCGTTCATGTGTATCAGCGTACACATGATGTGTATGCTCGTACACATGAATTCGCGCAATGCTGCCGCCACCAGGCAGCGGATCCTCGAACACGCGCAACGCCAGTTCGCCCAGCACGGGTACGCGGCGATCACGGTCAAAGGCGTGGCCGACGCGGCCGGCGTGTCGCCCAACCTCATCACGCGCTACTTCGGCGGCAAGGACGGCCTCTTCCTGGCGGCAACCCGGGTGGAGATCCCGGTCTCCACCTCCTTCGACGGCGACCGTTCCGCGCTGGGTTCGCGCCTCGCGGCGAGCATCGTCCAGCGCTGGTTCGGCGCCCCCGGGGAGGATCCCCTGCTCGTGCTGCAACGCGCCTCCGGCGAACGCCCGCAGGCGGCGGAGGCGCTGGCCGCCTTCCTCGACACGCACTCACTGGAGCCGCTGCACCGCTACCTGCGCGACAGCGGCCTGGACGACGCGGACGCCCGCAGCCGAGCCGCGGCGATCGACGCCTTCGTGCTCGGCGTCTCGACCCGCCGCCGGGTCCTGCGTTCCGAACTCGGCGACCCCGCTGATCTCGAAGCCTGGCTGAGCGCCACCATCCAACGCCTCGCCGACGGGTGAGCCCGACGGCAAGAAGTACGGAGACTCCGCTTCCGGTCCGCACCCGCGGTGCGGTCATCGTGGACGTCGGCTGCATCGGCTTCTGCGACCACCGCGGGGCCGACCGCCACCGGGCTCTCGTGGTGCGGGGTGTGCCATCCTGGCCTCAGGTGGTGCGACTTCCCGCGCTTCGTCCGTCGTGCTCCGCACGGTGTTCTGCGTTCAGGACCGTCTGTGAAACCGACCCATCCGCCGTCTTCGCCGCCGCCTCCCGGCGGCGGTGGGCGGCGCGCGCCGGTGCGGGGCCGGGCGGAGGAGTGGGCCGTGCTCGGCGCGCGGTTCGACGCGCTGGTCACGGGCCGTGGTGGGGTCGTCTGCGTGGAGGGGCCGCCGGGCAGCGGCAAGACGCGGTTCCTGTCGGAGGCCTGTTCGGTGGCCGAGCGCAGGGCGTTCCGGGTGTTCCGGGGCGGCGCGGATCCCGACAGCCGGTTCGCGCCGCTGACCCCGCTGCTGGAGGGCGCGCAGAGCGACGGGGAGCCGCTCTTCGACGCCGGCCGGCTGCATGCCCTGGCCATCGCGCCCGAGCAGCGCTTCTGGCTGCTGCAGGAGCTTCAGGAGCGGCTGGAGCGGGCTGCTCTCGACCGCCCGCTGGCCGTGGTCCTGGACGATGTGCAGTGGTGTGACGATCTGACCCTCCTGGCGCTGCGCACGCTCTCGTCCCGGCTGTCCGCGCACGCCATCGTGTGGCTGGTGGCGGTCCGGGGCGGCAGCAGCGCCCCTGAGGTGCTCACCACGCTGGACCGGATGGAGCGGGACGGCGCGCTGCGGATCAGGCTCGGTCCGCTGTCCGACGCGGCCGTCGGCGAGATCGCGCAGGACGTGCTCGGGGCTCCCCCCGACGCCGCGACCCTGGACGTCGTGCGACGCGCGGAGGGGGTTCCCCTGCTCCTGATGGAACTGCTGCACGGCATGACGGCCGAGGGCAGGGTGGTCGTCGATGGCGGGGTGGCCCGCCTGGTCGGGCACCGCCTGCAGGCCCGGTTCCAGGCGTCGATCCGTCGGCGCCTCCACGGCCTCTCCGCGCCCACCGGGGAACTCGTCCGCACGGCCTCCGTCATCGGGCACAGCGTCACCGTCGAGCTGCTCGCCGAACTCCTCGACCGGCCCGTCGGCGCGCTGCTCGCGCCGGTGCGGGAGGCCCTCGACTCCGACCTCTTCGCCGAGCGGGAGGGGCGGCTCGTCTTTCGCCACGACCTCATCCGCGAAGCCGTGTCGGCCAGCCTCCCGGATGCGGTGCGACGCGCCCTGCGGCGCCATGCGGCCGAGGTCCTCCTGGCGCGCGGGGCATCGCTGAGCGAGGCGGCCTCCCTGGTGCTGGACAGCGCGGAGCCCGGTGACAAGGCCGCCGTCCAGCTCCTGCGGGCCGCCGCCGTCGAGCTGTCGGAGACCGCTCCGTCGGCCGCGGCGGACCTGAGCGGTCGCGCGCTGGACCTCACCGCCGGCGGGGCGCCGGAGCGGTTGACGATCGTCGCCGAGACCATGCTGCTGCTCTGGCGGTCCGGACGTGCCACGCAGGCGCGCGCGCTCGTCGGGACGGCCCTGCCCGGCACCATGGCGCCGCAGGCCGAGGCCCAGGTGCGCCTCGGCCTGGCACGGGTGTCGAGCCAGTACGACTTCACCGAGGCCGCGCGCCACGCCCGAGCCGGAGTGGCCCTGCCGGGGATCCCGGAGCCCGCTTCCTCCCCGCGCTCGTCGCGGAGGCCGCGTGCCACCGCACATGGATCGGCGACCGCCTCGCCCGCAACGCGGTGGACCTCCTGGCCCTACTCGTCATCGAGTGGGCGCTGGAGCAACGGGCGGAGGAGGCGAACGCGGGGCGCGGATGACGATCGCCTCCACCGCGTCTCGAACACCTCGCGATCACTCCTGCCGCAGAACACCGAAAGCACCCGCGCCGAACGAAAGGGAAACCGATGCCCGCCACCTCGCCCTACTGGATCTCCCTGAACGGGACCGAGCCGACCTTCCAGAACGACCTGGGCAGTGTGCAGGCCGTGGACACGCGGCACCTGCCCCTCCTCAAAGGGCTCTCCATCAAGAGGATCGTTCTCGCGCCCGGCGCGGTCCGCGAGCCGCAGTGGAACGTCAACGCCAACCAGCTCGCCTACGTGGTGAGCGGCGAGGTGCTGGTGACGATGCTCGGCAGCGGCGGCGAACGGGCCTCGTTCGTGGTGAACGAGGGGCAGATGTACCACGTCGAGTCCGGGGCGGTGTACCACATCGAGAACCTGGGCCCGGTGGACGCCGAGCTCGTGGTCGCGCTGCGCAGCGAACGCCCCGAGCACTTCTCGCTGCGCGACAGCCTCTCCGCGATGACCAACCCGGTGCTGGGCAACTGCTACGACCTGCCGGGATCGGCGTTCGCCTCGTTCGACCGGGCCCCGGCGGAGGAGATCTTCGCCCGGCGCGGCAGCGCGACGGTCGACGCCACCCAACGGATGCCCAACGCCCACCTGTTCGACGTCGAGGGCCAGAACCCACCGCTGTCGTACGCGTACGGTCAGGCGCGGCTGGCGCGCAAGATCCGTGCCCGTACGGTGGTCGCGCCGATTCAGGGCGCGGTCGGGAGTTCCCGGGCCCGGAACCGCATGTGCAGTCCCGCCGGTCTCAGCGCGGTTGCCGCGAAGGGGCGGACCCGCTGTCCGGCAAGCGGTTCCAGGCGCCACCGCGCGGCGATCGTGGCCAGCGCGACGACGGCTTCGGCCATGCTGAACTGGTCGCCGATGCACTTGCGGGCGCCGCCGCCGAACGGGAAGAACGCCGGATGGGACGGATGAGGGCGGTCCTCCCATCGGTCCGGGTCGAAGCGTTCGGGCTCGGCGTACTGGTCGGGCTGGTGGTGGATCAGGTAGGGGCTGTAGATGACGGTTGTGCCGGCGGAGACGGGGTGTCCGCCGACGTGGGTGTCCCTGGTGGCGATTCTGGTGAAGAGCCAGCCGGGCGGGTACATCCGCAGGGTCTCGGTGATGACACGGCTGGTGTACGGCAGCATGGACAGGTGACCGTGGGTGGCGGCGGCGCCGGCCAGGACACGGTCGACCTCCGCGTGGAGGCGTTGTTCGACGGAGGGGTTGAGCGCCAGCAGGTGGAGCGCCCATGCCAGGGTCGCCGCTGTCGCCTCGATACCGGCGACGATGAAGATGGCGAGCTGGTCGTTGATCTCGGCGTCGGTGAGCTGCTGGCTCCGGTCGCCGTCGGGAGGGACGGCGTTGAGAAGCACGGACAGCAGGTCGTCGTGGCCATCGCCGTCGCCGCCGGACCGGCGTTTGGAGATGATGCGTGCCGTGGTCCGGTAGAGCCGTCCCCGTGCCTGGCGGAACCTGCGACCACCAGGCGTCGGAAGGGCGTTGAGCAACCGCGGCCTGACCATGCGGGCGAACATGCCGACCAGGATCATCTGGACGTCGTCGGCCATTTCCGTCAGGGCGGCGGAGTCCAGATCTTCGGAGAACTCGCGGAACATCGCCCGGATCAGGCTACGCGTGGTGATGTTGCGCATCTGGAGGTAGACGTCGGTGGTCAGGCCGTCCTGCCAGGAGCCGGTGACCGAGACCGCCTCGGCGGTCGTCACGCTGGTGTAGGAGGCGAGCCGGGAGCGGTGGAAGGCCGGCTGAACCAGCCGCCTCTGCCGTCGGTGTGCCGTGTGGGGGCAACTGGCCAGTCCGTTCCCCACCGCTTCTCGAAGTCGGTCGTAGAACGGGCCGCCCTTGTCGAACGTGCTGTCGTCGAGAAGGATTTGGCGGGTCAGCTCAGGGGTGCACACCGTGAGTGCCGGCATGGGGCCCAAGCGGATGTGGACGAGATCTCCATGGGCGGGCAGCGAGGAGACGAACCCCAGAGGGTCACGCAGCAGCGGCAGCAGGTGGCCGATCAGGGGGAGCGCTCCCGGCGCTCTGCCCACCGAAACGGGATTCTCCACGGCTTCTCCGGTATCGGTCGTGGTGGCTTGAGCAGTTGAGGAGGCGGGCCACCGAGAAGGTCATGGGTGGCGCACCTCGACGCCGCCGTCGGCGGTACCGGCGGACAGTTCAAGGTCTACTACGTTCCAGGTGCGAACCATCGCCGCGGTGGGCCTCGAGAGTGAAAGCCGCTCACGATTCACTCCCGCGAGCGAAGCGGAGACTTGGCGCATTTGCCCACCTCCGCCTGGCATGCCTTGACGGTTCGGGACTCCGGGCGGCGGGTCACCCAGGAGGCCCTGATCGCCTGGCGCGACGACGGCCGTGCGCGCCTCCGCCACCGGTTCCGGCAAGCCGTCGACGAGGGTGATCTGCCCCCCGGCGCGGACCCGGAATTCCTCGCCCGATACCTCATGACCGTGGCGAACGGCATCGCCGTCCAGGCGGTCGGCGGCGCCACCCGCTCCGAACTCCAGCAGGTGGCCGACGCGGCGGTGCGGAACTGGCCACCCGTCTGACCGCGGGTTCCCGCGGGCTTGTGGCGTTACGCATCTTCTTCCGTAACTCCAACCACCCGAACCACGCGGTCCAGACCCGCGAACTGCACCGCTACCTGCGCCGGCGCGACGTCGACGCTCGCCGTCCGACGTCCTGGCAGCCCAGCGCCGGGAACGCGCCCGCATCCGCAGCGGGAAGGCCTGCGCCGGGGTGGACGACCGGCGAAAATCGCGTGATCCCGCCGGTGACACCGGCGACACTGACGCCATGACTGGTTCCGCATCGCCTCGACTGCTTCGACCGCGTGCCCTGAGGTCCGGAGACCTCGTGGTCATCGCCGCGTTGTCCGGCCCGCTGCCGGCCGCCTGCGAGCCCAATGTCCAGCGGGCGGTGGAGCTGTTCGAGCGGATGGGTTTCCGCGTGCGGCGGGCTCCGCTGCTCGAAGCAGGGCGGCGCCATTGGTGGAGCGCGGCCACGCCGGCCGAGATCGCCGGAGAGCTCAACGGTCTTCTGCGTGATCCCGAGGTGCGCGCGATCGTCGCGAGTGACGGCGGCCAGACGGCGCTCGGCTACCTCGACCTGATCGACGTCGAGGCGATCAGGGCCGACCCCAAGCCGATCCTCGGCTACAGCGACATCTCGCTGCTGCATCTGGTGCTCCATGGGCGCACGGGCCTGGTCGGGTTCCACGCCGACATGGCCGTCCCCGGCTTCGGCGGGCAGTGGCCGTCCGCGCCCGCGGCGCGCCAGGCGGAACTCGAACAGCTCTACCGCAGGCTGCTGACCGGCACCGAGGCGATCGGGGCGCTGCCGGCGAGCCCGTCCTGGGAGTGCTGGCGTCCGGGTCGCGCCGAAGGGCGGTTGATCGGCGGGGTGATCAACCGCATCGTGCTGGCGCAGGCGACGCCCTTCGCGCTGCCGCTCGAACGGTTCGACGGTGCCGTGTTGTTCTGGGAGGAGAGCGGCGGCCTGGCAGCGCACGTGTGGAGCTTTCTGCAGGTGCTGCGACACAGCGGCATCCTCGACCGGATCTCCGGCATGGTCGTGGGCGTTCCGCGCGAGATCATCGGACTTGAGCCCGGCGCGTCCCCGTCCCTGCGCGAGATCGTCCTCGACGTCCTCGGCGACCGTGACATCCCGGTCCTGGGCAACGTCGACTTCGGGCATGCCGGCCCGAACCTGCCGATGCCGGTCGGCATCCGCGTCGGCCTCGACGCCCAGCAGCGGACGCTGTCGCTGCTCGAACCGGCGGTAGCGCCGCACGCGACGACAGGACCGGTCAGCTGAGCACCGCGGATCGGCTGATCGCGGTCCCGGCGCACGGCGGGCCGGGAGGCGAGTGGTCCTTTTCCCCTTCCTGGTTCGACCAGGTCAGGAAGTCCGCCCGGAAGGCCGCTGTGGCGTCAACGACTTGTCCAAAAGACCTGTGGACGGGACCGACGGCCGGTGGTCGCCGGTATGGTGGGTTCGGGCCGTGACTGGCGCTGAGGTGGAGTACCACCGGGGAGCGGCCTGACGCCTCGTCGATGCCGTGCGCCTGGGCACCTCACCGTGGAGCTCAGGAGTGGTACGTGATGGAGACGCAGCAGGCGCGGCTGATGGACGGTACGGATCTCGCCCGCCGAATCACCGAGACCAGCGCCGCAGCCGCCGAGGACATCCGTCGGCGCGCGGAGGTGTCCCCCTGTTTGGCGACCGTGCTCGTGGGAGAGGACCCGGCCTCGGTCACGTATGTCCGGATGAAGCAGGCCCGTTGCGCGAAGGCCGGCATCCGCTCGCGACACGTGCCGCTGCCCGCCTCGGTGAGCACCAGCGGCCTGGTGGAGACCGTCACCGCACTGTCCGAGGATCCGGACGTGCACGGCATCCTGCTCCAGCACCCGGTGGGGGCGCACATCGACGAGCGCGCCGCGTTCGAGGCGATCGCTCCCGAGAAGGACGTCGACGGGGTCACCATGCACTCCTTCGCGGCGATGGGGTTCGGCCTGCCCGGCTTCGTCTCCTGCACACCCGGCGGGATCATGCGCCTGCTGGACGAGTACGACGTCGACCTCACGGGCAAGCACGCCGTCGTGGTGGGACGCAGCCCCATCCTCGGCAAGCCCGTCGGCATGCTCCTGCTCGGGCGGGACGCCACGGTCACCTACTGCCATTCCCGCACCGTCGGTCTGCCTGCGATCGTGCGCGAGGCCGACGTCCTGGTCGCCGCGGTCGGCCGGCCGCGCTTCATCAACGGGGCGGACATCAAGCCCGGCGCCGTGGTGATCGACGCGGGCTACAACCCGGGCAACGTCGGGGATGTCGACTTCGAGACCGCCCGGCACCGGGCGAGCCTGATCACCCCTGTCCCCGGCGGTGTCGGTCCCATGACCATCGCCGTCCTCCTTGAGCAGACGGTCGACGCGGCAGCGCGCCGGCTCATCCGGCCCTGACCCGGGAGCTGCTGGTCGGCCTGGGAACGCGCGGGCGGCCTGGGGCTGCCCGCGCTCGCCGCCCGCGCGACCAGCCCGCGGACCACTGGGCGGCCATCGATTCCACCCCGGATCTTCAGATCGGCTTCCTCCGGGAGTCCTCTTTCCAGGGAATCGTGCAGCGCGTACCACCGGCCCCCGTTCCGAGGATCACCATGACCGATCAGCAGCTGCCCGACTGGGCCGATCCCTCCGTCTCCCCTGCCGATCTCGACGCCCAGGGCATGTCGCGGCGCGGGCTCCTGCGCCGCGCGGGCCTGTTCGGCGCCGCGTTCGCCCTCGGCGGGGCGGCCACGTCGGCCGCCGCCACGCCGGCCGCCGCCGCCGGACGGGGCCCGGGCGGAAACGACCCGCACCTCGCCTACCTGGTCGGCGACCACCACGTCCACTCCGTCTACAGCCACGACGCGAAGTACACGTTCTCCCAGCAGGTCCGGGCCGCCGCCCAGTACGGCCTGGACTGGCTGGTGTTCAACGAGCACTCCAACTTCGGTCACGCCCACTACGGTGCCGCGCTGGAGCACCAGGAGATCCTCCGGGCCCGCGCCGAGAACCCGCGCCAGCTGATCTTCCAGGGGCTGGAGTGGTACATCCCGGCCGCCGAGCACGCCACCGTGTTCGCGGCCCCCGGCCCGCACGAGGTCGACCTGCTCACCCAGTTCGAGCTGGCCTACGACGGCAAGCTGCTGGGCTACACCGAGGGTGCGGCCGGCGCGGCCGACACCGCCCGCAACGAGGCCCACGCCGTCAAGGCCGTCCAGTGGCTGGCCGAGCAGCGCCGCACCGGCTACGTCGACGACGTCCTCGTCCTCGCCAACCACCCGCTGCGCCTCGGCATCGACTCCCCGCACGAAGTGCGCAACTGGCGGGACGCCGCCAACGGGATCGTGATCGGCATGGAGGGCGCGCCGGGCGCCCAGGGCGCGGCCATCCCGGGCTGGCGCGGCGCGAACTCGATCCGCGGCGAGTACGAGAACAAGCCGTCCGCGCAGTCGTGGTCCGGCTACCCGGCGGACGCCTACCAGACCTACGGCGGCTTCGACTGGGCGACCGCGACCGTGGGCGGCCTGTGGGACTCGATGCTGGCCGAGGGCCGGCTGTTCTCGATCACCAGCAACTCCGACAACCACCGGACCGTCTTCGACACCTGGAAGAACGGCGACTGGCAGCCCGGCCAGAACTTCGACAACACCGGCAAGGTGCCCGACCCGGTGAACACCGGCACCCCGCAGCCCGGAAGCGACTTCTGGCCCGGCCAGTTCAGCCGCACCCACGTCGGGGTGACCCGCTACGGCTACCGCGCCGTGATGGCGGGCCTGCGCGCCGGCCGGGTCTGGGTGGACCACGGACACCTGCTCGACGGGCTCGACGTTCGCGTCCAGCGGGAAGGCGACCACGGCCGCGGGGTCACCCTCGGCGGACGGCTGTGCGTCCGCAGGGGAGAGCGGCTCACCCTGTCGGTGACGGTCACGACCGCCTCCCGCCCCAACCCCCAGGGCATCCTGCCCCGGTTGGCGCACGTGGACGTCATCCGGGGCGCCGTGCGCGGCCCGGCCGCCGACCGCGACACCTGGCGGGCGCCGGACACCCGGGTCGTCCACACCGCCGACGTCACCGGCCGCACCGGCACCTACACCCTGCGGATCCCGCTCACCGCCGGCGACGAGTCCTTCTACCTCCGGCTGCGCGGCAGCGACGGCAACCGGCAGGGCACCGGCTACCTCGGCGCCGCCGTCGACCCGCACGGGCCGATCGCCCACGAGCCCGGGAACGGTGACCCGTGGGCCGACACGTGGTTCTACGCCAACCCCGTGTTCGTCGATGTGGCAGGAGCCTGATGTAGCGCTCGGCCGGCGCTCGGCGGCGGCCGATCCTGCTTCCGGCGAGATGACCCTAGATGAGGGTCACGATCTTTCCTCGGACGTGTCCACGCTCGGAGTGGGCATGGGCCTGGGCGATCTCCTCCAGGGGATAGGTCTGCTCGATCCACGGCGTGTAACGGCCCTGCGCGCCGAAGCCGGCGGCTTCGGTGAGGAGCGCGGGGTCGTTCGTCGCGTTGGCCAGGTGGACGCCCAGGCGACCGGCGTTCCGGTAGTCGGCGACCGTCACGACGCGGGCCGGGCTTCCGGCGATCTCGACGAGGTCCGCGAGGGAGCCGGAGGCGGCGGCATCGAGCACGAGATCGATCCCCTTGGGGGCCAGGTCGGCGAGGCGTTCGGCAAGGCCCGTCCCGTAGGTGGTGGGAAGGGCTCCGAGGGAGGAGAGGAACGCGTGGTTGCGCTCGCTCGCCGTCCCGATCACGGTGGCACCCAGGGCGACCGCGATCTCGACCGCCGCGCCGCCGACACCGCCGGCGGCGCCCTCGATGAGCAGAGTGCGCCCCGCCAGCGGGCCGAGCGCCTTGAGCCCCCGCAATGCCGTCACGGCCGCCAGCCCGGCCCCGGCCGCCTCCGCGTCGTTCCACGCGTCGGGCGCGGGGGCCCAGGCGGAGAGCACGGCCAGCTCCGCCGTCGCTCCCGTGATGCCGCCCAGTCCGAAGACCCGGTCGCCGACGCTCACCCCGTCCACGCCCTCCCCGATCCTGTCGACCAGGCCGACGGCGTCGCGGCCGGGGATGGCCGGCAGGTCCACGGTGACGACATCGCGGGCCGCTCCGCTGCGCACCTTCCAGTCGACGGGGTTGACACTGGCCGCCGCGACGCGAATGCGGACCTCCCCGACGCCGGGCTGCGGGTCCGGCGCCTCCTCGACCGTGAGGGTCTCCGTGCCGCCGTACTCGTGGTAGCGGGCTGCGCGCATGGTGTTCTGCCTTCCATTCCAATGGCTTGGTACGCCTTGACGTCAGCTACGCTAAAACCTGACGTCGGCGTCAGGTGCAAGTCGGGCAAGTGAATCGGAGGCCCCGTGCGTATCGGTGAGGTGGCCCGGCAGGCCGGGGTGAGCGTCCGGGCCCTGCGGTACTACGAAGAGCAGGATCTGCTGCGGGCCGAACGCAGCACCGGAGGGCAGCGGCATTATCCGGACTCGGCGGTGGCCCGGGTGAAGCTGATCCAGCAGCTGTTCGCCGCGGGGCTGCCGAGCAGGTCGGTGCGCGAGGTGCTGCCCTGCGTGGACTCCGGTACGGCGGCGCCGGGGCTCCTGGACCACCTGGAGGTCGAACGCGCCCGGATCAGCGACCGGATCACCGACCTCGTCGCCGCACGCGACCGACTCGACACGGTGATCGCCAACACCCGCAACCCTCCGCCCGAGTGCATCCACCACCCGAAGTGAGGCACCCCTGGCCGCGCCACCGCAGCAATACATCCGATCACTGTGGAAGAGATGGGACGGCTTCAATTTTCCGCGCATGTCCGACCCCTCGGTGAACACACAGGTGGGAAACGGGCAATCCATGACCCTTCCTCCCGGGGGATGGACACCTGGGCCGGTCGACTCTGTAAATTCATCCCATGTCCGGCGTCTGCCGTAGCAGAATGGACATCTCTTTTGACGTACGACGACGCCTGAGCCGCACCACACCCGAACGACCAGCCCGACCCGCGATCGAAAGGCAGGCATTCCCTTGGAACGAAGGGCAGGCACCTCCGCCGCACTCACCGTCGGCCTCCCGCCCGCCGTGGCGGCCGAGGCGCCGCAGAGCGCCTCGGTAGCGGAGGATGCCGCCACTCCGGAGGCCTCCCGCCTCGTCCTCTGGTACGACAAGCCCGCCGGCCAGTGGCTGGAGGCGTTGCCGCTCGGCAACGGCCGTCTCGGTGCCATGGTGTTCGGCGGTGTGGACGCCGAGCAGCTCCAGCTGAACGAGGACACCCTGTGGGCGGGAGGCCCCTACGAACCCGCCAACTCCCAGGGCTTGGCCAACCTCCCCGAGATCCGGCGCCGGGTCTTCGCAGGCGAGTGGGAGTCCGCTCAGGACCTGATCAACACCACGTTCCGGGGCAGCCCGGTCGGGGAGTTGATGTACCAGACAGTCGGCAACCTGCGCCTGACGTTCCCGGGCGCAGGTGAAGTCAGCTCCTACCGTCGTGAGTTGGACCTGGACACCGCCGTAGCCACCACGACGTACGTCCGCGATGGAGTGGCGTACCGTCGCGAGGCGTTCGTCAGCCATCCCGATCAGGTGACGGTGGTCCGGCTGACCGCGGACACCCCCGGTGCCCTGTCGTTCACCGCGGCCTTCGACAGTCCGCAGCAGGCTCAGACGTTCTCCCCGGGCCCGATCACCGCCGCTCTGGAGGGGACCGGGCAGACGCATGAGGGGGTCGCCGGCCAGGTCCGCTTCCGCGCCCTGGTCCGTGCCCTTGCCGAAGGGGGCACCGTGCGCAGCGAGAACGGCACGCTCGCCGTGGACGGGGCCGACGCGGTGACCCTGCTGGTGTCCGTCGGCACCGGCTTCAACGACTACCGGGACGTCTCGGGCGACCACAGCGCCCGCGCCGAGCGCCCGCTGAACGCCGCAGCCGACACTCCGTACGAGCGGTTGCGCTCCCGGCACGTGCGCGACCACCGCGCGCTCTTCCGCCGGGTCACGCTCGACCTCGGCACCACGGCGGCGGCGCCGACCGATCGTCGGGTGGCCGCGTTCTCCCGGGCCGAAGACCCGCAACTGGTGGCCCTGCACTACCAGTTTGGCCGCTACCTGCTCATCTCCTCGTCCCGGCCCGGTACCCAGCCCGCCAACCTGCAGGGCATCTGGAACGACCAGCTGTCCCCGCCCTGGGGCTCCAAGTTCACGATCAACATCAACACGGAGATGAACTACTGGCCCGCGCCCACCACCAACCTCCTGGAGTGCTGGGAGCCGATCTTCGCCCTGCTCGACGACCTCGCCCAGGCCGGACGGACGACCGCCAGGGTCCAGTACGGAGCCGACGGCTGGGTCGCCCATCACAACACCGACGTCTGGCGCGCCACCGCGCCCGTGGACGGGGCCTTCTGGGGGATGTGGCCCACCGGCGGCGCCTGGCTGGCCACCTCCGTGTGGGAGCACTACCGCTTCACCGGCGACGGCGCGGCCCTGCGCCGCCGGCTACCCGTCGTGGAGGGAGCGGTCCGCTTCTTCCTCGACGCGCTGGTCCCGGACCCCACCACCGGGTACCTGGTGACCTGTCCGTCCGTCTCGCCCGAGAACGCCCACCACCCCGACGTGTCCGCGTGTGCGGGCCCGACGATGGACAACCAGATCCTGCGCGACCTCTTCGACGGCTACCTCGCCGCCTGCGACGCGCTCGGCACCACCAGCCCGTACGCCGACCGGGCGCGCCAGGCCCGCGCCCAACTGCCCCCCATGAGAATCGGCGCCCTGGGGCAGCTGCAGGAGTGGCAGCAGGACTGGGACGCGGACGCGCCCGAGCAGGACCACCGCCACATCTCCCACCTGTACGGCCTGCACCCCAGCAACCAGATCACCAAGCGCGACACCCCGGAGCTCTTCCAGGCCGCCCTGCGGACTCTGAAGATGCGTGGGGACGACGGCACCGGCTGGTCCCTCGCCTGGAAGATCAATTTCTGGGCACGCGCGGAGGACGGCGCCCGCTCCTACAAGCTCCTCACCGACCTGCTCACCCCCGACCGCACGGCCCCGAACCTGTTCGACCTGCACCCGCCGTTCCAGATCGACGGCAACTTCGGCGCCACCGCGGGCGTGACCGAATGGCTGCTCCAGTCCCACACCGGTGAAGTCCAGCTGCTGCCCGCCCTGCCGCCGCAGCTCCCCGAGGGCCGGGTCACCGGCCTCCTCGCCCGCGGCGGCCTCACCGTCAGCCTCTCCTGGCTCGACGGAGCGCTGACCCACGCCCACCTGGCAGCGCGCCACAGCGGCACCGTCCGACTGCGCACCGCCGCACCGGTCACCGTGCACTCCACGGGCGGCGCCGACACGGAGGTGACGCGCCCCGAAAGCACCGTTGCCGTGTTCGAGACCGAGGCGGGCGGGGAGTATGTGATCACGCCTCTCTGACACCTCGCGGCACCGTCTGCGTCCGTCTGACGCGAGTTCACCGCTGGCCCCGACCGGAAATCCCGGTCGGGGCCCACTGCTTGAGGCCGCCGCGCCACTGCGGGCGGGTTCACCGTTCAGGTCGGGCAAGGAACGGATCCGGCGTCATTCTCCAGCCTCGTCAGCGTCACAACTCACCCGACTCGTGCGGCCCTTCTCACGTCACGTCATGTCATGTCATGGCGCGAGCGGAGCTACGACGGGGTATCAGGCCGGAACGGCCCGGATCATGACCAACGACCCTCGTAGAAAGGCTGTTGCCGCAGGGCGCCGAACCGGGCGTCCCATGCTCCGCTGTCCAGGTCGCCCCGCGTTCGCTCACGATCCAAATCCAGCCACGCTGTCAACCCTTCCAGCCCGGCCACCGCGCCGGGCAACCGGTCAGCCGGCCTTCAGCAGCAGGTCGGTGAGTGCGTCCGGCACGGTGACCATGCAGTCGTGGCCGCTCCGCAGCTCCCACACCTGAGGCTCGGCGCCGCCCGGCCGCGCCGCCGGAACCGGGCGGCGCGTGACGCCCCCCGGTTCGCTGCCGACGCAGTGGATGTGCGTCCGGGGAATCGCGTCCGCGGCCGGGTTGTCCAGCCGGACCGGCTGCAGGAAGCAGCGCACCGACTCGTCCGACAGCATGGTGCGCAGCCATGCCGTGTCCGCCGGGTCGGTCACCCCGAACAGACCCATGGGCGCGGGCATTTCCGGCAGGGGCGGGATGCGCCAGGGGGAGGCCGAGGCGGCGGCCGCGTCGATCAGTCGCCGGGTCATCTCGGGTACGACGTCCAGCGCGCTCTCGCCGTCGGTCGGGACCATCGCGTCGACGTAGACCAGGTGCGCGATCCGGTCCGAGGCCTCGCCGGCCACGCCGGAGATGACCATCCCGGCGTAACTGTGCCCGACCAGCACGACGTTGGTGAGATCCCGCTCGCCGAGGAGAGCAACGATGTCGGCGACGTGGGTGTCCAGGTCGACGTCCGGAGTGAGGAGGTGTTCCTTCTCGCCGTGGCCGGTCAGCGAAGGGGCGAACACCCGATGCCCGGCCCGGGTGAGCAGGGGAACCACGCGGTCCCAGACGCGCCCGCTGTGCCAAGCGCCATGGACGAGGACGTAGGTTTTCGTGTGCGAGGTACTCATGCGAAAGACGCTACTGAGCCGACAGGCACCTCCGGGTAACGCTCGGCCGTGCACGACTCGGGGGAGCGGTCCGGGGGAGCGCCCGTTACGCGCCCGGTGACGCTTGCTCACTGTCGTAGTGCTGCTAAGCGGCGAGGAGTTCGCCCCCGTGCTTCCGACGACGTGTGCTGGATCACCGGGGACGTCATCCTCGCCTCCGGCGGCATGCGCTGACGAAGCGACGGTGCTGGTCACAGCCATCGACGCATGGCTGTGACCAGCACGTTCGAAACGTGCTAGGCGTTGAACACGGCGTTGCGGCGCAGCTGTTCGACGCACCACCGGAAGTGCCAGTCGCTGTCGTCCAGGCCGAAGAGGTCGTAGGTGGTGAGGGCGTACACGGCCTGGTACGTGGTGAGGGCGGCGGGCGCGTATCCGAGCTCCTGGGCGAGGATCCGGGTGAGTTCCGCGCTGTGCTCCGCGGCGTACGGCCCGTACATGTCCCAGACGGCCGCCGTGACGGCGGCCTCGAACGCCGGGTCGCCCGCGGTGGTGTAGAAGCCGAAGTCGAGTACGGCGACCGGTCGCCCGGCCGGGTCGATGTGGATGTTGGGCGGGACGAGGTCGCCGTGGATCGCCGTGACCGGGGTTTCGGGGAGCGACCGAAGCGCCTTCCGCGTGCGTTCCACTCCCGCGTCGAGGTCCGGCACGTGGGCGGCGAGGGCGGCACGGTGTCGCGCTGTGGCCCGGGTCACCAGGGCCGCGAGCGCTTCCTGGAAGCGCTGGTGACCCCGCCACAGTGGACGGTCGTCACCCTGGACGGTCAGCCGGCCCATGGCGTCGGTGCCGGGTACGGAGGCGAGGCCCCGCAGGACGGTGAGCAGCGCGTCGCAGTGCTGGGTGGGCAGCTCGCGCCCGTGCTCCGAACGCCCGGAGGCGGTCCCCATCGGGACGCCGGCCAGCTCGCGCTCGTACGTCACCAGGACGCCCTCGTGCTCCTCGACCTTCAGGATCTCGGGGGTGGCGAACGGCAGTCGGTGCCGCGCGAGGTCCGCGTACACCTGGCGGGTGAGCGCGAGGCCGGCCGGCGGCCGGCCGCTCCACACCTTGGCGACCTGGCCGTCGCCAAGCCCGTAGACGACGCCCTCGACACCCGCGCCGATCCGGCGGGCACCCGCATGCCCGCGCTCGGCGAAGTACGCGGGCCACCGGTCGGCGGGTGGGGCGTCCGCACTTCCGAGGATCTCCATCCGAGCATTGGACCAGCAGCCGCACCGGCCTGACCAGTTGTTTTCGTGCCGCACGTGCCGCCACCCTCGCGCGGTCGGTCGCCGACGACCCGTTAGGGTGCACCGACGACGCGCGAAGGGGGCGGCATGGGGATCACCGCGGGGCAGCTCAACCGAGCCACACTGACCCGGCAACTGCTGGTGCGGCGGGAGGAGATCGGCGTCTCCGAGGCGGTGCGGCGGGTGGTCGCGTTGCAGGCCCAGCAGGTGGCCTCGCCGTACCTGGCGCTGTGGAACCGGGTCGCCGGCTTCGACCCGGCCCAGCTCGACGCGGCCTTCGCCGACCGGACGATCGTCAAGTCGACACTGATGCGGATCACCCTGCACGCCGTGCACACCGAGGACTTCCCGGTCTTCCTCCAGGCCGTCCACCCGTCGATCCGGGCCGCCCGGCTGGGGGACGACCGCTTCACGGCGTCCGGGCTGACGGCCGTGGAGGGCGACGCGCTGGTCGCGGACGTGCTGGACTTCGGTGACCGCCCCCGTACGAGTGCGGAGTTCGAGGCCTGGCTCGCCGACCGGCTCGGCGCCCAGGCCGGCGCGCCGGCCTGGTGGGGGTTGCGGCAGGTGGCGCCGCTGTTGCGCGCGCCGGGCGGGGAGACCTGGTCGTTCGGCCAGAAGCTGTCCTACATCGCCCCGGCGGTCCGGCCGGTCCTCCGCGACCCCGAGGTGGCCGCCGCCTCGCTGCGGGCCCTGGTGCTGCGCTACCTCGACGGCTTCGGCCCGGCCTCGGTGGCGGACGTGGCGCAGTTCGCGCTGGTCCAGCGTGGCCGGGCCCGGGAGGCCCTGAAGGTGCTCGCCGCCGAGGGCGGGGTCGAGCGCCTGACGGGGCCGGACGGCGGGGAGTTGTTCGACCTCCCGGACGCGCCGCGCCCGGACGGGGACACCCCGGTGCCGGCCCGGCTGATGGCCATGTGGGACAGCGTCCTGCTCGCCTACGCCGACCGCAGCCGGGTCATCCCGCCGGACTACCGCGCCCTGGTGATCAAGCGGAACGGCGACGTGCTGCCGACCCTGCTGGTCGACGGCTACGTGGCCGGCGTCTGGCGCACGGCCGAGGGCGGCATCGAGGCGACGGCCTTCCACTCCCTGCCGGACGAGGCCTGGGACCAACTCGCCACCGAGGCCCGCTCGCTGACGGCCCTGCTCGCCGACCGCGAACCGGACGTCTACCGCCGCTACCACCACTGGTGGAGCAAGCCGGCCAAGCTGCCGGCCGGCACCGAGACCCGCCTCCTCCCCGGCGCCTGAATCCGCCGCCCCCAACTCCGGTGCCGGAGTGGGAAGTCGGCCGGTCCGACTTCCCACTCCGTCGCCTACTACCGCCTACTGCCGCCTTCTGCCGCCGCGTGCAAACGCGTTGCCGGGGGACCGTCCCACCCGCGACACTGGACGGTGAGGGCGGGAGGAACCGGGATGATTCGGATCATCGTGCGGTGCTGTGCGGGCCTGCTCGGCCTGGTGGCGGTCTGGGTGGGCATCGACCTCGCGGGGGAGCCCTACCGGGACTCGGTGCAGTTCCGGCACGCCGGCGCCTGCCCGGTCGCGGCGGTGGCCGACGCCGGGTCCGGCGGGGGAGCGGCGGCGAACGAGGGCCACGGCTGCATCGGGCGCGAGACCGGCCGGGTGGTGGACAAGAAGACCTCCACCCGCACCACGACCACCGGCAGCACCGACACCTCGTCCACCACCACCGAGACCGTCTACCTGCTGTCGGTCCGGCGCTCCTCGGGCACGGTCGAGCGGATCGAGGTCGGCTCCTCGCTGTACGCCGGTGCCGAACGGGAGGCCGTGGCGGACCTGGAGACCTGGTACGGCGAGCTCGTCGGCGTCACGGTGGCCGGCCGGCACCACGGGATGCTGCCCTCCTCCTCCGGCCGGCTGGTGTGGGACCTGCTGCTCGCCTGGGTGGGGCTGGGCGTGCTGCTGTGGTCCGTGCTGGGCGGCGGACAGGCGATCACGTTCTTCGGGATCATGGGTCACCGCGCGTTCGCCTGGGTGTGGTTCGGCCTGTGGACGCTCTGGCCGGTTACCGGGCTGGTGGCGGGCGGCGCCTCCTGGTCCGGTCTGCTGATCTCGGCGGTGTTCTGGCTGTTCGGTGCGGTGATCGCCGTCGTATTCTTCCGGAACGACAACGGGTTCGGACGCCGCGCCCGCCGGCGCCGGTGGCGTACCCGGTAGTACCCCCGCCCCCCACACCACTCCGCACCGACCATCCCGAGGATCCACCATGCGCACCCTGATCAGCACCGCGTTCATCTCCCTCGACGGCGTCGTCGAGGCCCCGGGCGGCGAGCCCGGCTACCGCAACTCGGGATGGACCTTCAAGGACGTCGAGTTCGTCCCCGAGGCCTTCGAGATCAAGGGCCGGGAGCAGGAGGAGGCCACGGCGATGCTGCTGGGCCGGGTCAGCTACGAGGCCTTCAGCGCGGTGTGGCCGGACATGGCGGACTTCGCCCGCTACCGCACGCTGCCCAAGTACGTCGTCTCCACCACCCTCACCGAGGACGACCTGGTGTCCAACTGGGGCGAGACCACCATCCTGCGCTCGCTCGACGAGGTCGCCGCCCTGAAGGAGACCGAGGGCGGCCCGATCATCGTCCACGGCAGCGCGTCCCTCAACCAGGCGCTCTCGGACGCCGGACTGATCGACCGTTACCACCTGCTGGTCTTCCCACTGCTGCTCGGCGCCGGCAAGCGCCTCTTCAGCGGCACCGACAAGGACGCCCAGAAGCTCAAGCTCGTCGAGCACGCCGTCTACTCCAACGGTCTCCAGAAGCAGGTCTTCGACGTCGTCCGCTGACCCGCTGACCCGCCCCGCCAGCCTGAGCCCTCGTCAGCCTGAGCCCCCGTCAGCCCGAGCCCCGCGCGGCTCGGGCGGCCCGGGTGCCCGCCACCAGCTTGGTGACGGCCGCCCGGACCTCGCCCTCCCGCCGCAGCGTGACGATCCGCGGCACCGCGTCGTCCAGCCACCCGAGGTCACCGAGCAGCGCGGCCTCCCCGGCATCGACGGTGACGGCGAGGAGCACGCCCGCGGCGATCAGCTCGCGCGGGTCGTACCGCTGGCCCCGGTGGTGGCTGAACCGGCCGGTCCAGTACTCGTAGGGGTGCCGGACCGTCGCCCTCAGGTGTGGGCCGGTCAGCCCGAGCGGGGCCATCTGGCCGAGCGACACCAGGGCCGTCCGCCGGGACCCCGTCCACCGGTGGGGCGTGACGGCGAGACCGAGGTCCATGAACCGGCCCCACCCGACGACCTCACCGGGCTGCCCGTCCGCGTGCGGGACGATGCCCTCGGGGGTGAACTCCAGGTGGGTCCGGTCCCGGTGGTCGCCGACCAGCCACCGCCCGTCGACCCGTACCAGCGGTCCCAGCACGTGCCCTCCTCAGGTCCGTCTTCAACCCCGCCTCCCGCCGGTCCTGCGGCGGGACTCCCCTGACATCATGCGGGAATGAACGATGATCAGATCACGAACTCCCGCGTCGTCGTCCCCCTGGACGACTACGACCCCATCGAGATCTTCGGGGACGAGCCGGACCCCTCCCGGATCGCCGAGTACGGGATGGTCTGGCGGCCCAAGGACATCCACTTCGGCATCCGCGCGGAGCGGGACGGCCGGCTCGTCGCGCACGCCGGGCTGGTGGTCCTGCCGGTGTCGATCGGCGGGCGCCGGGCCGAACTCATCGGGCTCGGCGCCGTGGCCGTCGCCGCCGACCTGCGCGGGCGCGGCCTCGCGCGGACGGTGGTGGACGGCGCCCTGGCCCACGCCCGGGGCCTCGGGCCGCGGTTCGCGATCCTGTTCTGCCGCCCGGACAAGGCCGAGCTCTACGCCCGCCTCGGCTGGCAGCCGCTGACCGGCCCCGTCGAGGTCGACCAGCCCACCGGCCCGGCGGTGATGCCGCTGCGCACGATGTGGTACCCGCTGCACGAGGGCGCCCGGTGGTCCGGGGAGGCCCTCCGGCTGCACTCCTTGCCGATGTGAGCCGTGCGATGCTTGCCCGGTGACTCCCGCGACCCCCGTGAAGTTCGATTTCGAGGCCGAGCTCTGGATCTGGGAGGCCCGGCGCGCCGACAGCTGGACCTTCGTCAGACTGCCCGCGGAGGCGTCGGAGGAGATCCGTGACCTCGCCGCCGGGCCGCGCCGCGGCTTCGGCTCGCTGCGGGTGCGCGTCACGATCGGCGACAGCAGCTGGCGCACCTCGATCTTCCCCGGCGGCGGCGGTGCCTACGTGCTCCCCGTCAAACGCGCCGTCCGCAAGGCCGAGGACCTCGACGCCGGCGACACCGCCGCCGTCACCGTCGAGCTCCTCGACCTCTGACGACGCCCCGTCGTCTCCCAGACACGCCCTACAGCAGGCGCTGGTACTGGTACGTCTCGTGCGTCGGCCGGTACCCGAGCTCCTCGTTGACCTTCCGCATGGGGGCGTTGTCCTCGGCGGTGTCGGTCAGTAGGCCGGTGAGACCGGGGTACTGACCGCGTGTCCGGCGGATCGACTCGACCTTCATCAGCCGGGCGAGGCCGTGGCCGCGGTGCGCGGGCAGCACGGCGGTGCCGTAGTGCAGACCGTCGCCGGTGCCGTCGGCCGGTACGACCACCTCGGTGAAACCGGCGATCGAACCGTCGGCCTCGGCCACCGCGACCACCGTGTGCAGGTGCTCGCCGCGCTCCTCGACCGCCCGGGCCACCGCCCGCAGCCGGTCGACGTCCCAGCTCGTCGTGCCGTAGTCGACCTCGCCCATCGGCATGTCGTCCATCGCCCGGCGCGCGGCGGCGTACGACTCGGCCAGCTCCTCGGGCACGGCGCCGTCCCAGGCCACCAACCGGTAACCGGCGCCCGCCTCCGCCTCCGACGCCACCTCCGCCGTCAGGTCCAGCCGCGCGTGCCGCAGCGTCAGCGCCCTCCGGAAGCCCCGAGCTTCGAGGAACGCCTCACCCGGCGTCCCACCCTCCGCCGGCGCCACCACGGCCCGCCGCCCCTCGGCCCCGGCCCCCGCCAGCACGGCCTCCACCAACCGCGACCCGACCCCCTTGCGCCGCTCCACCGGATGCACCCGCACGGCCAGTTCGGCCAGATGCGCCTGCCCCGGATCCCCGAACAACCGCAACGAGGCCGTCCCGACCGGATTCCCCTCCCCGTCCACCGCCAGCCACACCAACCGCCGACTGGACGCGCCGTGATCAGGATCGGTCAGAACCGTGATGCGAATCGACAAATCATCTCCAGAAAAAGGAACCCCAAGGTCCACAACGACAAGCCGGAGGACGCTACCGGTCTCATCGGCCCACCGCAACGGCATTTCCCCGTGAGGGCATCGGCCGGTGCGCGGACCGACACGCCAGGGACCCTTGACTCTCACACCGGTGTGAAGGTGGACGATGGCCCCATGACGACCGAGCCGAGCGGGACCGCCGCGACCACGCCCTTCGACCCCCGGGCCCTGCTGACGGAGAGCCGCCTCGGCGTGCTCGCGACGATCAAGTCCGACGGCCGGCCCCAGCTGTCGCCCGTCATGCCGTTCTACGACCGGGCCGCCGAGCGGCTCTACGTGTCGATGACGGAGGGGCGTGCCAAGACGGCCAATCTGCGCCGTGATCCGCGCGCCGCCCTGGAGGTCACCCGGGCCGACGGCCGGGCGTGGGCCACGGCCGAGGGCAAGGTCACACTGATCGGTCCCGGCGCCGACCCGGCGGGGCCGGAGGTGGCGGCCCTGGTCGACTACTACCGGCGCGCGGCCGGCGAGCACCCGGACTGGGACGAGTACCGGGCCGTGATGGTGGCCGACCGGCGGGTCCTCATGGTGCTCGCCGTCGACCACGTGTACGGCGACCGGCTGGGCTGACCGCGGCGCGGCCGGCCCAGGCCGGTGGTGGTCAGGCCCGTGGTGGTCAGGCCGGTGGTGGTCAGGCGCGGCCGGCGGCCTGTTGGGTGCGGCGGGCGAGGGAGTCGACGACCACGGCCGCGAGCAGGACGGCGCCGGTGATCATGAACTGGATGGCGTTGCTCAGGCCCTGGATGTTCATGCCGGACTGGATCGAGCCGATCACCAGCGCACCGAGCAGCGCCGACCAGGTCGAGCCGCGTCCGCCGAAGAGGCTGGTGCCGCCGATGACGCCGGCCGCGATGGCGTTCATCAGCAGGTTGCCGCCGCCGGAGGTCTGGCTGGCCGACTGGATCTGCGCGGCCAGGAAGAGGCCGCCGACGGCCGCCATGGTGGAGCAGATGGTGAACACGCTGATCCGGATCCACGACACGTTGATACCGGCCCGGCGGGCGCCCTCGATGTTGCCGCCGAGCGCGAACACCTGCCGGCCGTACGAGGTGCGCCGCAGGACGAAGTCCAGGACCACGATGAAGATCAGGAAGATCAGCAGGGCCAGCGGCAGGCCCTTGTACTGGTTGAGCGTGTAGGCGGCCAGGAAGGCGATGATCGCCAGCGCCACCGTCCGCAGCGCGATGTCCAGGACGGGCCGGGACGGCACCCCGGCGGCCTGGCGCCGCCGGGCGTCCAGCACCGAGGCGCCCAGGAAGAGCAGCACGCCGACCGCCGCCGCGCCGTACGCGGCGGCCTGCTCGCCGTAGATGGTGCTGTAGAGCCGGGAGACGATGTCCTTGCCGGAGAGGTTGACGGTGCCGCTGGCGCCCAGGACCTGGAGCATCAGGCCGTTCCAGCCGAGGTTGCCGGCCAGGGTGACGACGAAGGCCGGCACGCCGACCTTGGCGAAGAACAGGCCCTGGATCAGGCCGACCAGCGCGCCCCCGACGAGGGCGGAGAGCAGGGCCACCCACTGGTTGACGCCGTGGGTGACGTTCAGGACGGCGAAGATGGCCGCGCACAGGCCGCTGACCGAGCCGACCGACAGGTCGATCTCGCCGAGCAGCAGCACGAACACCACGCCGATCGCGATCATGCCGGTGCCGACGATCTGCTGCGACAGGTTGGAGAGGTTCTGGGCGGACAGGAAGGAGCTGTTCAGGCTGCCGAAGACGGCCCAGATGATGATGAGCGCCAGCACCACCGGGAGCGAGCCCAGTTCGCCGCTGGTGACGCGGCGGCGGAACTCGCCCAGGTAGCCCTTGACGCCCTCCTGCCGCACGAGCAGGCGCGGGTCGACCGCGGGGGTGGCCTCGGGGGCGACCGGCACGGGGGCGTTGACACCCCCCTTGGGCATGCTGTCCTCGGGGAGGGGGACGTGCCGGTGCTCGTCCCCGGGGTTCTGCTCGGTCATGGGGAGCCCTCCGTACCGCGGGCCTGCCGGCGGGTCACCGCGTTGTCCGTGGCGCCGGTGATGGCCGAGATGATCTCTTCCTGGTTGGTTCGCTCTTTGTCGAAGACGCCGTTGTTGCGGCCGAGCCGCAGCACCGCGACGGTGTCCGCGACGGCCATCACGTCGGCCATGTTGTGGCTGATCAGGATGACGCCGAGGCCCTGGTCGCGGAGCCGCTCGACCAGGTCGAGCACCTGGGCGGTCTGCTCCACGCCGAGGGCGGCGGTCGGCTCGTCCAGCATCACGACCTTCGGCGAGCCGATCAGCGCCCGGGCGATCGCCACCACCTGGCGCTGACCGCCGGACAGCGAGGCGACCGGGATCCGCACGCTGGGGATGCGGATGGAGAGGGTGTTCAGCAGGGTGCGGGAGCGTTTCTCCATCGCGACCTCGTCGAGGATGGTGAAGCGCCGGATCTCCCGGCCGAGGAAGAGGTTGCCGACCACGTCGAGGTTGTCGCAGAGCGCGAGGTCCTGGTAGACGGTGGCGATGCCCAGGTGCTGGGCGTCCTGCGGCCGGTGGATGGTGACCGAACGGCCCTGCCATTCGATCGTGCCCTCGTCCGGCTGGTGCACCCCGGCGATGGCCTTGACCAGCGTGGACTTGCCGGCGCCGTTGTCGCCGACCAGGGCGACCACCTCGCCGGCGCGGACTTCCAACTCGATGTCGGTGAGCGCCTGGACGGCGCCGAACCGCTTGGAGACCCCGCGCAGGGCCAGGACGGTCTCACCTGTCACGGTGACCAACTCCCTCGACCGGGTGGGAACGACACGGGTGGGGACGGCATGCCCGGGTACGGCATCCGTGGGGACGACTGTGTGGCGGCGACGTGCGCGGCGGCGACGACGTGCGGGGCGACGGCATACGGGGGACGTCCCGGCTACTGGAGGCCCGCGGCCTTGCAGGCGTCCGCGTAGTCCGGGGTGCAGATCTGGGCGACGGTGTAGAGGCCGTCGGCGACCACCGTGGTCTTGATGTTGTCCTTGGTCAGCACGATCGGGGTGATCAGGTTGGCCGGCACCTGGTTGCCGCTGCCGTTGGTGACGGTGGTCGGCACCAGCGACGGGTCCAGGGTCTTGCCCTGGGCGAGCGTCACCGCCATCTGCGCGGCCACGTCGGTCTCCGGCTTGAACGGCTTGTAGATCGACATCGTCTGGGTGCCCGCCAGGATCCGCTGCACGCCGTCCAGCTGGGCGTCCTGCCCGGTGAGCGGCACGCTCAGGCCGGCCGCCTTGAGGGCGGTGGCGATACCGGCGGCCATGCCGTCGTTGGCCGAGTAGACGCCGACCACGTTGGGGCCGCCGATCGCGGTGATCGCCGCGGAGGCCTCCTGGTTGGCGTTGTTCGGGTCCCAGTTGGGCGTGTCGTACTCCTTGCCGATCTTCAGCTTGCCGTCGATCGCGCTGTGCGCGCCGGCCTTGAACTCGGCGGCGTTGGGGTCGGTCGGCGAGCCGTTGATCATGATGATCGACCCGGCGCCGGCCTTGTCGCCGACGGCGGCGACCAGGGCCTGGCCCTGCAGTTCGCCGACCTTCTTGTTGTCGAAGGAGACGTAGGCGTCGACGGGGCCCTGGGCCAGGCGGTCGTAGGCGATCACCTTGACGCCCGCGTCGTGCGCCTTCTGCACCGAGGACTGGATCGACTTGGCGTCCACGGCGTCCAGGATCAGCACCTTGTCGCCCTTGGTGAGCGCGGTGTCGACCTGGGTCTGCTGGGTCGTCGCGTTCTCGTTGGCGTTGTAGTAGTCGATCTGGGCCTGCGGGGCCAGCTCCTTGATCTTCTGCTCGATCAGCGGCCGGTCGAACTGCTCGTAGCGGGTGGTCTTGGTCTCGGGCAGGAGCAGCCCGATCCGCACCGCGCCGACCGCGCCGCCGCTCGCCGAGCCCGAGGAGCCGCCTCCGCCGGAGGACTCATTGGCGCTGCCGCACGCGGACAGCGCGAGACCGAGGGAAACCAGTGCGGCGGCCGCGGCCGCGCGGCGGAGCCCGTTCTTCATGAAGATGCCTCTCCGGTTGACCCCACCCCACTGTTCGGACCCCCGGGACCGAGTCTGCGAACTTCGGGCCGTCCGCACGATCGGAGCTGGGCCGAACGTGTCAGGGGTGTCCGCCGGTGTCCACCGAACGGACCCGCCGGACCGCCGGAGAGGGCCGATCCGGCGCCATTTCCCCGGACCACTCGCGGAGTCGGCGGCCCGCGACCCGCCCGGGCCGCTCTTTCACCCGAGGAGGTGAGGTGCCGTCACTCTCCGGGCCCGGCGGGCTCCTCCGCACCGGTGAAAGGCCTCCGCCGTTCGGGTCAAGGAGTGGCTTCGAGTGTTTGAGATCTTGAACGACTATGCTGCCGCCCGGTCAGGCCCTCGCGAAGCCCTCGCGACGGGCGGTTCGGGACGAGGGCGGGAGCCGACAAGATGATGGGACCGGCGCATTCGCTGTCCGGCGCGGCGGCGTGGCTGGGCGTGGGAGCGATCGCGGACGCGATGGGCCGACCGATGCCCTGGCCGGTACTGCTGGCAGGGACGCTGATCTGCGCGGGCGCCGCGCTGGCACCGGACCTCGACCACAAGGCGGCCACCATATCCCGGGCGTTCGGCCCGGTCTCGCGGATCCTCTGCGAGGTGATCGACAACCTCTCCTACGCCGTCTACAAGGCGACCCGCGGCAAGCGGGACCCGCGCCGCACCGGCGGCCACCGCACGCTGACCCACACCTGGCTCTGGGCGGTGCTGTGCGGCGCGGGCGCGTCGGCCCTCACCGTGTACGGCGGACGGTGGGGCGTGCTGGGGGTGCTCTTCGTGCACATGGTGCTGGCGATCGAGGGGCTGCTGTGGCGGCAGGCCCGGGTCTCCAGCGACGTGCTGGTCTGGCTGCTCGGCGCGGCGGGTGCCTGGATGCTGGCGGAGGTGCTGGACAAGCCGGGCAACGGCGCGCTCTGGCTGTTCGACCAGCCCGGGCAGGAGTACCTGTGGATCGGCCTGCCGATCACCCTGGGCGCGCTGGTGCACTGCCTGGGTGACGCGCTGACCGTCTCCGGCTGCCCGGTGCTGTGGCCGATCCCGGTCGGCCGCAAGCGCTGGTACCCGGTGGGCCCGCCGAAGGGGATGCGCTTCCGGGCCGGCAGCTGGGTGGAGCTGAAGGTGCTGATGCCGGTGTTCATGGGCGCCGGCGGGCTCTGCGCGGTGGGCGCGCTGGGCTTCTTCGGCTGACACCCCCCGGCACCCCCGGCCCCACGTCGAGTGCCCCGCCCTCCGAGCGTCGGGCACTGGACCGATGAGGGGACACCGCCGAGGCGTTCCCGGAGGTCAGCGGCCCGGTCGCATAGCCTGTCGCCCTGCCGTCGGCCGGACGGTGTCCCGTCGGCGCCCCGTCGTGGTGGCCCGTCGTGACCTGTCGGCGCCTCCGGTGACGAGCGGTGACGAGCGGTTTCGGGGACGGTGGAAGGGGTGCAGGGTGGCTTCCTCGGGAACGGCGGGCGGCCCGTCCGGCGGGATCGCGGCCTCCGGTCCGGTCGGCGCGAGCCCGCCGGGGCGCGGGCAGCGGTTCCGCGCCTGGCTGCTGGAGGGCCTGGCCGACCGGGCCAAGCAGCACCCCGGCCCGCACGCCCAGCCCCCCGCCGAACAGGGCCGCCCCTGGTGGCGGGTGATGTGCCTGACCGGCCTCGACTACTTCTCCACCCTCGGCTACCAGCCCGGCATCGCCGCCCTCGCGGCCGGTCTGCTCTCCCCGGTGGCGACCGTCGTGCTGGTCGTCGTCACCCTCGGCGGCGCCCTGCCCGTCTACCGGCGGGTGGCCCGGGAGAGCCCGCACGGCGAGGGCTCGATCGCCATGCTGGAGCGCCTGCTGTCGTTCTGGCAGGGCAAGCTCTTCGTCCTCGCCCTGCTCGGCTTCGCGGCCACCGACTTCATGATCACCATCACCCTGTCCGCCGCCGACGCCACCGCCCACCTGGTCGAGAACCCGCACCTGCACGACGCGCTGACCGGCAAGCAGGTGCTCATCACCCTGGTGCTGGTCGCGCTGCTCGGCGGCGTCTTCCTCAAGGGCTTCAGCGAGGCGATCGGGCTGGCGGTCGTCCTGGTCGCGGTCTACCTGGCGCTCAACGTGGTCGTCGTCGTCACCGGCTTCGTCCAGGTGCTCGACTCCCCGCACGTGGTGACCGACTGGTCGGACGCCCTCACCGCCGAGCACGGCAACGTGGTCGCGATGGTCGGCGTCGCCCTGGTGACCTTCCCCAAGCTCGCCCTCGGCCTCTCCGGCTTCGAGACCGGCGTCGCCGTGATGCCGCACATCGAGGGCGACCCCGAGGACACCGAGGAGCAGCCCACCGGCCGGATCCGCGGCGCCCGCAAGCTGCTCACCACGGCCGCGCTGATCATGAGCGTCTTCCTGATCACCACCAGCTTCATCACCACCCTGCTCATCCCGAAGGAGGCCTTCGAGCCCGGCGGGGAGGCGAACGGGCGCGCCCTCGCGTACCTGGCCCACGAGTACCTCGGGAACACCTTCGGCAGCATCTACGACCTGTCCACGATCGCCATCCTCTGGTTCGCCGGCGCCTCCGCGATGGCCGGCATGCTCAACCTGCTGCCCCGTTACCTGCCCCGCTACGGCATGGCCCCGCACTGGGCGAAGGCGGTGCGGCCGATGGTCATCGTGCTCACCCTGATCGCCTTCCTGGTCACCTGGATCTTCGACGCCAGCGTGGACGCCCAGGGCGGCGCCTACGCGACCGGCGTGCTGGTGCTGATCAGCTCCGCCGCGATCGCCGTCACCATCGCCGCCCGGGCCGCCCGTCAGCGCGGCTGGACCATCGGCTTCGCGATCATCGCGGGCGTCTTCCTCTACACCACCGCGCTCAACATCGCCGAGCGCCCCGACGGCGTGAAGATCGGCGCCTGCTTCATCGCGGCGATCGTGCTCGTCTCCCTGCTCTCCCGGCTCAAGCGCGCCTTCGAGCTCCGGGTCACCGACGTGGTCTTCGACGAGTCGGCCGAGCGCTTCGTCCGCGACTACACCCACCGGCCGCTGCGGCTGATCGCCAACGAGCCGAACAACCGCGACCTCGCCGAGTACCAGGAGAAGAAGCGGCAGATCCGCGCCGACAACGACATCCCCGCCGAGGACGACCTGGTCTTCGTCGAGGTGACGGTCAAGGACCCCTCGGAGTTCGAGGCGGTGCTCACCGTGCACGGCGAGGTGCTGCACGAGCGCTACCGGGTGCTCAGCCTGGAGAGCTCCAGCGTGCCGAACGCGCTCGCCGCGCTGCTGCTCACCGTCCGGGACCGCACCGGGCAGCAGCCGCACATCTACTTCGAGTGGACGGAGGGCAATCCGTTCGCGCAGTTCCTGCGGTTCTTCCTGTTCGGGCAGGGCGAGGTCGCGCCGGTCACCCGCGAGGTGCTGCGCGAGGCCGAGCCGGACCGCGCGCGGCGGCCACGGGTGCACGTGGGCTGACCCCGCGGCCCGTTCTGACCCGTTCGGATTGGTTCCGCTGGTGCGGGGCTTGTGCCGACGGGTTGTCAGGTGCATAGCATGGCCGTTCACCGACCCCCACCCCGCAGAGGAGCAACTCCCGTGCGCAACCGCAGATTCGGCTCGATCGTCCTCACCGGTGCCCTCGCCCTCGCGGCGCTCGGCAGCGTCCCGGCCGCCGCCGCGTCCGCGTCCACTGATTCGGCGTCTGGCGCGGCCCCGGGTGGTGCGCGGCACCGGGTGGAGGTGTTCGGCGAGGACGGTTCGATCGGCCGGGCCACCGTGCCCGCCGGCTCCCCGTACCTGGTCGGCGACCGCCCCGGTCTCGCCCCCGCCGCCGGGGACGGCGAGGTCACCCCGATCCTGCGCAACGGCGAGACCGCCGGCAAGGTCGACGTCGTGGTCATCGGCGACGGCTACACGGCCGCCGAACAGGAGAAGTTCCGCGCCGACGCCGCCGCCAAGTGGCAGGAGCTCAGCGCCGTCGAGCCCTACGCCGCCTACCGGGGCCTGTTCAACGTCTGGGCGGTCGCCACCGTCTCCGCCGAGTCCGGCATCACCGGCGACCCCGACCGCGCGACCGTCCGCGACACCGCGCTCGGCTCCTACTTCTGGTGCGAGGACATCGAACGCCTGCTCTGCGTCGACACCAAGGCCGTCGAGACGTACGCCGCCAAGGCCCCGCAGGCCGACCTCGTCCTGGTCGTCGCCAACACCGCCAAGTACGGCGGGGCCGGCTACAACGTCGCCTCCCCGCTCGGCTACGACGGCATCGCCACCGTCGCGGGCGGCAACCCGAGGGCCGGTCAGATCGCCGTGCACGAGACCGGCCACTCGCTCGGCAAGCTCGCCGACGAGTACTTCTACGAGGGCTCCGACACCTACCCGGCCGAGGAGGGCGAACCGGGCGAGCCCAACATCAGCATGTTCACCGCCGACCGGCTGACCCGCGACCACGCCAAGTGGTACCGCTGGATCGGCCGGACCTCGCCCGACGGGGGTGTGGTCGGCAGCTACGAGGGTGGCGGCTACTACCCCAAGGGGCTGTACCGGCCCACCGAGAACTCGATCATGCGCTCGCTCGGACGGGAGTTCAACCTGCCCGGACGGGAGGCGATGATCGCCGGCTTCTACCGGCACGCCGTGCCGCTCACCAGCCCCACCCCGGCCGGCACCCCGCTCACCCGCGCCGACCGCCTGACCGTCGACCTCCCGGTCGCCGGCACCACCCTCCGCTGGTCCCTGGACGGCCGCGAGCTGCCGCAACTGCGCGGCCGGACGACGGTCAACCTCGGCACCGTGCCGCTCCCCGGCCCGCGCGGGCGCGTCCACACCCTCACCGCCACCGCCACCGATCCCACCCCCGCCGTCCTCGACCCGGCGCTCCGCACCCGCCTGACCGCCACCCTGTCCTGGCCCGTCACCCGCTGACCGGCCGGCCCGCACAGGAAGTCGGCGAGGTCGACTTCCTGTGCGCGCGTCTGCCTGCGGACGGCGTCAGACGGCGGTGAGCAAGGCCTCCTCGTAGCCGTCGACGGTGGTGAAGCCGAGGCGCCGGTAGAGGGCGAGCGCGGTGGGGTGGTCGGCGCGGACGTTCAGGCCGATGTGGTCGGCGCCGTCCGCGAGCAGCTCGCAGAGGCGAGGGTGACCCGCAGCCGGTTGCGGTAGCCGGCGACCCCCTCACCGGTCGTGGCCCGGAAGATCCGGCTGAGGTGGTACGGCGAGCAGCCCACCACCCGCCCGAGCTGGTCCAGCCCGCATGGTGCGGTGCGACCCCAAAGCCTGATGGCCGACCAGGATTTCACCAGTTCAAGGGGCCTTCCCAGGATGCTTGCCCGGGCAACGGCGCTGTTGCCCGGGCCTGATGCAGCCGCTCGCTCAGTTGGTAGCTGCCGGGGCAGGACGCGGACCTTGGCCGCGTCGGCGGGCTTGACCTTGGGCTCCTCGAAGGCGTCGGCGGGCCGGGCCTTCGTCCGGCCGTCGTGGGTGCTGGACGGGCTCACTCGCCCGGGCTGACGCCGTCCGTCCGGAGGGTTTCGGCGGCGCGGTGGTAGGCGGTGGTCGCCACCGTCGGCTGATGGAGGCCGTCTCCTTCGCCGCCCGGCCCGACACCCGCCCGGGCGCCGGCGCGGCCTGACCCCTCCGGACCGATGGCGCTCTGGCCAGCCGCAGTGAGGTGTGATCCCCTCGGACGTGGGGCGGGTGGGGACCCGCCGGAGCCGAGAGGGGTCGGGTTCGCATGGACGAGCAACCGTTCCGCACCGCCGAGGCCGAGGACGCCCCGGTCGTCCGCGCGCCGGACGGCGCCACCGTCCGGCCGCTGCTGGCGCTGGACGGCCTCGGCAGTCAGGCCCTCTTCGAACTCCCGCCCGGCGGGGTGACCCGCGCGGTGTCGCACGCCACCGTCGAGGAGCTCTGGTACGTCATGGCCGGACGCGGCCGGATCTGGCGGCGGCAGTCCGGCCGGGAGACCGTGGACGTGTTGCGGGTGGGCACCTCCGTCTCGGTGCCGCTGGGGACGGCCTTCCAGTTCCGGGCCGACCCGGACAGCCCCGGCCCGCTGCGCATCGTCGCCGTCACCATGCCTCCGTGGCCGGACGGCTCGACCACCGAGGCCCGCCCCGAAAGCGGCCCCTGGCAGCCCACTGTCGGCTGAGGGCGACGGCTGCGGCCGGTGTCCCCGCGCGGGAGGGCACACCGGCCGACTGCCGGGGCGGGCTTCACAGCGGGAGGGTCAACTCCTGGCCGGGCTCGATGAAGTCCGGGTCCTCACCGAGGACGGCCCGGTTCCGTTCGTACAGCGCCGGCCAGCCGCCGGGGAGCCGGAACCGCTCGGCGATGCTGTCCAGGGTGTCGTCCTCGCGCACCGTCCAGGTGGTGGCGCCATCGGCCGGGGGAGGGGCGGCGGGCGTCTGCGCGGTGTGCGTCACCGCCGGTTCGGCGGCGGCCTCGACCGGGGGCCGGTCGGCGTCGCGGTCGGCGCGGGCGCCGCAGACCGGCCACGGGGAGAGTCCGCGCTGTGCGGCGAGGGCGTCGGCGACGGCGATCTGCTCGGCGCGGCTGGCCAGGTCGGCGCGCGGGGCGTAGGCGAGGCCGCCGCTCTCCTCCCAGGTCGGCTTGTCGAACTGGAGGCCGCCGAAGTAGCCGTTGCCGGTGTTGATGTGCCAGTCCCCGCTGCTCTCGCAGGCGGCGACCCGCTCCCAGTCGATCATGGTCCCCCGATCGATGCCCGCTCCGCCTCCCTGGCCCGGTGGCGCGGCGTGCGCCGCGGCGGGGGCGGCGAGGACGGCGGCCAGGGTGCACACGGCGGTGGGGAGCAGGCGGCGCAGGTGCGCGATGGGGGGCATCGGCGGCTCTCAGGTCCGGGGGCAGGGGCGCGTGCCGCTCAGGAGCGGCGCGTTTCCACCGACGCACGCCGGGCACGGCGGATCGACGCCGACACGTCGAGCGGGTCACCCGCCCGGCCTCGCACCACCACTCGGCCGGCCCTCGTCCTGCCGCTCGCGGCGGCCCGCCGGGGCGTCCGATCCGCTAGGGGTGCCCGGTGACGGTCGCCCAAGGGTCGAACGTGCACGAACCCTGGAGGGCGCGCGTGCGGCATTCGAGTGGATTTCCGGGACGAACGGCGGCCCGCCATCGAACGACCTGCGACCCGCCCTCGAACGAAACGGCGGCCCGCCCCCGAACGCACGACGGCCGGACGCACGGACGAACGACGGCCCCCCGGGGCGAACGCCGGGGGGCCGGGGAGGAACGAGGCGGAACGGGCGGAGCGCCGCAGGTCAGCGGGTCTTCTCGCGCTCGGCCGCAGCGGCGGCCTGCTGGCGCCGCTTCTCCTCCTTCTCGTGCTTCTCCTTGACCCGCAGGCTCTCCTTGCGGACCTCCTCCTGGATCGTCCGCTCGCGCTTGAGCCAGTCCGGGTTCTCCTCGCGCAGCGCGTCGATCTCCTCGGAGGTGAGCGCCTCCGTGATGCCGCCGCGCGCCAGGCCGGAGGCCGAGACGCCGAGCCGCGAGGCCACCACGGAACGGGGGTGCGGGCCGTTGCGGCGAAGGTCCTGGAGCCACTGCGGCGGCTCGGTCTGCAGGGCGGTGAGCTCCTCGCGGGAGATCACGCCCGACTGGAAGTCGGCGGGGGTGGCGCCGAGGTAGACCCCGAGCTTCTTCGCCGCCGTCGCCGGCTTCATGGTCTGCGTGGTCTTCTGCTTGAGCGATGTCATGGTCACCAGGGTAAGCGAGCGGCCGAGGCCCGCTGTCACGGTCGGTAGCCTTGGGCGGGTGACAGAGATGCAGGTGACACCTTCGTTCCGGCTGGCGTACGTCCCGGGCGTGACTCCCGGGAAGTGGGCGCGCGTCTGGTCGGAGCGGCTCCCGGACGTTCCGCTCGCCCTGGTCGCGGTGGACGCCGCCGACGGCGAACCGACCTTGCGCGCGGGCGACGCGGACGCGGGACTGGTGCGGTTGCCGGTCGACCGGACCGGACTGAGCGCGATCCCGCTGTACACCGAGACGACGGTGGTGGTGTTCCCGAAGGACCACTGGCTGGCGGCGGCGGAGGAGGTCACCGTCGAGGACCTCGCCGACGACGTGGTCTTCCACCCGCTCGACGACACCCTCGTCTGGGAGCAGCTGCCCGGGCGGCCCGCCATCGAGCGGCCGGCCACCACGGCCGACGCGATCGAGCTGGTCGCCGCCGGGGTCGGGGTGCTGCTCGTCCCGCAGTCGCTGGCGCGTCTGCACCACCGGCGCGACCTCACCTACCGGACGATGACGGACGCCCCGCAGTCCCGGATCGCGCTCGCCTGGCCGGAGGACGTGACCACCGACCTGGTGGAGGAGTTCATCGGCATCGTCCGGGGCCGGACGGTCAACAGCTCGCGCGGTCGCGGCCAGACTGCGGCGGCACCGGCCACGGCCCCGACGGCGAAGGCCGGTACCGGGAAGGGCGGGCCGGCCAAGGGCGGCGGCGCGAAGGCCGGTGCCGGAAAGGGCGGCACCGCGAAGGGCGGCGCCGCCAAGGGCACGGGCCGGCCGGCCGCCGGTGGCGGGCGGGCCCGGGGTGGCTCCGGCTCGTCGTCCGGTGGTGCGGCGGCGGCCCGGCGCGGACGCCCGAAGCGCCGGGGCTGACCAGGTCCTGACCAGGTCCTGACCGGTCGGCCCCGGCGGGTGCTCAGCCGTCCGACGGCGGGGTGTCCCGGTACGGCGCGCGCGGCTGCGGCACGGCGTGCTGCGCGCTCGCGTCGAGCCGGGGCGCCGCCGTGGCGGGCTCGTCCGGGGTGGGGTGCCAGACCCCGGTCAGCTCGACCCAGCCGTCGGTGGGCGGGGTGGGCCCGTCGGCGTGCACCAGGACGCGCAGCCGCCGGGCGTCGGCGGCGCAGCAGCTGGCGACGAGCCGGTTGAGGTACCACTCGCCGGGCGCGGTGCCGGGGGTGACGAAGCCGGTCAGCCGGACCGTGCGGTCGGCCAGGGAGCGCCGGGGGTCGCGGCTGCGGGCGATGAACTCGCCGAGGGAGAGCGCCGTGGGCGCGGTCACCGCGGCGGACCCGCCGGGTGCGGCGGTTGAGCCCGACTCGGCCGGCGGGGCCGGCGGTCCGGCGAGCGACGCGGTGTAGGCGGCGGTGTCCACGGTGGCGTCCGCGCCGTCGCGGGAGGCGGTGAACGAGCCGAGCGCGGGCGGGGTGAAGCAGAGCAGCAGCACCGCCGGTACGGTGAGCAGCCACGCCACCCGGGGGCCGTGCTCGTGGTCGTGCCCGTCGTGGTCGTCCTCGTGGTGCGCGTGTCCGCCGGTTGCCGGCCGGTACCAGACCGCGTTCCCCTCGGCGTCCCGGCGGAACTGCAGCACGGGCTCCCGACGCCGTTCCATGAGCCGCACCACCACCCCCGCGACACCCAGGGCGAGCAGGATCACCCCCGAGGCGATCAGCGGGAGCCGCAACTCCTCCTTGACGTACTGGAGGAACACATCGCTGCCCACCGTGATCCGCAGCAGCGCGGTCCCGACCAGTGCGAGCAGCAGCGCCGGCGCGTACCCCCAGAACCGGAACGGGGAGCGGCCCCGGAGCCGGGTGCGCGAGGCGCGAGCGTTGGCGGTGGTCACAGCAGGATCCCTCCGGTCAGGACGCTGGCGAGGACGGCGACGACGAAGGTCGCGGAGGAGAAGCGGGCGGCGAAGGCGCGCCCGAAGGAGCCGGACTGCAGGGCGATCAGCTTGAGGTCCACCATCGGGCCGACCACCATGAACGCCAGCCGGGCGGTGGGGGAGAAGCCGGTGAGCGAGGCGGCGACGAAGGCGTCCGCCTCCGAACAGACCGCCAGGACGACGGCGAGCACCGCGAGCGCCGGGACGCCCAGCCACGGCGAGTCGGAGAAGGTGCGCAGCACGGACGGCGGGACGAGCACGTTGAAGGTGGCGGCCGCCGCCGCGCCGAGCACCAGGAAGCCGCCGGCGTGCAGGAAGTCGTGCTGCAGTCCGCGCCGGAACTCGTCCAGCGGGTTGCGCCCGGCGCCGTGCTCGACGGGGCCCTTGGGCAGCCGCAGCCACTCGGGGCGGCCGAAGGCCACCCAGAGCCAGCCCATCACGAGCGCGGTGCCGAGCGAGGCGGCCAGCCGGGCGAGCACCATCTCCGGCGCGTCGGGGAAGGCGATCGCGGTGGAGACCAGGACGACCGGGTTGACGGCGGGCGCGGCGAGCAGGAACGCGAGCGCGGCGGCGGGGGCGACGCCGCGCCGCATCAGGCTCCCGGCGACCGGCACGGAGGCGCACTCGCAGCCGGGCAGCACGGCGCCGGCCACCCCGGCCACCGGCACGGCGAGGGCGGGGTTGCGCGGCAGCAGCCGGGCGAAGACCCGGGCCGGCACGAACGCGCCGATCGCCGCCGAGACGACCGTGCCGAGCACCAGGAACGGCAGTCCCTGCACCACGACGGCGACCAGCAGGGTCCGCCAGGCGCGCACACCGCCGGTGTTCCAGGACCAGGCCAGCACCGACGCGGCGGCTGCCGCGACCAGCAGTGTTCCGGTGAGCAGGCCGCTGACCCGGCGGCGCGGCGGGGTCGCCGCCGGTGGCGCCTGGGCTTGCCGGACACTGCCGAGACTCGTCTCCACCACGGTGACCGCTCCTCAGCTCGCCTGCCGCCCGGCGCGGGTCGCGGGAGGGCGGCAGGTTCTGTCTGCTCACCGTCAGAGGGTGAGCCCGGAGGCAGAGTAGCGGTTGATAATCACTTTCATCTAGGCCTTCACCTGCGCGTCGCGTCGCGGTAAAGTCGCGTTCGCGGAGAGGCTCCTCCGGTACGCCGGTGGGGCGTCAACTTGCCCTGCCCGGTTGCTGGTTGGGCTTCCGGAGGCGAGGCATGCCCTGGATCGGTCGGTCGGTCACGCGCTCCGGCGGGCGGCCACGGTGTTCAGCAGGGCGGCGCCCCGCTCGGCGTCGTCCACGCTCGCCGCGAACTCCGCACCCCGCCGGGGGCGGATCACCAGGCACTCGCCGCCCCGCAGCATCACCGTGGTGCCCAGGCCGCTCGGCCGGTAGCCCCAGCCGCCCACCTGGGCCGGGGTGCGCCGCTCGGCACGGGCGGAGGCGATTTCCTCCGGACCCCAGTGCCGGGACGGCAGGCCGAACGGGCCGAACGCCACGTCCAGGCCCCGCTCGGTCACCCGCGCCTGCACCGACGAGCAACCGGCCCCCGCCAGCGCGACGATCGCCAGCGGCGCGGCCGTCGCCCAGGCCGGACCGCCCAGCCCGGCGAACCCGGCCAGCGCCGCCCCCGCCGCACCCACCCCCGCCACGGCGGCCAGCAGCCCCAGCCACGGATTGACCGCCCGGGACAGCCAGACGGCGCGCTGACCCTCCGGCAGGTCGAGCCGGGGGCCGTCCGCCGACGCCCCGGCGAGCGGTCCCGGGGCGTCCGGGCGGGCGAACCACCAGGCCAGCGCCCCGGCCGCGCCCGCGCCCAGCACGACCAGCAGCACCTCGGCGCCCACCGGCCGGGCCTCCTGCCAGGTCGGGCGGTCCAGGTTGGCGGAGACGATCGAGGCCTGCGCGCCCGTCAGCAGCGCGCCCCCGAAGCCCAGCCCGGCCGCCGCCCACCCCCGTGCCTGCTCCCCGCCGCGCCACCGGACGAGGGCCGCCGTGGCGACCGCGACCGCCCAGGCGGCGGCGGGGAACGCGGCCGCGGTCGTCAGCGACATCGAACCGTCCGGCCGCGCCCCGCCCCAGTGCGTGGCCAGCGGCTCCGGCAACCGGCCCCGCGCCGCCCACGGCAGCCCGAGCAGCAGTGCCAGCACCCCGAACGCCCACACCGCCGCGCCCCAGCGGGCGACCCGCTGCCCGGCGCCGCGCCCGTCCACCTGCGAACCGCCGCTCAATCCAGCCCCCTGATCATCTCGACGAGCTCCTCCCTGCCGAAGCCGGCGTGCGCCGCGTCCGCGACCAACCGGCGGACGGCGTCCAGGAGTTCGGCGCGCCGGTCGGCGCCCCGCGCGACGGTGATGCCGCGGCCCCGGCGGAACTCCAGGACCCCTTCGTCCCGGAGCACCCGCAGCGCTCGCAGCACCGTGTTCGCGTTCACCCCGAGCGCGCGCGCCAACTCCCGCGCCGGCGGCAGCCGTTCGCCGGGCGCGCACTCGCCCTCACCGACGGCCCGCCGGATCGCCCCGGCGACCTGCTCGTGCAACGGCCGCGCGTCCCCGGCCTCCAGCTTCAGCAACATGGTGCTAGTGAGAGTAGCACCATCGAAGGATGGAGCCAGGGGGGGCCGACGCGGTCGGCGGGCCGCCGACCTGCGTGGTCACGGGCGGCGCGCCGACCCTTGACAGGTGGTTCGGGCACTGGATTACTTGGCTCCGGCCAGAGCCGACCGAATGATCGGTAGAACGTTCGAAGGAGGCGCGATGGGCGGCGGAGCGGCGGATCCGGGCACCCCCGGAGGTCCCGGCGGAGCGGCGCGGACGAAGCTGGGCGAGGCGCCGCCGGACGAACTCCTCGACGCCGGTGAGCGGATGACCGCCGAGGAGCTGCGCGCGCACCAGCTCAAGCACCTGCGGGCCACCCTGCGCCACGCCTACGACAACGTCGAGCTGTACCGGCGGAAGTTCGACGCGGCCGGCGTCGCGCCCGAGGACTGCCGGACCCTCGCCGACCTCGCCCGCTTCCCCTTCACCACCAAGGCCGACCTGCGCGACACCTACCCGTTCGGCATGTTCGCCGTCCCGAAGGAGCGGGTCCGCCGGATCCACGCCTCCAGCGGGACCACCGGCCTGCCCACCGTGGTCGGCTACACCGAGCACGACCTCGACGTGTGGGCGGACGTGGTGGCCCGCTCGATCCGGGCGGCCGGTGGCCGGCCCGGCCAGACGGTGCACATCGCCTACGGCTACGGCCTGTTCACCGGCGGACTGGGCGCCCACGCGGGTGCCGAACGCGCCGGCTGCACGGTGGTCCCGGCCTCCGGGGGCATGACGGCCCGCCAGGTCCGGCTCATCCAGGACCTCCGGCCCGAGATCATCATGGTCACCCCGTCCTACCTGCTCACCCTGCTCGACGAGTTCGAGCGGCAGGGCGTCGACCCGCGCGCCACCTCGCTGCGGGTCGGCATCTTCGGCGCCGAGCCGTGGACGGAGGAGATGCGCGCCGAGATCGAGCGCCGGATGGACCTCCACGCCGTCGACCTCTACGGCCTCTCCGAGGTGATGGGGCCGGGCGTCGCGCAGGAGTGCGTGGAGACCAAGGACGGCCTGCACATCTGGGAGGACCACTTCTACCCGGAGGTGGTCGACCCGTTGACCGACCGGGTGCTGCCGGACGGCGAGGAGGGCGAACTCGTCTTCACCTCGCTCACCAAGGAGGCGCTGCCGGTGATCCGCTACCGCACCCGCGACCTCACCCGGCTGCTGCCCGGCACCGCCCGCCCCGCGTTCCGCCGGATGGCCAAGGTGACGGGCCGCACCGACGACATGATCATCCTGCGGGGGGTCAACCTCTTCCCGACCCAGATCGAGGAGATCCTGCTGCGGGTGCCCGCCGTGGCGCCGCACTTCCAGCTGCGGCTGACCCGCCGGGGCCGGCTGGACCACCTGACGGTGCGGGTGGAGGCCCGCCCGGACGCCGGGCCCGAGCAGCGGCGGGCCGCCGTCGAGACGATCGCGCGGGCGGTGAAGGACGGCGTCGGCGTGAGCGTGGACGTCGAGGTGGTGGACCCGTACAGCCTGGAGCGCTCGGTCGGCAAGATCCGCCGGATCGCGGACCTCCGGGAGGGCTGAGGGCGGGGGCGGTCGGTGCTGGCGCGGCCCCCGGCGCGCGGGTCACCGCCACACAGGCCAGTGCCGTACGGGCCGGGGCCGGGTCGGCCAGTGCCACACCGGGTCAGCCCCGGGTGAAGGCGGCGGTGTTCTCGCCGGCCCACTGGCGGTAGGTGCGGGCCGGGCGGCCGAGCAGGGTCTGCGTGGTGTCGTGGACGGTGGCAGGGCCGTGGTCGGCGGCTGCCCAGAGGTTGAGCAGGGAGGTGACCATGGGGGCGGGCATGTGACGGCCCATCTGCTCCTCGGCCTCGGCGCGGGTGATCCGCTCGACCGGGATCTCGCGGCCCAGGGCGTCGGCGAGGACGGCGAGCTGCTCGCGGAAGGTGAGCGACTCGGGGCCGGTCAGGAGCGGCGCGGTGCCGGTGAGGGAGGTGCCGGTGAGGGAAGTGCCGGTCAGGGAGCTGCCGGTCAGGGCCTCGGCGGCGATGTCGGCGATGTCCTCGGGGTGGATCGGCGCGATGTGCGCGTCCGGGTGGGCGAGCTGGATCGGCAGGCCCCGGCCGATGGCGTACGCCCAGCCGAGGGAGTTGCTGGTGAACGCGTCCGGGCGCAGGAGGGTGCAGGTGAGGCCGGAGCCGGCGAGGGCGCGCTCGACCTGGAGGCTGTGGCTCGCCAGCGGGTCGTTCTCGGCGTCGGGGCCGAGCACGGAGGACGAGGAGAGCAGGACGACGTGCTCGACGCCGGCGGCCTCGGCGGCCTTGACGAAGGCGTCGATGCCGGCGGGCTGGGGGTAGAGGAAGACCCGGCGGACGCCGCGCAGTGCCGCGTCGAAGGTCTCGGGCCGGTCGAGGGCGAGCTCGACGGCCTCGACGCCGTCGGGCACGGCCAGTTCGGCCGGTCGGGCGCTGGCGGCGCGGACGGCGTGGCCGGCGGCGTGCAGCCGGGCCACGACGCCCCGGCCGACCTTGCCACGGGCGCCGGTGACGAGGGTGGTGGTGTTCACGGGGGAGTGCTCCGTTCGGAGGTGCGGGCGGTGCTGGTTCGGCGCCGGTTCGACGCCGTTCAGTGCCTGAAGACATATGCATGGTGTCCTGCACACGTTTTCATGTCAACACATGTCTGTGCCCTGCCATGCATGCGGGTAGGCTGGCGCCATGACCACCAAGCACGAGCCGGGCACCGACGAGGGGCTGCTGGACGCCGTCGGGCCGGCCTTCGGGCGGCTGCGGCGCTCCTCGCTGCTGGACGTCGAGGACCCGATCTCGCAGAAGGACCTGAGCCGCACCCTGGTCCTACGGGTCGTCCAGGACGCCGCGCGCGAGGACGGCCGCGAGGTGACCGTCGGCGCCGTCGCCGACCACCTGGGCGTCGACCCCTCGGTGGGCAGCCGGATGGTCTCGGACTGCATCTCCGCCGGCTACCTGGTCCGCGCCGCCTCCCAGCAGGACGGCCGGCGCACGGTCCTGCTCCTCAGTCCGGCGGGCGAGGCACTGATGGACCGCTTCCGCCGGTACCAGCGCGCGGCCTACGAGCAGATCACCGCCAACTGGAGCGCGCGGGACCGGCTGGAGCTCGCCCGGCTGCTGGTGAAGTACGTCGAGTCCCAGGACGCGCTGCGCTCCCGGGACCGCCAGGCCCCCCGCTGACCGGCCCGCCACGTCGTGTGCCGAACGCACGCCGCCGCGCGCCCTCTACGATGAGGCCATGACCGGGAGGCTCCAGGTATCAGGTGCGCATGCCTCGCAGGAGTCCGGCGCGGACGAACGGCTGGACGTCGCCGCCGGCATCCTCGCGCTGCTCGCCGACCGCACCCGGCTCGCGCTGCTCCAGCGGCTGAGCGAGGGCGAGGCCGATGTGACGACGCTGACCGAGGCCGCCGGCGCGGCGCGCCCGTCGGTCAGTCAGCACCTCGGCAAGCTGCGGCTGGCCGGGCTGGTGTCGACCCGCAAGGACGGGCGGCGGGTCGTGTACGCGCTGCGCCACGGCCACCTGCGGCGGCTGGTGCACGAGGCCCTGAACGTCGCCGACCACCAGATCAGCGGGCTGCCGCCGCACGACTGAGCCGTCGCTCGGGCGTCCCGAGGGCGGCGGTTTCTCATGGGCAATAGGTGCACACGTATGCACATGTTGTCCTATCCTGGAGGGGACCCCACCGGCCCGTGCCGCAGCGGCGCGCGCCCCGCCAGAACGGAGTCCCCGATGCTCTCCGTCCTCCGCAACCGCACCTACCGGCACCTCTTCGTCGCCCAGGTCGTCGCCCTCGCCGGGACCGGCCTGGCCACCGTGGCGCTCGGCCTGCTCGCCTACGACCTCGCCGGGTCCGACGCCGGCTCGGTGCTCGGCACGGCGCTGGCGATCAAGATGGTCGCCTACGTCGGGATCGCCCCGGTCGTCGCCGCGCTCGCCCACCGGATCCCGCGCCGCCGACTGCTGGTCGCCGCCGACCTGGCCCGCGCCGGCGTGGCGCTCGGGCTGCCGTTCGTCGGGTCGGTCTGGCAGGTCTACCTGCTGATCTTCGTTCTCCAGGCGGCCTCGGCGACCTTCACCCCGGCGTTCCAGTCGGTGATCCCCGACGTGCTGCCCGAGGAGCGCGACTACACCCGGGCGCTGTCGCTGTCCCGGCTCGCGTACGACACGGAGAGCCTGGTCAGCCCGGTGCTGGCGGCCGTACTGCTCGCGGTGGTCGGCTACCGCTGGCTGTTCTGGGGGACGGTGATCGGCTTCCTCGCCTCGGCCGTCCTGGTCGTGTCGGTGGCTCTGCCGGGCGCCGTCGCGGCGGTGCGAGAGGACGGTTCCCGTGAGGGCGCCCGCTCGCTCGGTGCCCGCTCGGTGGCCGGGCTCCGGCTCTTCCTCTCCGTGCCGCGCCTGCGGGCCCTGCTCGCCCTGGACCTCGCGGTGGCCGCCGGCGGCGCGACGGTGATCGTCAACACGGTCGTCTACGTCCGCGACGAACTGGGCCGCTCGGCGGGCGACGTGCCGCTCGCGCTCGGCGCGTACGGCGGCGGCTCGATGCTGGTCGCGCTGCTGCTGCCCCGGGTGCTGGACCGGGTCGCCGACCGGACGGTGATGCTGCCCGCCGCCTTCGCCGTCGCCGGACTGCTCGCCGCCCTGGCGGTGGTCACCGCGGCGGGCGGTGGCGGATGGCGCTGGCCCGCCCTGCTCGCCCTGTGGGCGGGCCTGGGTGCGGCGGGTTCGCTGATCCTCACCCCGGGCGGACGCCTGCTGAGGTCGGCCGTCCCGCCGGCCGACCTCCCGGCGGTCTTCGCCGCCCAGTTCTCGCTCACCCACGTCTGCTGGCTGCTCGCCTATCCGCTGGCCGGCTGGCTCGGCGCCACCGCCGGACTCTCCACCGCCACGGTCACGCTCGCCGCCTTCGCCCTGGTCGCGGCGGGCCTGGCCGGCCGTGCCTGGCGCGGCACCGCCCCGGCCGGTCGGCCGGCGCCGGCCACCGTGACCGTCCGCCCCCACCGCCACACCCACCGGCCCACCCGCCGCCGCCCCCTGCACACCCCGTCCGGCCGCCCCGTGGTCCGCCATCACCACCACCGCCACCCGGCCGCGCCCTGACGCCGACCGCCTCGCCGGTCGCGGCGCGCCCCCGGAAGGGGGGCGCGTCGTGCCTCGCCGGGCTCGCGCCACGAAGTCCCTGGGCCGTTCCCCCGGATTCAGGGAGGATGCTGTGAGGGCAGCCCCGCGGCCCCGTGCCCGACCCGGAGGCTGATCCCTGAATCGAGGTCGTTTCTGCTGGTAGATGTTGATTCCTGTTCGATAATGTTTGATAGTGTGCCTGGAGGGGGAAGGGCCCACGAGAGGGAGCACGACATGGCCGCAACGGTGACCGACGCAACCGGGCAGGCCGGCACGACCGACCAGGCCGACCCGGCCGACCAGGCAGGGACGGCCGGACGGATCGGTGCGACGACCAAGACCGTCATCGAACTGGCCGACGGCCGCGAGCTGATCTACTACGATCGCGGCCTGCCGCCCGCCGGCCGGACGGCGGCCGACCAGCGGCCGCTGGACGCCACCGAGCCCTCCTCCGAGGTCCGGCTCGACCCGATGACCGGCGCCTGGGTGACCGTCGCCGCCCACCGCCAGGCGCGCACCTACCACCCGCCGGCCGACGAGTGCCCGCTCTGCCCCAGCCGCGAGGGCCGGCTCAGCGAGATCCCGGCCGACGACTACCAGGTGGCCGTCTTCGAGAACCGCTTCCCCTCCCTCGCCGGCGCGCCCGACACCCACCCCGTGCAGCCGGAGCTCGACGACCCGCTGCACAGCCGCGGCCCCGGCGTCGGCCGGTGCGAGGTGGTCTGCTTCACCGCCGACCACGAGGCCTCCTTCGCCGACCTCGACGAGGACCGGGCCCGCCTGGTCCTGGACGCCTGGACCGACCGCACCGCCGACCTCTCCGCCCTGCCCGGCGTCCAGCAGGTGTACTGCTTCGAGAACCGCGGCACCGAGATCGGCGTCACCCTCGCCCACCCGCACGGCCAGGTCTACGCCCTGCCCTTCGTCACCCCGCGCACCGCCAAGATGATCGACCGGGCGGCCGGGCACCGCGCCGCCACCGGCCGCAACCTCTTCGACGACCTGGTCGCCGCCGAACGCGCCACCGCGGGCGCCGAGGACAGCCGGATCGTGCTCGCCGGCGAGTACTGGACGGCCTTCGTGCCGTTCGCCGCCCGCTGGCCCTACGAGGTCCACCTCTTCCCGAACCGCCGCGTCCCCGACTTCACCGGGCTCACCGAGCCCGAGCGCGCCGAGTTCCCCCGGATCTACCTCGACCTGCTGCGCCGCTTCGACGGCCTCTTCGCCGACGGCGACGGCGGCCGCGGCGTCCGGGCGCCGTACATCGCCGCCTGGCACCAGGCCCCGGCCGGTCACGAGGACGAACTCGCCCTCCACCTGGAGCTGTTCACCGTCCGACGGACGGCGGACAAGCTGAAGTACCTGGCCGGCACCGAGTCCGGCATGGAGGCGTTCATGAGCGACGTCGCCCCGGAGTTCGCCGCCCGGCGCCTGCGCGACCTCGGACCCACGAGCGCGACCACCCCGGCCGGCGAGACCGCAGAGACCAGCGCGAACCACGGAGAACCGCAGCGATGACCCCGACCAGCATCTTCGAAGAGCTCTACGGCCACGCCCCCGAGGGCGTCTGGGCGGCCCCCGGCCGGGTCAACCTGATCGGCGAGCACACCGACTACAACGACGGGTTCGTCCTCCCGATCGCCCTCCCGCAGGCCGTCCGCGCGTACGTCCGCCGCCGCCCCGACGGCGTGCTGCGCCTCTCCTCCACCCGGATCCCCGGCGAGGTCGTCGAGCTGGACGTCGCCGGGCTGACCCCCGGTGGCGTGCCCGGCTGGGCCGCGTACCCCGCCGCGGTGGTCTGGACCCTGCGCGAGGCGGGCCACCAGGTCGGCGGCGCCGACGTGCTGCTCGACAGCGACGTGCCCGGCGGCGCCGGCCTCTCCTCCTCCGCCGCGCTGGAGTGCGCGCTCGCCATCACCTACAACGACATCTACGAACTCGGCCTGGACGCCAACGAGTTGGCCCTGATCGCGCAGCGCGCCGAGAACGAGTTCGTCGGCGTGCCCTGCGGCATCATGGACCAGATGGCCTCGATGGCCTGTCGCGCCGGCGCCGCCCTCCACCTGGACACCCGCGACCTGTCCGCCCGGCACGTCCCGTTCGACCTCGCGGGCTCCGACCTCACCCTGCTGGTCCTCGACACCCGGGTGCAGCACGACCTCGCCGACGGCGCCTACGCCGCCCTGCGGGCCGGGTGCGAACGCGCCGCCGCCCTCCTCGGGCTGCCCGCCCTGCGCGACCTCGCCGCCGCCGACCTGCCCGCCGCCCTCGACCGGCTCCCGGCCGAGCTGGTCCCGCTGGTCCGGCACGTGGTGACCGAGAACGGCCGGGTCGAGCAGGCCCTCGCCGAACTGGAGCAGCACGGCCCCGCCACGCTCGGACCGATCCTCACCGCCGGCCACGCCTCGCTGCGCGACGACTACCGGACCTCCTGCCCGGAGACCGACCTCGCCGTCTCCGCCGCCCTCGCGGCCGGGGCGCTGGGCGCCCGGATGACCGGTGGCGGCTTCGGCGGCTCGGTGATCGCCCTGGTGCGGACGGCGGAGGCGGAGCCGGTGGCCAAGGCCGTGACCGAGGCCTTCGTGGCGGCGGGCTACCTTGAGCCGCACGTCTACCGGGCCGTCCCCTCCGCAGGCGCCCGCCGGGAGTCCTGACCCAGGGCCTGTCCGGCCCCGGCACGGCGCCCCTGCGTCCGCCCTGCCGGTCCCCCACCTCCGCCCCTGCCGATCCCCCTGCGGCAGGGGCGGAGGCGTGTCCGGCCCCACCCGGTGGACGGGGAGGGTGGCCCTGCCGGACCCCGGTCGGAGCGGGCCTGGCCGGCCCCGCCGCCCGGCCGGGAGAGTGGACGCATGACCAGGACGAACGGACACACCGGCCCCACCAGCCACCCCGACACCCAGGACTTCGACGGCCGCACGGTGCTGATCACCGGCGGGACGAGCGGCATGGGCCTCGCCACCGCGCGGGTCCTGCTGGACCGCGGCGCCAACGTCGTGATCACCGGCCGCGACGACGCCCGCCTCCGCCGCGCCGAAGCCGAACTGGACTCCGGCGAGCGGGTGTTCGCCGTCCGCGCCGACTCCGCCCGCCCCGACGACCCCCGGCTCGCCGAACTGATCGGCGAACTCTCGCTGCGCAGCCCCGAGTTCCGCCACTGGTGGGCGGAACACCCGGTCCGCGACAAGACCTCCGGCCACAAGGTCTTCCACCACCCCCTGGTCGGCCGGCTGGAATTGGTCTACGAAACCCTCCGCTCCGCCGACGACCCCGACCAGGCCCTGGTCACCTGCACCGCCGACCTCGCCAGCCCCTCCGACGACGCCCTCCGCATGCTCATCGCCTGGGAAGCCGACCACACCCACCCCCACCCGGCCCGAACGGAGTGACGGGCCCGCCCTCGTCCGCCGCATCGTCCACCGCGTGCCGCAACACCCGGCACCCGGGCCTCCACCGTGGTCCGGGCCGGCTGCCTCGGCGTCGGCGGAGCCCGTGACCTGCGCTGATGTGCCGAGAGGGAGCCCACAGAAGAGCGCGGAAATGGGATTGCCAGCCCACGTCCTGACGCATTAACGTTCGACCGCGCACCGGTTGCCGGCGTGCGGACACGTCGTCCGGCCGGCAGCCGTCCTGGGCATCACATCGGACAATGACCCCTTCGTTCCCGGCCCCGCTTGCGGTGCTCGGCGGTCGGCCGTGGACCGGGGGCGCTGCTGCGAAGGCGAACTGACACAACATGCGAGTATCCCGTCCATCCGGATGGCTGAGGGGGCCGCTGGCGAGACGCCTGGCGCCCGTGTGCGCGGTCGGCATCGTCCTGGCCGCGCCCGGAGCCGCGTTCGCGGATGCTGGCACGGGCCCGGCCGGTGCGCCGACGGCGCAGGAGACCGGGCAGGCCACGGCCGCGAACGACCCCGGGCCGTCCACCCCCGGCAAGATGTACGTCAAGCCCGAGCCGGTGAACCAGGGCGGCGACGCCTGCGGAGGCGAAGCCCCAGGCTGGATCGGCCGGACGGTGCCCCTGCCTGACGGCACGTCCGACGTCAGCCTGTTCGCCTGGGCCGGCACCGCGCAGCCCGGCGTCGGCACCGTCACCGTCGGCTTCCGGGTGTGGGACGGCACGGCCGGCGAGAGCGCCGAGTCCGGCGCGACCACGCGGACCAGCCAGAGCGTCCCCGCGGCCGGAGGCTGGGGTCAGGCCACGGTCGGCCGCGCGCTCGCGGACGGTCACCGGTACGGCTGGAACGCCTGGTCCACCGGCGGCGGCGTCAACAGCCCCGTCACGGCGGACTGCGCCTTCAAGGTCGACCTCACCGCGCCGACGCAGCCTTCCATCGCGCCCTCGGCGGTGTTCCCGCCGCAGGGCACCGGCGCCACGCCCACCGGCCACGCCGGCGACGCCGGCATCACCGTCCGGGTCACCAGCAAGGACCCTGTTCCGGGCGGCTGCACCGACGGCTGCCTCGCCAGCGGTGTCCGGGCGTTCCAGTACACGCTGGACTCGCACCACTCGCCCGGCGGCACCGAAACCGTGCCCGCCTCCTTCACGGCCGACGGCACCGCATACGCCGACGTCCCGATCAGTGTCGGCGCCGACGACTGGGGCTCGCACCAGCTGCTGGTCCGCGCCGTGGACGGCGCCGGCAACTCCCAGCCGCAGGCCACCAGCTACAACTTCTACGCCCCGTGGAATCGGAGCACCCCGGATGTGGCCGGGGATGTCGATGTCGACGGCGTGCCCGACTTCCTGGCCCCGGCTGCCGATGGCTCGCTGGCGCTGTACCGGGGCGGTAGCGGAGCCTCGGCCGGGCCGGAGACGGCCTCGCCGATGGCGAGCAGTCCCCGTCACGACGACTGGAACAACTACCTGCTGGCCCACCGCGGGGCCGTCGTCGGGACCGGCGACTCGCTCTTCGCTTACCACAAGGGCACCAAGCAGCTCTTCCTCTACACCAACGACGCGAACGCGACGCCGAACCCTGTGGTCGGGCGCTTCACCCGCTCCGCCAGCCAGCTGGCCGCCAGCGGTATGTGCAAGCGCGGCATCGACGGCACCTGGGACCACATCACCCGGATGACCGCCGTGCAGCGGGGCACCGGCGGGACCGGGCTCGTGACCGTCGAGCAGGGGCACCTGCGGTACTACCCCGCCAGCGGCCTCCCCGGCTGCTACATAGGCGCCGGTGTCGAGCTCGGGGCCCCGGGTGAGGACTGGAGTGGCTTCACCCTGATGTACCCGGGCGACATCGGTGGGGTGCCCACCCTCTGGGCGCGCGACACCGTGACCGGGGCCGTCACCGGCCTGGTGCTGCCGCTGGACCCCAACGGCAAGCTCCTGGCCGGCTTCGCGCCGCTGCCGCTGCCCGCCCACAAGCCCCTGGTGTCCGCGCTCCAGGGCGCCGGCGGCGCGAGCCTGTGCGCCGACGTCGACGGCGGCCGGGCGGCCAACGGTACGGCGACCCTGCTGGCCGACTGCACCGAGCAGGGGGCCGGCGCCGGCCAGGCGTTCACCCTCGGTGCCGACGGTTCGGCGCACGTCCTCGGCAAGTGCCTCGACGTCACCGGTGGCAACACCGCGAACGGCTCGCCCGTCAACGTGTGGGACTGCAACGGCAGCCCGGCGCAGACCTGGGTGGCCGGCCCCTACCCGGGCACGCTGAAGAACCCGAACGCGGACAAGTGCCTCGACTCCGCCCCCGGTGCCACCGCGGGCGAGCACCTGGCGATCCGGGACTGCCACGACGGAGCGAGCGGGCGGTGGACGGCGCCCGCCGCCCAGGCCCTGCTGCCGCTCGGGCTCGCGCAGGGCGCGGCCCCCGCCGTGGACTCGCCCGGGGACATGAACGCCGACGGCCACCCGGACCTGATCGTCACCGCCGCCGACGGCCGGAAGTTCCGGTACCCGGGCGCCGCTCCGGACGGGGACCAGCCGCGCTTCGGCGCACCCCAGGAGCTCGGGGTGCAGTACTCCGACCCCTACAACATCGGCTCCGTCTACCACCCCGGCCGCTGCCTCGACGACTTCGGCGGGCCCGAGGGCAGCGCGCTGCACTTCTACGACTGCTGGAACGCGGCGAACCAGAGCTTCACCTTCGCCTCCGACGGCACCCTGCGCACCGGCGGCCGCTGTGTCACCGTCCAGGACGACCGGACCGACTGGGGCACGCCGGTCGTCGTCGCCACCTGCCGGGGCGGCAGCGGCCAGACCTGGATGTACCGCGAGGACGGCTCGCTCTACAACCCCGCCTCGGACGCCTGCCTGGAGCTGCCGGGCTGGGACGACGCCAACGGCGCGGGCCTGGGCATCTGGCAGTGCTACGGCAACCCCAACCAGCGCTGGACCCTCCAGCCCGCCACCGCCTGACCGACCCGCCTGACCGCCTCACCCCGTACGCCCCCGCGGGCCCGCGACGCACTGCGCGTCGCGGGCCCGCGGGCGTTCGTGGGAGCGGGCGTGTCCGCATGCTGGCCGTCAACTTCGCCCCGGCTCTAGCATGTTGGGAGGGTCCTCGGGGTGGCCCGGCGGCTGGTGCGGAGGGGGTTGGAGCGCCGGTGGCCGTGGTTGGTGGCCCCTGGGACGGGGGAGCAGAGGGGGAGCCATGAACGAACTCTTCACCGCGCTCGACCGGGCCGCCGGGCGGACGGCCGCCGAGCCCGGGCTGGACGGGCTGGTCGGCGGACTGCTGGCCCAGGTGGCGGACGGCACCCGGCCGCTGCGCGCGGTGGACCATCCGCTCGGGTTCTACTGCCTGCCGGTGGTGCGCGACGGGGCCCTCGGGGTGTGCGTGCACGTGTTCGACCCGCGCCGGGCCGCCGGCCGGTGGGAGATCCACTGCCACAGCTGGGAGTTGAAGAGCAGCGTGCTCTACGGCCGGATCGGGAACCTGCGGGTCGGCGTGTACGACGAGCCGGCCCGGCCGAGCCACCGGGCCTTCGAGGTGTTCAGCGACGCCGCCGCCGGGGTGGACGAGATCCGGCCCACGCCGCGGCTGGTCCGCTGGGAGCCGCTGGCCGAGCAGACCAGCGCGCACGGCGAGACGTACACCCTGGGGGCGGGGGAGTTCCACGTCACGGCGCTGCCGGACGACGAGCCCGCCGCCACCGTGGTGCTCGGCCGGACGGTGCCGGGGCCGGTGGACGTGGTGCTGGGGCCGGTGGACGGCGCCGCCCGGCGGGTGGTGCGGCGGCTCTGCGACCCGGACCGGACGGCCCGGATCGCCGGGGAGGCGGCCAGGAGGATCGGTGGACGCGGTGGACGCGGTGACTCGGGATGAGCCCGCGGGGGCCGGGGGCCTCGCGGACGAGTTGCGGGTGGCGGTGGGCGCCGCCGAGGAGGCGGGCGCGCTGCTGAGGTCGCGCTTCCTGGACGCGTTCCGGGTGGAGACCAAGGGCGAGGACGGTGACGTGGTGACCGAACTCGACCTGCTCGCCGAGGAGCTGATCACCGGTCGGCTCGCCGCCCGATTCCCCGCCGACCGGATCCGCGCCGAGGAGGGCGGCGAGCTGGCCGGCCGCCTCCCGGCGCGGCCCGGCAGCCGCCGGACCTGGCTGGTCGACCCGCTGGACGGCAGCAACAACGTGGTCGTCGGCCTGCCCGCGTACGTGGTCGGCATCGCGCTCTGCGTGGACGACGAGCCGGTGCTCGGGGTGGTGCACGACCCGGTGGCCGGCCGCACCTGGCGGGCCGTGCGCGGCGAGGGGGCGTACGGCCCGGGGGGCCGGCTGCTGGTCGCGGCGCGGCCGCCGGGCGCCGTCCGTCCGGTGCTCGGCTGGACGCAGGGGCACGGGGTGGGCGGCGACCCGGCGGCGCGGGCGCTCAAGGACGGGTTGGAGGCGGGAGCCCGCCGGGTGCTCCAGCTCTGGGCGCCGCTGCTCACCTGGTCGCTGCTGGCCGCCGGGCTGATCGACGGCTTCGTCGGCTACCGGGCGGAGGAGATCGACCTGCCGGCCGGCAGCCTGCTGGTGACCGAGGCCGGTCTGGCGGTCCGGGCGCTGGACGGCGGACCGTTCAGCGCCCGGATCGGGCAGTCGGACGCGGCCCGCAGCTATGTCGCCTGCCGCCCGGAGCTGCTCCCGTACCTGCTCGACCTGGTCGCCCGGGCGGCCCGGACCGGCTGAGGGCGCCGCACACTCACGCCGTCAGCGCCAGCGCCGCCGTGGCCAGCGCGACGCCGCCGACCGCCAGCACCGCGCCCGCCCCGGCCACGCCGCGCAGCGGCACCCGCAGGCCCGCCGACCGGCAGCGCTCGTACCAGAGCAGGGTGGCCAGCGAGGCCCAGGGCGTCACCAGCGGGCCGATGTTGGTGCCGATCAGCAGGGCCAGCAGCTGGGTGTGGTTGCCGGCGGGCACGGCGGCCTCCCCGGCCAGGTAGACCGGGAGGTTGTTCAGCAGGTTGGACAGGCCCGCGCCGACCGCCGAGGCGCGGAACAGGCCGAGCGTGCCGCCGTCGGTGCCGATCGCGTCGGCGAGCAGCCGGTGCAGCCCGTGCGCGTCCACGGTCTGCACCACCAGGAACATGCCGGGCACCATGATCAGCAGCCGCCACGGTATCAACGAGGCCCGCAGGCCCTCCGGCCGTCGCACCGCGAAGGCCACCACCACGACGGCCGCCGCGGCGCCCGAGGCCACCCAGAGCGGGACGACCGCCGCCAGGCTGGCCACCAGGAAGCCGGCGCAGGCCAGCGCGCAGATCCGGAACAGCACCCGGTCCCCGGGGCGGTGGGCCTCCGGCGGCCGGTAGCGGGTCGCGCCGCGCCGCCCGCGCCGCCAGTAGAAGCCCCACAGGCAGGCCATGGTGGCCAGCAGCGCGGCCAGTTGCGGAGCCCACATGGCGCGGGCCAGGCCGGCCGGGGAGAGCGCCACCCGGTCGGCGGCCAGCAGGTTGGTGAGGTTGGACACCGGCAGCAGCAGGCTCGCCGTGTTGGCCAGCCAGACCGTGGTCATGGCCAGCGGGAGGGGGGCGATGCCCACCCGGGTGGCCAGGGCGAGCATGACGGGGGTCAGCAGTACGGCGGTGGTGTCCAGGTTGAGCACCGCGGTGGTGAGCGCGGCGAAGCCGACGCAGAGCAGGAACAGCGCGGGGTAGCTGCCCCGACCGGCCCGGGCCACCCAGGCCGCGACCACGTCGAACACCTCGGCGGCGCTGGTCAGCTCGGCGAGCACGATCACCGAGCCGAGGAAGGCCAGCAGTGGCGCGATCCGGTGGACGGCCGACCCGGCGGAGTCCGCCGGCAGGAGCCCGGTGGCGAGGAGCAGCAGGCCGCAGGCCAGCAGTCCGGCAGCCAGCAGGTCCAGGGGGTGCAGCCGTTTGACGGCGGGCCAGTACGCGAACACGGACGTCAGGGTCGCACACGAGACGTTTCGGGTCGAGCGGATCCGGACATCCGTCCGATGCTCGCCTCCGCGTTCGTCCCGCGCGGCCGAAAACCACCCGAACCCAGTGCGGCGAAACAGGGTTGAGGCTGTCCGGATCGGTCATAAGCTCCTCCCATGGGGGCTCTTGACGCGACCCCGGGTGGCCCCGGGCCGATCGACTTCTTCATCAGCTACTCGCCGGCCGACGAACGTTGGGCGGCCTGGATCGCCTGGACCCTGGAGGAGGCGGGGTACCGGGCCTTCCTGCAGGCCTGGGACTTCGTGCCCGGCACCAACTTCGTCGACTTCATGGACCGGGGCATCACCGAGTCGGCGGCCGTCATCGCCCTGCTCTCGCGCAACTACGAGCGCTCGCGCTACGGCCGGATGGAGTGGCAGGCCGCGCTGCGCGCCGATCCGGACGCGCCGGAGCGGCGGCTGGTGACCGTCCGGATCGAGGACATCCCGGTGGACGGCCTGCTCGCCACCCTCACCTACATCGACCTGGTCGGCGTCAGCGAACCGGCCCGCGCCCGCGGGCTGCTGCTCACCCGGGTCGCCCAGGCGATGGACGGCCGGGCCCGCCCCGACCTGTCCCCGGGCTACCCGGGCAACGGCCACCCGGGCGACGGTGTTTCAGGCACCGGGGCCCAGGACCTCGTCCCGGTCCCGCGCGACGGCGACACCGGCCGGGCCGGCCGCCGTCGGCCCTCCGTCCGGCCCGAGTACCCGCCGGCCGCCGGCCGCCCCGGCGGACGTGAGGCGGTCACCGTCCTCCACCTGGCCGGGCCCGCCTTCGGCCGGGGCCACGACCCGGTGGACCTCCAGGCCGCCATCTGGGGCGACCTCGTCGAACTCGCCGACGCCGGCGCCCCCACGCCCGAACTCGTCGTCGTCACGGGCGACCTCACCGCCTCCGGCAGCCCCCGCGAGTGCGAACAGGCGCTGACCTTCCTCACCGGCATCCGCTCGCTGCTGGGCCTGGAACCGCACCGGGTGGCCGTCCTGCCCGGCGGCCAGGACGTCAGCGAGGCCGCCGCCCGCGCCTACTTCGCCACCTGCGAGGCCGACGAACTGCGGCCCGCCCCGCCGTACTGGCCCAAGTGGCGGCACTACGCCCGGCTGTTCCAGGAGTTCTACCAGGGCCTGGACGTGGTCTTCGACAGCGCCCAGCCGTGGACGCTCTTCCCGGTGCCCGAACTCGGCACCGTCGTCGCAGGGCTCAACTCCTCGATGGCCTGGACCCACCGGCCCGAGGACCGCTACGGCTGGCTCGGGCCCGAGCAGGCCGCCTGGTTCGCCCAGGCGCTGCGCCCGTACGAGAACGACGGCTGGCTGCGGATCGGCGCCGTGCGCCACCCGGTCGCCGCCGCTCCCGCCGCCGGCCCGGGCGGCCACGGCGGCCCCGCCCTCCGCCCCGGCCAGGACGCCGAACCGCTGCGCGACGCCGACCGGTTCACCCGGCTCACCGCCCCGCGCCTCCACCTCCTGCTGCACGGCCCCGGCGACACCCGCGGCCCAGGCGCCCCCGCCGACACCCGCGGCACCGCCCCCCGCACCCTCCCCACCACGGCCGGCGACCTGCCCGTGCTCGGCGCCGCCGCCCCCGGCGCCCACCAGCTGCTCCGGCTCACCCGCGACGGCCTCACCCGCTGGCCCGCCCCCGGCGTCGCCTCCCACACCGCCCCCCATACCGCCCCCGCCGCCGCGCCCCAGCGCCTCACCGTCGCCTGGCGCCGCGCCGAGCGCGCCTTCCCGGCCCCGGAGCCCGCCCCCCGGTCCGGACCCCCGCAGTTGGAGGAGTCCCGCGCGCCCGCCGACCCCGTCCACGAGACCCGCGCCCTCGCCTCCCCGCAGGAGGCCCTGCTGGCCCGGGTCGCCGAGGTCTGCCGCACCCGCCACCCCGGCGCCCAGATCCGCCCGGTCGCGGGCACCACCTCCCAGCTCTTCGTCACCTGGGCCGAGTCCGGGCTGGTCCGCCAGCAGCGGGTCGCCGCCTGCGTCGGCACGCCCACCGAGGAGGAGGTCGAGCAGTTCGTCGACGCGGTGCACGCCGACGGCGCCGGCCTCGACGCCGAACTCGTCCACGACGGCCCGCCGCCCTCCCGCGAACTGCGCGACCGGGCCCGCCGCCGGGGCGTGCGGCTGCGCAGCTTCCTGGAGTTCCAGGGCCTGCTCGACCTGCGCGGCCACGTCGCCGCCCAGACCGAACGGCTCTCCACCGACAGCCAGTACCACCCCGGCCTCTACCTGCCGCAGCGCTACCGCGACGCCGAACGCCCCGGCGCCGACGAGCGCGAGGGCCTGGTCGACGAACTGCTCCGGCTGCTCGACTCCGACCACGGCCGCTTCGTCCTGCTGCTCGGCGACTTCGGCCGCGGCAAGACCTTCGCCCTGCGCGAGCTCGCCCGCCGCCTGCCCGCCGAACTCCCGCACCTGGCACCCCTGTTCATCGAGCTGAGCGCACTCGACAAGGCGCACTCGCTGGACGGCCTGGTCGCCGCCCACCTCACCGAGCACGGCATCGACACCCTCGACCTGCGGGCCTTCCGCTACATGCTCCGGCAGGGCCGGGTGGTGCTGCTCTTCGACGGCTTCGACGAACTGGTCAACCGGGTCAGCTACGAACGCGCCGCCGACCACCTCCAGGTGCTGCTCGACGCCGCCGTCGACAACGCCAAGATCGTGGTCACCAGCCGTACCCAGCACTTCAGCTCCCACGAACAGGTGCTCACCGCGCTCGGCGAGCGGGTCGGCCTGCTCCCGCAGCGCCGGCTGATCGCCGTCCAGGACTTCACCCCGCACCAGATCCGCGGCTACCTCGGCAACCGCTACGGCGACGAGGAGGCCGCCACCCGCCGGATGCGGCTGCTGGAGGCCGTCCCCGACCTGCTCGCGCTCTGCCGCAACCCCCGCCTGCTCAGCTTCGTCGCCGACCTCGACCACGACCGGCTGCGGGCCGTCGCCGGCGCCGGCCGGGCGCTCAGCGCCGCCGGCCTCTACGAGGAGGTCTTCACCTCCTGGCTGCGCTTCGAGGAGCGGCGCGGCCACGGCGGCCCCGGCGCCGCGCCCGGCCTCCAGCTCGACCAGCTCTGGCAGGCCGTCACCCTGCTCGCGCTGCGCCTGTGGGAGAGCGGGCGCAGCTCCATCCCGCTGGACGAGATCGTCGACATCGCCGGGGTGCTCAACGGCCTCGCCGAGAACCGGATGCCCACCCCGCAGGTGGCGCACGCCGTCGGCTCCGGCAGCCTGCTGGTCCGCTCCGACGAGGGCATGTTCCACTTCATCCACGGCTCGGTGGGGGAGTGGCTGGTCGCCCGGGCCGCCGCCGAGGCGCTGGAGCGCGGCGACACCACGCTGCTCGCCCGCGGCCCGCTCAGCCGGCTCGCCGTCGAGTTCCTCTGCGACCTCGCCGACCACCAGGCCTGCCAGCGCTGGGCCCGCTCCGTCCTGGACGCCGCCGAGGGCGTCCCCGAGGCGGCCCGGCTGAACGCCGTCAAGGTGCTCGACCGGCTGCGGGTGCCCGCCCACACCGATCTGCGCGGGGCCACCCTGGCCGGCGAGGACCTCTCGCACCGCGACCTTTCCGGCGTCGACCTGTTCGGCGCCGACCTGCGCGGCGCCCGGCTGCTCGGCGCCAACCTCTCCGGCGCCGACCTGCGCGGCGCCCGGCTGGCCGGCGCCCGCCTCGACGCCGCCGACCTCACCGGCGCGGACCTGCGCTTCGCCGATCTGCACGGCGCCCGGCTGGTCCGCACCGACCTGCGCGGGGCCCGGCTGCGCGGCAGCCGGTGGCAGCGGGCCGCGCTGATCTCCGCCGTGACCGACGAGGAGGTGCTGGCCGCCCCCGAGCTGCGCGCCGCCGCGATCGCCCCCGGGCTGCCCGTCGAGGCCGGCTTCAGCCCCTCCGAGGTCGGCGTCCCCTACGGCTTCGACGTGCGCTCCACCCGGCTGCCCGAACCGGTGGCCTTCAGCCGCGACGGCCACCTGCTCGCGGTCGGCTCCGAGGACGGCAGCGTGCTGATCTGCGACGCCGTCACCGGCATCGCCCTGCGCACCCTCAAGGACCACATCGGCCGGGTCTACTCGGTCAAGTTCGCCGACGACGTGCTCGCCACCGGCAGCGCCGACGGCACCGTCCGGCTCTGGGACCCGGTCTCCGGCGAGTGCCGCCACCGCCTCGACGTCCACCCCGGCGGCGTCTGGCCGCTCTCGCTGGCCCGGGACGGACGGCTGGTCGCCACCGGGGACCTCAACGGCGTCGTCACCCTCTGGGACACGGCCACCGGCGAGCCCCGGCACCGGCTGCCCGGCCACGCCGCGCCCGTCTACACCGCGGTGTTCAACCCCGACGGCACCCTGCTGGTCACCGGCGACCAGGCCGGCGGCGGCCGGCTCTGGTCCACCACGAACGGCCGCCGGCTCGCCGAGCTCCCCGGCCACCGCGGCACCCTCTACCGCTCCGCGTTCAGCCCGGACGGCACCCTGGTGGCCACCGCCGACGGCGGGCCGGACGACGGCACCGGCGGCACCGTCCGGATCTGGGAGGTCGCCTCCCGCCGCCTGCGCCACAGCATGCCGGGCCACGCCGGGCGGATCTACACGCTCGCCTTCCACCCCGACGGCGACCTCCTCGCCAGCGGCGACACCGAGGGCCAGATCCGGCTCTGGAACCCCCTCGACGGCACACCGGCCGGCCGACCCGAGGACTCCACCGGCAAGATCTACCAGGTCACCTTCGACGAGGCCGGCACCCGCTTCGCGGCCAGCGACAGCGACGGCGGCGTCCGGGTCTGGCGGGTCGGCCCCGCCGACGGCGCGGGCGCCGGCGGAGCCCGGGAGGTGACGCCGCTGCGCCGCCAGCCGCCCGAGCACCGGGGCTCGGTCTGGGCCTGCCGGTTCCGGCCCGGCGCCGGGCGCGGCGGCGCGGAGAGCGACCCGCTGCTGGTCACCGGCGCCAACGACGGCCGGGTCCGGCTCTGGGACCCGTCCAGCGGCCGCAGCCGCCAACTGCTGCGCGGCCACGGCCGGCGGATCGGCTCGCTCACCTTCAGCGGTGACGGCACGCTGCTCGCGGCCGGCGGCAACGACGGCCGGGTCCGGCTCTGGGAGCCGTCCACCGGCCGCCGGCTGCGGGAGCTGGCGGGCCGCAGCAGCCGGCTGGTCTCGGCGGTGTTCAGCCCGGAGGAGGCGGTGCTGGCCACCGCGACCAACGACGGCGACCTGTGCCTGTGGAACGCCCGCACCGGCGAGTACCTGCGCGAGATGGACGTGGAGACCGAGCACGTCTGGGCGGAGGCGTTCAGCGCCGACGGCACCCTGGTCGCCACCGCCAACGACGACGACACCGTCCGCATCTGGTACCGCCGCACCGGCGCCCACCTCACCACCCTCCGCGAGCACCGCGGCCGGGTCCGCTCGATAGCGTTCAGCCCGGACGGGCGGCAGCTGCTGACCGGCTGCGACGACAGCCGGGTGCGGATCTCCGACATCGGCGCCGGGCGGGTGGTGGCCGAACTCGACGGCCACACCGACCGGGTGTACGCCGTCTCGCCGGCCGCCGACAGCGCCTGGCTGGCCAGCGCCTCCTGGGACGGCACCGCGGTGATCTGGGTGGACCGCGCCGTCCGGCACCGGCTGACCGGCCACGTCGGCCGGCTCTGGACCGCCGCCGCCCACCCGCACCGCCCGCTGCTCGCCACCGCGGGCGACGACCGGGTGGTCCGGCTCTGGGACCCGCTCTCCGGGGCCGAACTGGCCGGCCTGCGCGGCCACACCGGCCGGATCCTGGCCGTCACCTTCAGCCCGGACGGCTCCCTGCTGGCCAGCGGCGGCGAGGACGGCACCATCCGGCTGTGGCGGATCCCGGAGGAGGGCCGGCCCACGGCTCTGGCCACCCTCCTCGGCACCCCCGACGGCTGGGCCGCGCTGCTGCCCTCCGGCGCGTACAAGTGCGAGGGCGACGTGGCCGGCGAGTTCTGGCACGCCGTCGGGATGTGCCGGTTCGAGCCGGGCGAGCTGGACTCCCACCTCCCCGGCGTCCACCGCCTTCCCCCGGAGGCCCTGCTCTGACGCGTCGGCCCGCCTGACACGTAGGACCCCGCCGGTGGTGCCGGCGGGGCCCTACGCACGGTCAGCGCTTCACAGGGGGTCGGGCGCTCACTGGAACTGCGTGGTGACGGTGACGCCGCTGAACTCCTGCTGGCCGAAGAGGCTGAAGTAGACCCAGCCGGCCGGCGGGTTGCCGATGGTCAGCGTCTCGCCGTTGCCGGCGTTGGTCGACTTCGCCTGGAAGGCGCCGGTGGTGGCCCAGTTGGAGCCGCCGTAGTAGAGGTCGGCGTTGCCGGTGCCGCCGCTGCTGGTGATGGTCAGCTGCTTGACGCCGGTCGGCAGGTTGAGGAAGTGGTAGCTGTAGTTGCCGGCGCCGGCGGCCAGGTTGTCACGGCGGCAGTTGTTGTCGAACTGCCGGGTGTCGGGGAGGGTGCAGACCGGGGCGGTCGGGACGACCGGGCCGGTCGGGGCCTCCGGCAGCGGGCCGCAGTCGTTGCTCGCGCAGGCGCCGAGCCAGGTGCCGAAGTCGGCGTCGTAGCGGGTGCCGATGGTCTGCTTGAGGATGGTGCGGGCGCCGTTCCAGTCACCGGTGCGGTACTTGGCGAGGACGGCGTCCATGTCGGCGCGGTGCTGCTGGAGCATGTAGCGGACGGCCAGCCAGCCCCAGCGGTAGACGCGGTTGGAGTTGACGGTGGCGTCGCCGGTCTGGTCGTAGACGGTGTCGAACAGCTCGCTGAGCTTGTAGGTCTTCTTGCCGGCCTCGGCGATCGCGTCGGCGTTGCGCTCGTTGCGGTAGCCGTAGGAGATGTTCTCGGCGATGCCCTCGACCCACCAGATGGTCGGGGTCACGATGCCGGCCTCGAAGTCGCCGTACATGTTGTAGCGGCCGTCGAGGTAGTGGGTGTACTCGTGGCTGAGGTTCCAGATCGAGAACGACGGCCGCAGCCAGGACGCCTCGTGGGCGATGAAGCGGGCCTGGTTGCCCGCCCTGGACGGGTCGCCCTCCTCGTACATGCCGCCGTTGTCGACGTCGATGTCGTAGAAGGCCCAGGCGTACAGCGAGTACTGGTCGTAGTCGTCGAAGGCGACGACCTCCAGGTTGGTGTTCACGTCGCCGGGGATGGCGCCCTTGTCACCGATGATCTTGTGGAAGTAGGCGTCCTGGTTGATCAGGCTGGTGCAGGTGGTGGCGAGTTGGGCGGGGGACATGTCCTGCGCCCGGATCTTCAGGCCCGCGTTGCAGGTCTGCTGGATCGGCAGGACCACCGGCATGAGGCGGGTGTTGAGGTCGCAGATGCCGTAGTCCGCGCAGTGGCCCTTGTCGAACTGGCGGGTGGCCCAGCCCAGGTTCATGGTGATCGGGGCGGTCGGGCCGGTGTTCGGGTAGCGGTTGATCAGGTCCTTCAGCAGCGGGCGCAGCTGGGTCCGCAGCTCGGGGACGTCCAGCGCGTACCCGAGGTAGCGGCCGATGTTGCTGACGACGTCCCAGCGGTTCAGCAGCGAGTCGTTGCGGGTGATGAAGCCCGACCAGGAGGTGAGGATGGCGGGGTCGGCCTTGAGCGCGGCCTTCCAGCCCGTGCTGTCGGTCTTGGACGCGAAGCCGTCCTTGAGGACCCAGTCGAACTCGGCGACGGTGGCCGTCATCCGCTCGTTCCATCTGCCGGTGTAGGTGTTCAGCAGCCACTTGAAGAAGCCGGCGTAGCGGCCGAGGGTGTCGGTCTGGCCGATCACCTTGACCACCTCGACGAGGAGTTCGCCGTTGGCGGTGGTGGTGTCCTTGCTGTGCGCGTTGGCGAAGAAGGCGTCCAGTGCGCCGCGGGTGGCGGTGGCCAGGGTCGCGCCGTAGCCGCCGACGGCGCCGGGGTTGACCGACTGGAGGTAGTAGCCGGCGCGCAGGAAGAGCACCAACTGGCCGACGGCGGTGCTGTTGTCGCCCGGGTAGGCGGGGGAGGCGTCGCGCAGCGCGTTGGCGACGGTCACCATGTTGGCCTCGCGGAAGGCGGTGCCCGCGGTGGCGGCGTCGACGTTGAACAGCGGGTACGTACAGTCGACCCGCGGCAGCGCCTTGAGCTGCTGGACCAGCGCGCCGCCCGTGGCGTTGACCACCCCGGACAGGTCGGGGCACGGCTCCCCGGCGGCGGCCGAGGACTGCTTGGCGGCCTTGACGGGGGCGGTGGCCGGGGCGGCCGGCGGGGTGTGCTCCTCGGTGCTGTCCTGCGCGGAGATCTTGTAGGGGCTGGTGCTCTTCGCCTCGGGCGACTTGGGGACCGGGATCGACCGCGGGGCCGACGCGGCGGCGCTGTGGCCGGCCGGGGTGGCCGTGGCCTGTGGGGCGAACAGCCCGAGCGCGATGAAGAAGGCCGCGCCGAGCGCGGGCAGCCTGCGCGCGTTGGCCGTGGATATCCGGGAGGAACGCATCTGTGGGGGCCTCCGGGGCCGTTCGGGCCGCGGTATGGGGGACGCGGCCTCTCGATGTGTGACATGTAAAATGGCACATGCCACTGCGCACCGGGAAGACTCGGGACCGAATAATCGTTCGCCGCAACCGAAACGTTGTCAGGCGGCCGTGATGTGTGGCTTTTGACCCCTTGGCGTTCTGCGACTTCCGACACGGTGTGAGGAATAAGCAGGAGCCCCTGGTTCGTTCTTGCAAGTCATACGCAATAGTGTTGACCCGGCACGATCGTCACCGTTGAACTCGCCGAAAGGGGCCGTGTCCTGATGGGCACCTACTCGCTTCCCGACCTGCCGTACGACTACTCCGCGCTGGAGCGCGCGATGTCCGCGGAGATCCTGGAGCTGCACCACTCCAAGCACCACGCCGCGTACGTCAAGGGCGCCAACGACACCCTTGAGCAGCTCGCCGAGGCGCGTGACAAGGAGCAGTTCGGCGGTCTGGTCGGCCTCCAGAAGACCTTCGCCTTCCACCTCTCCGGCCACGTGCTGCACTCCCTCTTCTGGGAGAACCTCTCCCCGGAGGGCGGCGACCGCCCCGAGGGCGAGCTGGCCGACGCCATCACCGAGCACTTCGGCAGCTTCGAGGCCTTCAAGAAGCAGCTGACCACCGCCACCACCGGCGTCCAGGGCTCGGGCTGGGGCATCCTCTCCTGGGAGCCCCTCGGCAAGCGCCTGATCGTCGAGCAGGTCTACGACCACCACGGCAACGTCGGCCAGGGCACCACCCCCCTCCTGGCCTTCGACGCCTGGGAGCACGCCTACTACCTCCAGTACCGCAACGTCCGCCCGGACTACGTCACCCGCCTGTGGGACGTCGTCAACTGGCAGGACGTCTCGACCCGCTTCGCGGCCGTCAAGAGCGCCTGACCCAGGGCAAGTAACGAGGGCCCCCGGACGGTTCCCACCGGACGCTGTTGGTGAATTCGGGATCCTGATCATTTCGCCCCGTCGAGCTGTTGCTC
>NZ_JBHSOF010000041.1:0-82519 GCF_042656005.1 Kitasatospora misakiensis | reverse complement strand
ATCTTGGACGCCCTCTGCCCTTTGGCGGGCCGGAACTTCGGATCTACTCGTCTAGGGTCCGCTGAGATCCGCAGCGAGGGGTGAGCCCCCGTACGACCAACGGCCGGTCTCCGCGTCCTGACGCGGAGACCGGCCGTGCGTGGTGGGCTGGAGCGGTGCGGATTCCCCGCCCGGGTTCAGGTCAGGGGCGGCGGCAGGCTTCGCGGCTGGAGGGCTGGCCGGGGGTCGGCGGGGGGACGCAGATGAAGCGGCCGTCGGCCGGGTCCTGGCTGAGGTAGCGGCCGACGCACTTGCTGCGGCCGTGTGCGGTGCAGAACGCGAGGGCGCTGTCGCCGTCCGGGAAGTCGCCCGTGGTGTAGATGACCCAGTAGCCGGGGTTGAGGGACTTCCAGTCGTTGCTGTTGAGGAGCCGGGCGCCGGGGAGCTTGCGCTGGAGGGTGAGGAGTTCCTGGTCGAGCGCGGTCCGGTCGGAGCCGTGCGGGACGGCGGAGAGTTGGGCGATCCAGAGGCCCGGCGCGGTCGGGGTGGGCGTGGGGGAGGCGGTCGGCGAGGGGGTGGCGACGCCGGGGCCGGGGCCGGCGGAGGGCGAACCGGGCAGTGCCGCGTACACGCCGACGCCGGTGGCGGCGAGGGCGGCGACCCCGAGGACGGCGGCGGCCGCCCGTGGCAGGCGCCGCCGCGTGCGGGCGCCCGTCGGCGCGGCGGAGGTGGCGGCGGTGGGGCCGGTGCCCGGGGCGAGCGGTGGCAGCCGGCGGGTCGGCTCGTCGCCGCCGACGGGGGAGGGCTGCTCGTCGCGGACGGCCGCGAGCGCCCTGGCGGTGTCGTCGATGTCCGGCCGGCCGCCGGGGTCCCTGGTGAGCAGCGCGGTGATGACGGGGGCGAGCGGGCCGGCGTGCGGCGGGGGCGGCACGGGCTCCTCGCAGACGGCGACCAGGACCTCCCAGACCGAATCGCGCCGCATCGGGTTGGTCCCCTCGACGCACGCGTACAGCAGCACGCCGAGCGACCACAGGTCGCTCGCGGGGCCGGCCTCGGCCTCGGTGCGGCGGATGAGCTCAGGGGCGAGGTACTCGGGGGAGCCGATGATGTCGCCGGTGGCGGTGAGGGTGTGGGAGCCCTGGAGCGCGGCGATGCCGAAGTCGGTGAGGACGGCGCTGCCGTCGGGGCGGACGAGGACGTTCGCGGGCTTCACGTCGCGGTGCAGGATTCCCGCGGAGTGGGCGGCGCGCAGGGCGGCGAGGACGTCCAGGCCGATCCGGGCGGTCCGGACGGGCGTCAGCGCGCCGCCGCGCAGCAGGGTGTCGAGCGGGGTGCCGTCGACGAACTCCATGACCAGCCAGGGGTGCGGCCGGTCGTCGACGACCTCGTAGATGGCGACCGCGCCCGGGTGGTTGATCCGCGCCAGGGCCCTGGCCTCGCGCATGGCGCGCTCGCGCAGTAGGGCGGTGCGCGCGGGGTCGTCGTGGCCGCCGGAGCGCATCTCCTTGAGGGCGACGTCGCGCTCCAGGGCGGGGTCGTGGGCCCGCCAGACGGTGCCCATGCCCCCGGCGCCGAGGCGTTCCCGGAGTTCGAACCGCCCGGCCACCACATCGCCGACGGCCCGGGCGTGTCCGCGCGTCATGCCTGACCTCTCATGCTTCCCCTCGATGCACCGCGATCGACTCCCCGCCCGGCGGACCGGTGGCGTCGGCGGGCGCTGCCGGTCGCGCGCAACGGCACCTCCACGGGCCCGGACGGCGATCCCTCCGGATTCTCCAGGATTCTCCCGGATCCGCTCCGTGGCGCCGAACCGCAGGTGGCGGTGGTCCCGGACGGTGCCGGGGGCCGCTGTCGTCGATCAGCGGACGATATCACCGGGTGGACGCCGTCCCGGCTCCCCGTGGTTGCGCGGCCGGAGCGCCGTTGTCAGAGGTGGTCGTTAGGCTGCGGAGGCGCCGGGTGAGCACTGCCCGGCGGGTGGACAGCACGGGGGAGTGGTGGGTCATGGTCGGGGAGATCGGTGCGCAGGGGTACGTCGCACGGCTGGAGGACGCGAAGGTCGTCTTCCGCAACGAGCGCGGGCGGGTCCTGAAGAAGGTGCCGCCGGTGCTGGCGGGGCATCCCGGCCTGCCGGGGCTGTTCGGGCTCGCCGACGGCGTCGTGGCGCACCGCCGGGCGTGCGGGCAGGAGGCCGAGCGGCTGGTGCGCGAGGGCGTCGCGGTGCCCGTTCGGGTGGTGGAGCTGCTGTCGGTGGACGCCGCCTGGGCGGAGGCGCTGGCGCAGGCCGGTCTCGTGCCCGCCGCCGGGGGGCCGCAGGGGGAGGACGGCCTGCTGGTCCGTCGCTACCGTCATCCGGCGCTGCCCGGCGCGGAGCGGGTGGTGCTCACCGCCGAGGACGCGGCGCGCCACCGCGACCGGCTGATGGTGCACCAGGGCTGGGAGCCGGTCGGCTCCCTGGCGACCGGTCTGCCGGCCGCCGGGGCGATGCCCTTCCCCGAGTCCGCGCTCGCCGCGCACCCCACCCGGGAGCGGGAGGTGCTGCACCACCTGGAGCGCCTGGAGCAGGCCACCTCGGCCTGGCGGGTGTGGATGAAGCGAGACGTCGACGCCGTGCTCAAGACCGTCGCCGCCGCCGACCCCGCGCTCTCGCGCTGCTTCCTGGACGGTGTGGCGGACCTCTGCCTGCGCCACGGCGGGGAACGGGCCGATGCGGCGGCGTGGTTCGCCCGCGCCAGGACGGCGGAGCGCACCGCCGGCGAGCACGTCGACCAGGAGTGGCTGGACGCCCGCTACGCCGCCGTGGACGCCGCCGGCGCGCTCACGGACACCGCGTTGCGTGAACGCGTCCGCCAGGTCACCGCGCGCGGCGCCGACCGCGACGCGGCCCGCCGGACGCTCGCCCTGCTCGGCGACCGCACGCTCCGCGAGGGCCTGCGCACCGGACTCGCCGCCGACCTCGTCCGCACCGCCCGCGCCGCCGGCCTCGACCCCGCGCGCGAACTCGCCCGGCTGGCCGGCCGGCTGCTGCCGGCCCGCGACCTGTGGCACACGGCCGCCCAGGAGTTCTGGGCCGCGCTGCTCGCCGACCCCGCCTGGGAGCTGGTCCTGGCCGACCGCCCGGACCTGGCGCGCGAGGTGGCCGCCGCCGGACCGCAGTCCGGCATGCCGGACACCGACCTGACGCTGGACTACCTGGAACGGACCGGCGCGCTGGCCCACCTCACCGCCGCCCCCGACGCGGGCGGCGCCGCGCCCGGCACCGCCGCCGACTGGCTGCGCGCGCTGGTCGTCCTGGCCGACCGGTCGTTCCGTACGGCGTCCCGACCGGTCCTTCACCGGCTCGCCGCGCTGCTGGCGCCGCGGATCACCGCCGACGGCGTGCCCGTCGACCTGCCGTACCCGAGTCGGTGGGACCGGAAGGCGCAGGGGTCCCCGGCCCTGCGGCTGGGCCTGCTGGACGTGCTGCTGGCCGCGGGCGCGCCGGTCGCCGATCCGCCGCCGCGGCTCGCCGATCCGTACCTGCACCGGGTCGACACGGCGCCGCGCCCCGCGCTGTCCGCCCTGTGCGCCGATCCGCGGTTCGCCCGCGAGCTGCGGGCCCTGCTGCGGGCCGAGTGCGAGCTGACCAACGGCGGGGACGCGCACAACCTCTGGTACCAGCCGCACGACCCCAAGGGGTGGGCGAAGGTGCCCACCCTGGCTGACACCGGGCCGGGGCGCGAAGCCCTGGCGCAGTGGTGCGACGAGGAACTCGCCGAGCTGCCCTTGCTCGACCTGGACGAGGTGGCGCTGCTGCTCGCCCGCTTCCAGCACCTCGGCGCCGCCGTCACGCTGCTCGCCGACCCCGCCCGGGCCCGGCGGCTGGCCGCCGTCGACGTCGCCGCCCTGCTGCTCGACGCGGTGCGGAGGAACGCGCCGGAGCAGGCGTTGGACCGGGCGGGCGCCGAGCTGCTGCTCGGCGCGGTCGAGGCGCGGTCGGTCTTCCGCGAGGGTGCCGCGGGCCTGGTGCGCCAGCGGATCGGCCGGCTCCTGGAGGTCGAGGAGGAGCAGGTCGGCCGGGAGTTCGCCCGCCTGGTGCAGATCGCCGCGAACTGCCGCGACGGGCTGGCCCACCTGGTGCCGCTGCTGACCCCCGAGGCCGCCGCCGGGACGGACGCTCCTGCCGTGTCCGACGTACCTGCCGTGCGCGACGTACCCGATGTGCCGGTCGCCCCAGCGGAGCCGGTGCGGGTGCGCGTCGGCCGGCTGCTGCGCGAGGTGGCCACCGGGAGCCCCGTCTGGGACGGCGACCTCGACCGTCCGAGCGCGATCGTCGCGGGCGTGTCCGCCGCCTTCCCGTACCTGGTCGTCGACTGGCGGACCGAACTGCTGCGCGGCGACGCCACGAGCCTCGACCGGCTGCGCGAGTTCGCCGGCCTGCCGTTCGTGGCGGAGCAGGGGCCGGGCCGCTGGCGCACCGTCACCCTCGGGCGCCCGGGCCACCGGCCCACCCCGCCGACCGGCCACGCCTTCCGGACGGCGCTCTCGACCGCGCTCGTCCTCCACAGCAGCTTCAACCGCTCCGAGCTGCTGGAGTACGCGCCCGGCGGCACCTTCCCCGAGGACGGCCCGCTGGCCGCCGCCGACTGCGAGGTCCAGACCCGGACCGACCTCACCGCGCACATCGACGCCGACCTGCTGCACCGCTACCTGGAACTGCTCGCCGACCGCGGGCCGCTGCCCGCCCGGCCCGACACGGCCGAGGAACTGGCCCGGCGGCTCGCGCTGACGACGGCCGAGGCGGGCGCCCTGCTCGCCGTCCGCACACACCACCGGGACCACGAGAGCGCCGCCGAGAAGGAGATCGTCCGCCGGATCGGGTCCGACGCCGTCCGGGAGTTCCGCAACCGGCTGGTGCCGGCCGACCCGGAGCGGCTGTGGACGCACGGGCCGGACGTGGAGCGGGCGGTGGCCTGGTGGCACGAGCGGTTCGGCGCGCCGCCGGTCGACGCCGAACTGCTGGCCCTCGCCGGGCGCGAGATCCGCTTCCCCACGGGGGAGTGGGCACCGGCCGGCCCCGGCCCCGCGGTCGACCCGGTCCCGGAGGGCCTGCGCAGGCGCTGCCGACGACCGGAGGCGCTGTTGGCCGCCGCCCTCGCCCCGGAGGCCGGTCCCGACCGCGCGCCCGCGCCGTTCGCCTCGCCGTACGCGATGGCGTGGCTCGCCCACCGCACCCCCGCCGGTCACCCGCTGCGCCCCGCCGTCGCCGCGGCCGCTCTGCGCGTCACCGCCGAGTTCGCCGCCCACCGGGAGGGCACCGGGCCGGCCTGGCGGGTCTTCTCCGTCAACCTGCGGTCGGCCACGGGTAGGCCGCCGTCCACGTCGGCCCTGGCCGCCCTGCCCGGCGTCGAGGTGGTGGACGACCCGGCCGCGGGGCAGTGGCACGTCCTGGTGCGCCCCGGTCTCCTCGCCGGCGCCGAGGCTACGGTCCTCGACGCGCTCGACGACTACTACGACGGCTTGAAGCCCTCGCAGGCTCTGCCGGGCGGCTCCGGCCTGCCGGCCCTCGCCGATCTGCGCATCCTGCTCTCCGGCGACCTGGAGGCCCTCGGCCGCCACCTCGCCGAGGACGCCGGCCGTACCCCGGGCTGGGAACAGGACCCGCGCCGCAGCGCCCCGGACGTCGTCACCGCCTGCGCGGCGGCCCTCGGCCTGACCGCGGACGCGGCGGCGCTGTACCTGATGCTGCTCGCGCTGCCCGACCCGACCGATCGCCACATACGGCTGTGGACGGGCTGGACGGCGGCCGAACTGAAGGCCGCCCAGCAGCGGTTGGGCGCCACCGGCCTGGTGGTCACCGCCCGCCGTTCCCGCGCCGGGCGCAGCCTCTTCCTCCCCGGCCCGTGGCTCGACCTGAAGACCCCCCGACTGCCGGTCGAGGCCGACCGGTTCACCCACCGCACCCTCGACCCGGGGCGCGCGAGCACCGCGCACGCCGTCCTCGTCCCGACCCGCCCCCTGCCCGCCCTGTTCGCCGCTGCCTGGCAGGCCACCCAGCCCGGGCCCGAACGGCCCTGACACGACACCGCAACTGCCCGCCGCCGCTGCCGCAGCGGCGGGCGGCTCGGGCCGGGCTGCCGCCGCTGCGGCAAGGGGGTCGGCCCATCAGGGCCGGCGCGCGTTCCAGGTGCGGTCGCGGATGTCGATGACGGGGATGCCGGCCCCCAGCGCGGCGCTGATGCCCTCGTCGGTGTTCTCGAAGGCCAGGCACTGGTCGGGAGGTACGGCCAGGCGTGCGGCGGCCAGCAGGTACGCGTCCGGCGCCGGCTTGAGGCGGGCGACGTGCTCGCGGGCGACGACGGTCCGGAACAGGCCGTCAAGGCCTGACGCGGCCAGGCCCGCGCGGACGACCTGGCCGTCGTTGGCCGAGGCCACCGCCAGTGGAACGGCCGCCGAGGCCAGGTGGCGCGCGGCGGCGCAGACCCGTGCCACCGGGCGGGCCCGGCGCGCGAGGGTGAGCCAGTGTGCGCGGGTACGGGCGACGAACTCGGAGTCCGTGTCGGGAAGGCGGAGGCCGAGGTCGCGGTGCAACAGTTCGCGCAGGGCGGTGAGATCGGCCAGCGGGGCGTTGTGCAGCCAGGGCTCGGGGACGGGCAGGTCCAGGTCGGTGAAGCTGGCCCGGGCGGCGTCGGTGTTGAGGGTGCTGGTGTCGACCAGTGTGCCGTCGAAGTCGAAGATCACGGCGGTCGGGCTCAGCGCCGCGAGGAGCTCCCGGTCGGGCGCCGACGCGAGGGGACCGGTGGCGGCCGGGTTCATCGGTCGGCCCCGGCCGGCTGTGCCGGCTGTCGCGCGGGGGTGAGCGTCTGGCGCAGCGCGCGGGCGGTGAGGGCGTGGATCTGGACGCCGGTGGCGCTGAGGAAGGGCCGGGGGCCGTACATGAGCGGCAGGTCGGTCCACGTGCCCTCGTCGGTCTGGGCGTCGACGAGGAACCACAGGGCGCGCTCGACGGCCTCCCGGGGTGCGGTGCGATGGTGCGTCAGCGCGGTGACGGCCAGACCGGTGGCGGCGGGGCTGGAGTGGGATTCACCGGGGACGCGGGGCCAGCCGCCGTCGGGGCGCTGGGCGGCGAGCAGGGCGTCGGTGGTGGCGCGGGTGTGCGGGCCGGGTGGGAGCAGGGTGCTGATCTCGGCGGCGCCGTACGCGGGTGGTATGTACCAGTCGCTCGGCCAGTGGCCTTGGGCCTCTCGGTCGGCCAGCCAGCGGCGGGCGGGGTCGAGGTCGATGCCGGGCAGGGAGGCGGCCCGGATGCCGGCCACCATGTGGGCGACGACGTCGGGGACGGGGTCGTCGTCGCTGGAGTGCCAGGTGGTCCACAGGCCGGCCTCGGTCCGGCAGCGGCGTGCGTAGGCGGTGGCGGTGGCGCGGACCCGGTCGGCCCATGCGGTGCCGGCCAGGGCGAGGAGGGTGTTGCCGGTGGTGTCGTTGTCGGAGTCGAGCGCCGCGCCGCACGCCCAGCCGCCGTCCTCGTTCTGGGCGGAGGCCAGGAAGGCCTGGGCGGCGTCGAGTGCGTCCGCGTCGAAGTCCGGGTGGCCTCGCAGGGCGCGGACCATCAGGCCGGTGTCCCACACCTCGCTGACCATGAAGCGCCAGGTCCCGTCGGGGTGCTGGTCGGCGAACAGGCTCTCCCGGCACCGGTGGGTGACCGGATCGTCCGGCGCGGTCCGGGTCAGCGCCAGGTGCAGCATGCCGGTGACCAGGGGCATGCCGTAGTACGAGCCGTCCGCGGACTGCGCGCGCCGGAACGCGTCGAGGGTGCCGGCAGCCGGGGGAAGACCCAGGGCGGAGCGGGCGACGGCCTCGAAGGCGAGCAGCATGGTCCGCTGCCACGGCTTGAGTCCGCTGCCCCGTTCGTGCCCCAGCGCGGCCTCGGTGTCGGACAGCAGCTGAGGGGCGTGGGCGCCGGGTGCGCCCAGGGCGCAGGCCAGGGCGTGCAGGTACAGCGCCCGCCGCGAATGCGGGCCTGCCGCCGCCGACAGCTCGCTGAACGCCGGGACCGCTCCGTCCGCGGTGGCCACCTCGACCAGCCACCGGTCGGCGGCGGCCACGAACGGGTCGTGGCGTTGCGGGGTGGCGGTCCGGAGCCAGGAGACCGCCCGCGCCCGTGCTCGGGCGGCCCGTTCTCCTCGGATGTGTGCCAGTGAACAGACGGCGACCGCGTTCTCCAGAATGCGCGGCTGCGTCGGCATCCGCCAGGCACCATCGGCGTCCTGGGACTCGATCGCGAACCGCGATGCCTTCGCGAGGCACCGCGCGCCCGCGGCGGCGACACCCGCCATGCCCTCCGTGGTGGACGGCCCGCGGCCGTCCACCGGCGCGTCAAGGAAGTGCACCGACCCCACCCTCTCCGGCGGCGTGCCCCGATGGCACCCCTCGTGGACCGGCCTGCTTCACCGCACACCTCGGTCCTGCGGAATGACGGGCGATCAGCCGCGTCGTCGCTGCCCACGGTAGCGGTCGTCAGTACCGCAGGAGCATGACATGGGTCACTCGCCGCTCCTGGTCCGGCGATCTCCTGTCCAGGAGGCCCTGGCGATGCTTCCTAAAGTCCTCGGTGAATCATTTCAGTTTATATTCTGGCGCGGCGTCAGGGCCGGTTCGGCGCTGCGGATTCGGACGCGGTGGGGGCGTCTGCCGCCTGCGGAAGTCGGCCTCGACCTGCGAACTCCCGTGTCCTCAGGCGTGATTGTTGTGTGGAGGCGGTGTGCCGGTCTCTTGACGCGGGAGACGTGGATTCACCACTCTTGGGCCCTGGCCGAGCTGATGTGGCTGAGGTGAAGTTTCCAATTCATCTCAGCTCATGTCTGCTCGCGGCCTCGACCGTCTGTCGTGGAAGGAGGTGTCCGTCATGAAGAAGATCGTCGTCCGCAAGGCCGGTCCGGTCCGCCTGACCAGCACGGCGCGTGCGCTGTACCTGCCGTGGGACTGCAGCGTGCAGCTCTGATCCGACCGCCGGATCCGGGGGAAACGCGGTGCCGGTCGGGCACCTGACGACCGGCACCGCTCCACCCGCCCACCCCGCCCGCTCCGCGCGCCCCCTCCGCCCACCTCGCCCCCTCCGCCCACCTCCCGCAAGGAGGAACCGTGCACTCCTCCGTGGACAGCAACTCCAACGCCCCGGGCCTCGACCTGGACCGGCCGCTGCCCCTGCGCCGGCTCGTCTACCTGGAGGAGGCCGACGAGGTCACCATCGGCAGTCCGGAGACCGACACCTATGCCGTCTTCCCGGCCGACGGCGCCGAGCTGGTGCGGATGCTGGCCGACGGCGTCACGCCGCGCGAGGCCGCCGAGCGCTACCGGGCCGCCCACGGCGAGAGCGTGGACATCGCCGACCTGGTCGAGGTCCTCGCCGACCTCGACCTCCTCCGCCCCGCCGACGCACTGACGGCCGAGGTCGCGCCCGTGCGCGGGCGGCGCCTGGGCGGGCTGCTGTTCGGGAGGCCGGCCCTGTTCGGCTACGCGCTCGTCACGGCCCTCGCCGCGGTCGAGATGATCCGGGTGCCCGCCCTGGTCCCGCGGGCCGACAACCTGTTCTTCAGCACGTCCTACACACTCGTCGTCCTGATGCTGTTCTTCGGACAGGTGCCGCTGCTCGCGCTGCACGAGGCGTTCCACGCGCTGGCCGGTCGCCGACTCGGGCTGCGCTCGCGGCTCTCGGTCGGCCGCCGGCTGGTGTACCTGGTGCTGGAGACCTCGCTCGACGGTCTGGTCAGCGTGCCGCGCCGACAGCGCTACCTGCCCATCCTGGCGGGCATGCTGGCCGACGTGCTGGCGATCGCCGTCCTCACCCTGGTCGCCGACGTGACGCGCGGCGGCGGTGCGCTGGTCGCCCGGCTCTGTCTCGCGATCGCCTACGCCACGGTGCTGCGGCTCGCCTGGCAGGGCTTCTTCTACCTGCGGACCGACCTGTACGTCCTGCTCAGTACGGTGCTGGGCTGCGTGAACCTGCACGCCGCCGCGGTCGACGTGCTCCGCAACGCGGTCCGGCGGGTCACCGGGCGGCAGCCGGTGGACCTCTCGGTCCACCACCCGGTCGACCGGCGGGCCGCCCGCTGGTACGCCTGGCTGATGGTCGTGGGCTACGCGTTCACCCTCACCATGTTCGCCGGTGTCGTGGTGCCGACGGCCTACCGGCTGCTGCACGACATGTGGGTGCGGATCACCGGAGAGGGGTCGCCGGCCGGTCGGCTGGACTCGCTCGCCCTGCTGCTGCTGAGCCTCGGACAGGTCGCCGCCGTCGTGGTGCTCGGCGTCCGGGAGCGCCGCGCCGCCCGGACGATCTGACTCCCAGGACGGAACGCCGGCTCCCGCGCCGCGTCACCTCCGCCCCACCTCCCCGTCACCGCACGAAAGGCAGCTGTGCCATGGCCGAACACCGCCACCACTGGGTCCGCGCCGCCCGGCGCCCCGCCCGCCTCGACGCCCGCGCGAAGCTCGACCTGCCACCCGTGCTCGCCGTGGTGAACGCCGACCGCCGGCTGCGCGGGCCCTACACGGCCGTCGGGTCGATCCTGCGCGCGACCGTCCCCGACGCGCTCGCGCGCTGCCCCGAGGCCGTCGCCGGACACGACATCGAGATCCTCTCGACCACCCCCGAACTGCGCGACCTGGTGCCCGCCACCCGCGAGACGCTCACCTCGCTCGCGGTGCCCAAGGAGCGCACCCGCTTCTACTCCGCGCTGCGCACCCTGCGCATCGCCCACGGCCTGGTCGAGTTCCTGGAGGCGTACCTGCGCGCGCTCGGGGCGGGCCCGCACACCCTGGTCGTCGAGGACGCGCACCGGGCCGACCCCACCGACGGGGAGTTCCTCGCCGTCCTGCTGCGCCGGATCGACCCGGAGCTGCTCACCGTGGTCGTCACCACCGGCACCGAGCCGTTGGAGCGCCCGATCGGCCCCGGTCGGGAGACGCTGCCGGACGCCCTCGCCGCCTACTGCCGAGTGCTCGACCTGGCGGACGAGGAGCCCGCAGCCGACCAGGCACCGGCCGGCCCTGGGCAGGCCGCGCTCGGCCGCGCCCACATCGCCGCCGACGGCGTCGGCGACGACCCCGCCGAAACCGCCGCCTACCTGGCGCTCCCGGCCGACGAACGCGCCCGCCTGCACGACCTGCGGCGCGCGGAGCTGGAGACCGCCGGCGAGTCCTCGCTGCGGCTGGGGGCCATCACCTGGCACGCCGAGCACGGCAGTGACCCGTCCGGCGCCGGGGCGGACACCCTGCGCCACGCCCTCGACCACTGCATGGACCTCGGCTACTACCACGCCGTCGTGGAGCTCGGCGAACGCGGCCGGCGGCTGGTGACCCACGAGAGCAACCCGACCCACTGGTGGGCCTTCACCACCAAGATGACCACCTCCTTCGCCGCGCTCGGCCTGGCGGAGCGGGCCCTGCCGCTCTACGAGGAGGCCCGGGCGCTCAGCACCTCGCCCGAGGTCCACATGCAGGCCGCGTACGCCACGGCCATGCTGCACACCCGGCACTTCGAGGCCGGGCGCCGCGACCACCAGTTGGCCCGCGCCTGGGTCAACCAGGCCATCGCCTTCGCCCGTTGGCACCCGGACCCGAAGGAACGGGAGGCGCGCGTCGTGTTCAACCGCAACGGGCTCGCGCTGATCGAGGTCCACCAGGGGCGCCCGGCGGCGGCACTGGCCCTGCTGGACGCCTGCATCGCCCAGCTCGACGAGACCCTGGAGCCCCATGAGCACGCGCTGCACCGCTCGGTGCTGCGCTACAACCGCGCCCAGGTGCACGCGGCCCTCGGCCACCACGCCGAGGCCGTCGCCGACTACACCGCGGTGATCGAGTGCGACCCCAACTACGCCGAGTACCACTTCGACCGGGGCATGCTCTGGCGCGACCTCGGCGAGCCGGAGCGGGCCCTGGCCGACTACGAGCAGGCCATCCGGCTCTCCCCGCCCTTCCCGGAGGCGTACTTCAACCGGGCCGACGTCCTGGCCGAACTCGGCGACACCGAGGCGGCGGTGGCGGACTTCGGCTACGTCCTGCAGCTCGACCCGGAGTTCGACGACGCCCGGCTGAACCGGGCCGCCCTGCTGCTCGACGCGGGCGCGCCCGACCTCGCCCGGGCGGACATCCTCGCCGGGTTGGAGCGGACGCCGAAGAACGCCCGACTGCTCAGCCTGAAGGGGCAGTTGCTGGTGGCCGAGGACGACCTCGCGGCGGCGGCCGAGGCCTACCGGGACGCGCTCGCGGTCGACCCCGAGTACGCCGAGGCCTGGGCCTTGCTCGGCGGACTCCGCTACCAGGAGGGTGACTTGGACGCCGCGGGAAGCCACCTGGTACGCGCCGTGGAGCTCTCCGCGGAGCCCGGCATCCGGTTCAACCTGGCCGTGGTCCACCACGACGCCGGGCGGTACGGCGAGGCCGTCCGACTGCTGGACGAGGTGGTGGAGGCGACTGAGGACGTGGACGCCCGTCTGCAGCGCGCCCGTTGCCTGATCGGGCTCGACCGGACGGAGGCCGCCAGGGCCGATCTGCGCGCCTGTCTGGAGGCCGACCCCGGTGCGGCGGAGCAGGTGTACGAGCTGATGCCGGAGCTGGCCCGGGCCTGAACCCGCCCCCGTCCCTGGGGCCTGAACCTTCCCCGCCCCCGCCGTCCGCTCACCCTTGTGCGACCGGCGGGGGCGGCAGGGCGGGACCGGGCGTCGCGGCCCCCGCCAGCTCCGCACGCACCCGCCGCCGGACATGCGCCATGACCGGTGAACGGCGGTACGCGCGAGCCACCTTGGCCAACCACGCCGCCTCCTCGCGGAGCCCGGCCGCCAACGGGTGCGGCACCCACCCCCCGCCGGGACCGACGGGGAAGCGGTGCCCGGCCCGGGCCGCCTCCAGCGCCGCCGCGACGGTGGCGGCCTCCACCAGGACGGCGAACTCCTCCGTCCCGGCCGGGCGGACCACCTCACCCACCCAGAACGGCACCCGAGGGTGCAGGTACGGGCGGAGGGACAGCTGGCCGTCGCGGATCTCGATGATCCGGCGGAACAGCGCGAAGCGGATGCCCGGTCGCCGCCCGCCCACGGATCCGAACCGCTGCTCCGGCGTGACGAGTTCGATCTCCGGCAGCTCGGACCGCAGCACCGACCAGAGCGGCCCGAGCCGGCGGTGGTCGGACCAGTCACGCACCGGCCCGCCCGGTGCTCCTGTCTCCTGGTCAGCCATGCCGCACCGCACCACAGGCCCGCGCTCCGCCGATCCCGTACCCCAACCGGAGGATCCCTTCCGCGAGTTGCCCGATCACCGTGGACGACCGCGGGCGCTGCAGCACCCGGTGCAGGGTCAGCGAGGCGACGAGCTCCGCCTCCTGCTCCTGCCGCTGCGTGTAGGCCGACCGGCCGAGCACCCGGCGGACCAACTCGCCCGACAGTCGGGGTGCCAGGCTGTCCTGGACGACCGCGCTCAACCCGGCACCGCCGCCGGTGTGTCCGCAGAGCAGGTGGCCGATCTCGTGCAGCACGATGTGCTGTTGGTGCAGTGCGGTGGTGTCCGCCGCGTAACCGATGTAGTCCGCCCGGTCGGTGCTGATCAGCACACCGCACGGCGAGTGCGCGGGGCCGGAGAGCGGGACCAGTTCGATGGGTCTTCCGCGCAGCCGGCCGAGCGAGTCGGTCAGCGCCCGGATGCCGAAGGGCTCCGGGAGCGGTATCGACTCCGCGACCCCGCGACATCGTTGCCAGAGCCCGCGCTCAACCCCACCCGGATACTCCACGCCCATACCCCCCGGTGCTCGACCCCCAAGTCGGGAGGCGATCCTACGGACGGGGAAGCGCCGGGAGAACCGCTTCGAGCCGATTTTCCGCTACCTGCCGCCGGAACCGCCGCTCGCCCTGCCGCCGGGCCCGCCGTCCGGCCGACTTCCGGCCTCACGGCGGGCGATCGCCTCGATCATGTCGCTGATCGTGCCGAGCCCCTCGGGCGAAAGGGTCACCGCGCGCAGCGCCACGTCCCGTACCCCGGCGTCCCGCAGCGCGCCGAGCAGCGCCAGCTCCTCGGCGATCCGGACGCTCTGCCGGTCGTCGAAGAAGTACGCCGGAGGGACTTGGAAGAACTGTGCCAGCGCCTCCAGATGACGCTTCGTCGGATTGTCCCGGCGCCCGGTCCGCAGCTGCCACAGATAGGTCGCCGAGAAGGTCTCACCGGTCGCCTCCCGGCAGGCCCGGGCGACCTCCTCATGGGTGTACGGCTCACGGTCGGGGCGGCGGACCACGTCGAACAGCCGGTCCAGCTTCGCTGCGAGCGTGGACGCACCGGAGTCAGCGTCGGGCACGGCACACCTCTTCCCTCACCCCGCGGACACGCCCCGTGCGTGTGCGGATCGACCAACTCACGACCGGCCACCCATTCTAGGCACCGCGATCGGCCGTGTGGTACGCGTACTGATCGCCATTCCCGGAGGAGGCCGCAGCCGCCTACCGCTACTACGACCGGACCAACCGCCTCGGCAAGGTCGTCATCACCGTCGGCCGACGACCCGGTGGTCGTGCCCCGCCGGCGGCCACGCCCGACCCGCAGTAGTGCCCGCCGGCCGGCGGGCACCCGAGCCGGGCGGTGACCCGCATGGTCACCGCCCCGTGCCGACCCAGGTTGGGCCAGTGTGAGATCCCCGGCCCGGAATCTCGACAAGTTCGCTACAAGGAGGCCGGGTTGCGTTCCCGTCGGCCACGTCCTTGGAATCATCCCTGCTGGGCATCGGGGAGGTGCCCGTGGACGCGATCGATGGGGGTTGCGATGAATGTTCGGACCATGGACGCGAGGCCGTCGGCCCGGCCCCGGCGCTCCGGAGGGGGCGCCGCCCGTGCGGTGGCGCAGGGCCTGTTCCTCCTGGCCGGGCTGGCCACCACGGTGCTCGGCTTCAGCTGGTTCGTCGACGCGAACGACGAGGCGAGCGCGTACCGCACCGCCCCGGTGTGCGGGACGGCGGTGCGTACGCCCGGTGAGGAGTGCGTGCGGCACGAGACCGGCAAGGTGACGGACCGGCACGCCAGCCCCTCCGGAGACGGCACCACCTACACGCTGACCGTGGCACGGGAGACGGCCCCCGAGCACCGCTACACGGTCAACTCGGGTCTCTACTACGGCGCGAAGGTCGGCACGGAGGTGGACCTGACCCTCTTCCGGGGGAGCGTGGCGGAGGTCTCGCACAACGGGCAGCGCACCCCGAACTCGGGTTCGGCCTGGCTGGCGTCCCTGGAGGTGGCCCTCGTGGTCGGCCTGGGTGTGGCACTCACCGTCCTCGGCCTGACCTGGGGGCACCGGGAGACCGGCGTGGCCCCGTTCGCCTTCGCCATGGGCGGCCTCACCGTCCCCATGGCGCTCGTCGGCAGTCCTCACCCTCGTGCCGTCGCAGTTGCCGCTCGCCGCCACCCTGGCCGTACCCGTCCTCGGCTGGCTGGCCATGACCCTCGTCCCCGCGGTGATCGTCCGGAGCGGCTGACGGCCCCGGTCCCGCGCGGCAGGACGTCCACGGCCGCGCCGCGGGGAGCAGGGGGTGAACGCCCACCCGGCCCGGCGCCCGTCCCGCCCGGGGGCCCGGCTTCCCGAAGGCCCTTCGTAGGCGTACGGTGGCCACACGGTGGCGCGTCCGCCGGGGTGCCGCCGGTCCGTGTCGGCACGCCCTGCCGGAGGCCGCGATGGCAGACCGGATGGCCTTCCTCACCACCCCGCGCGCGGAGCGCGAGCGGCGGGACGCGCGGGAGCGGCTCGACGACTGGCAAGAGGTGTACCGCCCCGGGGTTCCCCTGCTGCCGATCGTCGGGGGCCAGGCCGCCCGCTGCATGGACTGCGGGCTGCCGTTCTGCCACAGCGCCTGCCCGCTCGGCAACCTCATCCCGGACTGGAACCGGCTGGTGGCGCTGGACGGCTGGCGGGCCGCGGCCGCCCGCCTGCTGGCGACGAACAACTTCCCCGAGTTCACCGGGCGGCTCTGCCCGGCCCCCTGCGAGAGCGCCTGCGTACTGGCCGTCGACGGCGGAGCGCCCGTCACGATCAAGAACATCGAGCTCGCCCTCGCCGACCGGGCCTGGGAGGAGGGCTGGGACCGGCCCCAGCCGCCCGCCACGACCACCGGCCGCCGGGTGGCGGTGGTCGGCTCCGGCCCGGCGGGCCTCGCCGCCGCCCAGCAGCTCACCCGGGCCGGCCACGCCACCACGGTGTACGAGCGGGCCGACCGCCTCGGCGGGCTGCTGCGCTACGGCATCCCGCCGTTCCGGCTGGAGAAGCACCGGCTGGACCGCCGGCTCGACCAGATGCGGGCCGAGGGCACCGTCTTCCGCACCGGGGTGCGGGTCGGCCGGGACGTCGCGGCCGACGAGCTGCGGGCCGACTGCGACGCGCTGGTGGTCGCCGTCGGCGCCGGCGTGCCCCGCGACCTGCCGGTGTCCGGCCGCGGCCTCCCGGGCGTCCACGGGGCGATGAGCTACCTGACCGGCGCGAACCGGGTCGACCAGGGCGATCTGCCGGCCGCGCCGGTGTCCGCCGAGGGCCGCCGGGTGGTGATCGTCGGCGGTGGCGACACGGCCTCCGACTGCCTCGGCACAGCGCTGCGGCAGCGCGCCGCGGCCGTCACCCAGCTCGACATCAACCCGTGCCCGCCCGAGCTCCGGGCCCCCGGAGAGCCCTGGCCGGTCCACCCGAAGGTCCACCGGAAGACCACCTCGCACGAGGAGGCCGACGCCACCGAGGCCGGGGTCCGGGTGTTCGCCGCCACCACGGTCGCCTTCGAGCCGGGGCCGGACGGGCGGCTAGCCGCGGTCCGCTTCGCCGACGCCGAGCCGCCCGACCGTACGCCCCGGGCGGGCACCGAGCGGACCGTTCCGGCCGAACTGGCACTGCTCGCGCTCGGCTTCACCGGCCCCGAACCGGAACCCTGGCTGACCGCCCGACTCGGCCTCACGGTCGGCCCGGACGGCGCGTTCACCCGCGACGACGGCTTCGCCGCCGGGACGGCCGGCGTGTTCGTCGCGGGCGACGCCGGGCGCGGTCAGTCCCTGATCGTCTGGGCGATCGCCGAGGGCCGCTCGGCCGCCGCCGCCGTCGACCGCTACCTCCGCGGCCACACCGAACTCCCCGCCCCGATCCACCCCTCCACCCGCGCCCTCACCCTCTGACCGGCGGTCGGCGCCACCCGGTGAAAGTCACCGCCGCGCGCTGACGGGACAGCGGGCAGACCGACAGCCGCGGCGGACGGGACAGCGGGCGGACGACCGGAGTTACAGCAGCGCTTCCGAACCGTGGAGCTCCACGAACCCGACCACGCGCCGCAGTTGGTCGAAGCTCGTGACGTTGTTGCCGATCAGCCGCACCGACGCGGCCCGGCCCTGCCGCCAGGCGTGCGCGGCCTGGGAGAGCCGGCCCCACTGGTTCTCCATGTCCCGGTAGTCCACGCTCAGCTGGTAGTTGGTCCAGCCGTTGATGTTCCCGTAGACCCGGTTGAGGATCGATCCGAACCGGGCGGCCTCCGAGAAGATGGTGATGGCCATCAGCATGCCCCGGTCGATGATCCTCTCGTTCCACTCCCGGACGTCGTGGAGGCCGTAGAGCGCGTCGAAGATGTTCGTGGAGCCGAGGTAGAGGTTCTCGCGGGTGCTGCCGCCGGTGATGCCGTTGTAGTTGCCGGTGCGCGGCATGAGCCGTGCGGTGACGCCGAGGTCGTTCTGGAACTGCTGCTGACGGCCGTCCTGGAAGGCCCAGTGGCGGTTGGCGGCGGGGGAGTAGAAGCCCGCGATGTAGAGGTTGTCGGCCCACATGTAGATGGAGACGAGGTGGGTCCCGTTGTTGATCACGCGGATCTGGATCAGCCGGTTCTCGTTCCGGGTGGTCTGCTGGACGAGCCCGCTGTCGGCGCCGGTCGCGTCGCCGTAGGAGTTCTGGTGGATCGCGTCGATGAGGTTCCAGTAGCGGTTCGCGTGCTGGCCCGCGCCGGAGGTGATGTTGGTGATGTCCCAGTCGATGATGGGCCAACTCTGGAGCACCGCCGCACGGTTGGCGGGTTCGATCCGAATCTGGCTCGCACCCGCCGACCGGTCGGTGAGTGCGGGTGCCGCGGACGCGGTGCCCGCGAGGGTGACGAGGAGTGCGGTCGCGGCCGTGGCCGACAGCAGGGCGGAACGGTTCCTCAGGAACACGGTGTCTCCTTGGACGACGGCGTCCGGCCGACACGCGGTGGGGCCGTGATCGAGGCCGGACGGGGGACGGGCGGCGCGCGGCGACCGCTCGACCGGGGTCGGGCGAGCGCCGGGAGCGCCGGGAACGCCGTGGTGATCGTGCTCGGCGCTCCGGTTCAGCATGCGTGAGCCCGAGCCGTCGCTGTTGCCCCGCGGCGCACGCCGTCTGACCCATGCGCGAACGGTGTTGAGCGCGGGCGGCCCCTTCCAGGAGTCCTACGGGGCACCGCAACTGGAGTGTCGTCAGCTCTTCGCGCCGGTCCTCGCGCCCGTCTTCGCGAGGAGCAGGCCGGCGACCTCGCGGGCCTCGGCGGCGGGGGTCGGGGTGCCGGTGAGGGAGGCGAGGGTGATCGCCCCCTCGACGAGGAGGGCGAGGTGGGTCCCGGTGCCCGCGGGGGCGCCGGCGTCGGTGGCGAGTCCGGTGAGGTACTCGCGGAGCGCCTCCTTGTGCCGACGGGCCGCGGCGGCGACGCCGGGTGCGGTGGCGCCGAGTTCGCCGAAGGAGTTGACGAAGGCACAGCCCCGGAAGCCGGGTTGGGCGAACCAGTCGGCGAGCCAGTCGAACACGGCGAGCACCCGCTCGGCGGGAGTGTCGGCGGCCGTGTCCACATGGTCGGCGAGGGCGGCGAGCCACCGCCGGTCGCGGCGGTCCAGATAGGCCTCGACGAGGTCGCCCTTGGACGGGAAGAGCTGGTAGAGGCGGCGCAGGGTGACGCCGGCGGCGGTGCGGACGGCGTCCATGCCGACCGCCTGGATGCCCTGTCCGTAGAACAGCTCCTCGGCCGCGTCGAGGATCCGGGTCTGTGCCTCGTCGGTGTCCATCCGCCCTGCCCTTTACATGAGAACCATGGTTCTCATAGGGTAGCGGACACCGTGAGAACGACCGTTCTCACCCCGACTCCGGCGCCACCCTTCGAAGGAGACCGGCATGTCCGAACAGCGCCCGCCCCTGCCCCCGTTCACCGAGGAGACCGCCCGCCTGAAGGTCCGGGCCGCCGAGGACGGCTGGAACAGCCGCGACCCGCGGCGGGTCTCGCTCGCCTACACCCCGGACAGCCGCTGGCGCAATCGCGCCGAGTTCGTCACCGGGCGCGAGGAGATCGTCGGCTTCCTCACCCGCAAGTGGCGGCGCGAGCACGAGTACCGGCTGATCAAGGAACTCTGGGCGCACACCGGCGACCGCATCGCGGTCCGCTTCGCCTACGAGTGGCACGACGACTCCGGCCAGTGGTTCCGCTCCTACGGCAACGAGAACTGGGAGTTCGACCAGGACGGCCTGATGGCGCGCCGGCACGCCTCGATCAACGACCTGCCGATCGCCGAGGACGAGCGCCTCTTCCACTGGCCGCTCGGCCGCCGCCCCGACGACCACCCGGGGCTGACCGACCTCGGACTCTGAACCTCCCCACTGGAGCCTGCCCGATGGCGGTCGGCGCGAGCGGGGCCCTCCCTCGGCTACCCTCCCCCTTCGTGGACGATCACCCCGAGCCCTCCTCCCTGCGCGTCTTCGTGGCGCTGGCCCCGCCGGACGACGCCAAGGACGAACTGGCGGGCGCCCTGGAGCCGGCCCGCGCGCGGTACCCGCGGTTGCGGTGGAACCGGATCGAGGACTGGCACATCACCCTGGCCTTTCTCGGCGAGCTGCCGTCCACGGCGGTCCCCCCGCTGCGGTCGGCGCTGGCCGGTGCGGCGCCTTCGTACCCGGCCCTGGACCTGAACCTGCGGGGCGGTGGCCACTTCGACGAGCGGCTGCTGTGGAGCGGGATCGACGGGGACGTGGAGGGCCTGCACCGGCTCGCCACCGACGTCCGGGAGCTGATCAGGGCGTGCGGGATCGGGTTCCGGGACCGCCCGCTCAACCCCCATCTGACGCTGGCACGCTCACGCCGTGACGACGCCGTCAGCGTGCCGCAGGCCGCGGCCGGGCTCGCCGGATTCGTGGGCCTGCGGTGGCGCACCGAGCGCCTGCACCTCGTCGGCAGCAACATCGGCCGCGGCCCCGGACCGATCCGCTACCGCGACATCGAGGCGTGGCGACTGGGCGCCGCCGCGCGGACCGGGGACGGCGCGTCCCCCGCCGAACCGTAACCGGCGGCCCGGCCACCGAGCCGTAACCGCCGACCCGGCTGCGGCCCGGCCACGGTCAGGCGAACGCCTCGGTGGAGTCCGAGGACAGGGCGGACAGGTCGATCGGTTCGCCCGCTTCGAGCGCCGCCGCCTCGACGTTGCGTCGGACCTCCTCGTCGGCGGCCCGGTAGTCGGGCGCGTCGAGTTCGAAGGTGGCGCTGGCGAAGCGGCCCAGGGCGGCCTGGGCCGGGTCGGGGTGCGGATTGCGGTAGAGCTGTTCGGCGCGGTCGCGCAGTTCGAGCATGGTGGGGATGGCGAGGGCCATGTCCCGGGGGCGCCCGTTGAAGGCGGAGTGCAGGTAGCGCAGCAGGACGGCGTAGCGGGAGTCGAACGCCACGGCCTGCGCGTACACCGCGCTGGTGGTCGCGAACCGTTCGTAGTCGGCGACCTTGGAGTCGCCGTGGATCGGGTAGGCGTCGTCCCAGGTCACGTCGATCAGGGGGCCGCTGGGCCGGTCCCTGGGGCGGTCGTGGGGGCCGTAGCCGCGGCCGGTGAAGATCTCGTTGAAGCGGAAGTAGTGGGCGAGTTCGGGCTGTTCGCCGAAGCGGTCGTTGCTGTTCCAGATGGTGCCGTGGACGCCCTCGCCCTGCTCGGTGATCGTCTCCAGCGCTTCGAGCGCCGAATTGCGGCCGTCGACGGGGAAGACCTCGCCACCGGAGTTGTAGAAGTCCTCCGGGCCGACCTGGTGGCCCGGCCGCCCGCCGGCGAACACCGCGTCGTGGCCGAGCGTCCTGACCAGGTACTCCAGGCCCTCCCGGACGGTGTCGTAGAACTGTCCGATCGAGGTCCAGCCGTCGCCCGGAGCGGTGTTCGGCGTGATCGCCCTGGGCTGCTCGATCCGCAGGAAGGTCCGGAGCGCCTCGGGGGAGAAGTGCCGCAGTCCGATGCTGGGGACCGTCTCGCCGCTGAAGGGCAGCCGGGCCGGGTACTCCGCGACGAAGCCGCTGCCGACCTCCGGGGTGCCGCCGACCGCGTTGAGCAGGTTGGCGGCCAGCGTCATGTGGAGCATCTCCTCCAGCAGGACGGCGCGGATCGCGTAGTACGCGGTGCGGTTGGTGCCGGGGCGGATGGTGTACATGCCGGTCATGTAGACCGGGATGGTGAGGTGTTCGACCTCCATGGCCGCCTGGAGGTACGTGCGCAGGTCGGGCAGCGTCCGCGGGACGCCGAAGCCGGCCCGGTCCAGGGCGAGGGCGGTGATCATGCCGGTACCTCCGTGTCCGTCGTGCCCCCCGTGTCCGTCGCGTCCCCCGCGCTGCCGTGCAGGTCGGCCGGCCGCCGGTCGGGGAGCAGGTCCTGGTGGATCCGCCCGGCGCTGCGCAGGGCGAGCGCCAGCATGGTGAGGGTGGGGTTGCTGGTGCCGATGGAGGGCATGCTGCCGCAGCCGACGGCGTACAGGTTCGGGTGCTCCCAGGTGCGCTGGTACTCGTCGACCACGGAGGTGGCCGCCGAGCCGCCCATGATGTGGGTGCCCGCGCCGTGGCCCGCGCCGCTGTAGGCGAGGTCCAGGGTCTCGCCGTCGACGGTGTGCGTGAAGTGGCCGAGCGGCGGCACGCCGTCGCGCGGGGCGTGGTCGGTGTAGTCGGTGGCGCCGAGGTGTCCGAAGATCTTCCGCGCCACCTTGCGGGCCGCGAAGAGGCCGTCGCGGGTGTGCTGGTCGAGGTCGTAGGTGATGACCGGGCGGAGGTTGCCCATGGCGTCGCGGTAGCGGCGGTCGATGGTGACCCGGTTGCCCGGGTTCGCCGACTGCTCGACGGCGATCTGCAGTTGGAGCTGCCGGCCGAGGGCGGAACCGAGCAGCCGGCGCAGCTCGGGCCCGAACACGCCGTCCGGCCGGACCTCGCCGTCCCGGTCGCCGCCGATACCGAGGGCGGTCGCGACATTGCTCATCGGCGCGCCGGTGGCCCAGCCCCAGCCCCAGTTGCCGATCTCGATCCGGAACGGCGCCCGCCGGGCACGCCCCTCGCCGAAGCGGAAGGCCTCCCAGCCGGAGGTGTGCCCGGGGCCGCGGAACGGCCCGACCGGTCCGCGCTTCTCGTCGGCGAGCGCCCAGTTGAGGATCGTGGGGTGGTCCATCAGGTTGCGGCCGACCTGGTCGCTGCCGTTCGCGAGCCCGGAGAACAGCAGCAGCCGGGCGTTCTCGACGGCGTGCGCGGCCAGCACCACCAAGTCCGCCTCGACCACGTACGACCGCCCGACCGGCGAGGCCGGATCGGTGTACGCGCGGAACTCCACCCCGCTCACCCGGCCGCCCCGGGTCGCGCCCGCCAGCCGGACCCGGGTGGCGACGCAGCGGGTGGCGAGCGAGACCGTCCGCGAGAAACGGGCCTGCTGGCGCAGCGGGTGGGACTTCGCCTGCACCGGGCAGATCGGCACACAGCTCGCGTTGCCCACGCAGCGCTCGCCGTAGTTGGGCAGGCCCACCGCGCCCTGCGGCCGGTACGGGACGGGGGAGTAGGCCGGGTTCGGGGTGGAGTTGCGCGCCTGCGGCAGGCTCCTGACCCGCAGTTCGTACTCCTCGCCCGCGAGGTCGTCGCGGACCGGCGTGCCGTCGAGCTCCTGGCAGTACCGGTCGATGTAGCTGGCCGGGATCTGATGCATCGGGTAGACGTACTCCGGGTCGGCGACGACCTCGATCGCCCGCTGGTCGTCCGCGTTTCCCGCCACGCCGATCTCGAACTCGGCCCGGGCGTACCAGGGTTGCAGCTCCTTCGGGTCGATCGGCCAGCTGCGCCCGTAGCCGTACCGCTCGGTGACGAAGTCCTCGGGGTGCATCCGGGGCACCGCGCCGAGCCAGTGCATCGCCGTGCCGCCCAACTCCCGCAGGTAGTCGGTGCCGTACGGGAGCCGGCCGTCCTGGACGAAGTAGCCGTTCGCGGTGAACTCCGGCCGGCCCGGTCGCGGGTCGCGCACCGGGGCGAGGTCGAGGACGTCCGGGGAGGGCGCGGCGACGCTGCGCCGGTAGGCGGAGTTGGGCACCTTGGCGACGGCGGAGTGGTAGGTCGAGAGCGAGCCCAGGTAGCCGGGCCAGGTCGCGGTGCCGCCGTTGCCGGCCTCCAGGACGAGGACGTGCCAGCCCAGGTCGCCGAGCTCCTTCGCGATCAGGCTGCCTGACCAGCCGCCGCCGACGATGACGACGTCGTAGCGCCGGCGGACGGCCTCGTCCGCGCCGACGGCGGTCACAGGCCCGGTCATGCGCGCTCCTCGCGGGTGGCGGGCCCGGCCGAGGTCGGGACGGCGGACGGCGGGATCCGGCGCCAGGCCCGGTGGCCGGGCAGCAGGTGGTCGGGCACGGCGTCGAGGGCGACCTCGGCCGCCAGCCCGGTGCGGCAGACCGCCTGCTCGTCGAGGCCGAGGCGGCGGCGGAGCGCCTCGGTGGTGGGCTGCGCCGGCGGCCGGACCGCCCAGGTGCCGAAGCCCGGCGGCTTCGCCCCGGCCGGATGCCCGTGGAAGGTCCGCCACACCAGGCCCTCGACGTACGCCTCCGGCGCGACCACGAACTCCTCGTTCGCCAGCTGCCGCCGCAGCGCCGCGTGCGCGGCCGGCGCCAGTCGCGGCCAGGAGCCGGTCAGCCACAGGTACGCCAGCGCCCGGGCCACCTCGAGGTGGACGGGCGAGAGGTCCCGCGGACCGCCGCGCCCGTCGAGGGCGGCCGACCAGGCGGCCCAGAACTCGGCGAAGGCGGCCGCCCCGACCTGCTGCCGGGCGGTCTCCAGATAGCGCTCGGCCATGCCGGTGGCGTACAGGTCGAAGGCGGCGAAGCCGGCCAGGGGCACGCAGCGGTCGACGAAGTCCTCGACCTCGTCCGTCACAGCGGGAACCGTCATCACGCTCCTCTCACGGGGCAGGCCGCCCGGACCGGGGGAGCGGACGTCCCCGCGCGAAAGGTTCCCGGGCGAACCACCCGGCATCATCGCCCGCGAGGCGGGCGCGCGGCAGGGCGCACGGGCGGTCGCGCCGGAGCCGGCGGAGGGTTTCACCCGACCGGGCGGCGCGGGGTGGGGCCTGCGCGCCCGAGCCCGCGCGCCGGGCGCGTGACGTGCGCAGCGTCCTGCGCCCGGCGCGCGCGTCCTGCGCCGGCCGGGGGGTGCCGCGCCCGCCCGGGGTGCGGCGCGGCAGCGCAGCATCGTCAACGGCGGGTTGCCGACGAAGTCGTCCCAGAACTCCTCGCCGTACTCGCGCACGCCGGCCGCGGAGATCCCCAGCGGGACCCAGGTGATCCCGGTGAACCCGGCCGCCCGCAGGCTCCCCTCGTAGACCTCGCGGCTCGGCGGGTTCGCGACGAACGAGATCGGCGGGTCGAGGAGCGCGGTGATCCTCACCCGCGGCCCGATCGCGGAGTCCTCGCCGAGCGATTCGCACAGGAAGCCGTACTTGGCCAGTGAGGGCCCGTCGAAGCGGTAGTCCGGGTGCTGCACGAAGGCGAAGAACTCGGCCCCGGGCACGATGCTCCGGTGGATGTTGCGACACATCCGCTCGATGGTGGCGACGTCGTCGGCGTAGTTGAACAGCTGGACGGCGACCGCGACGTCGAAGCGTTGAACGCCGCCGGGCGGCCGGCAGAGCCGACCGCCCGGTGTGACCGGCGGAGGTCAGCGGCGGGAGCGCCGCGCCGCCACCAGCAGGCCGCCGAGGGCGAGGAACACCACCGTGATCAGCAGGGCCGGCTTCGGACTCCCGCTGCCGGTGGGCGGCAGCGGGGGCCGGGTGGTCGGGCTGGGGCTCGGGCTCGGCAGGTGGCGGACCGTGGTGGTGGTCGAGCAGTTGCCGTCGCTCGTGCCCGCCTCGGCCCGCCGCGGACCGTTGCCGCCAGTGGAGCCGGAGCAGTTCGAGCCGTCGGCGGTCAGGCGGTTGACGAGCCTCGCGCCACCCGCGTCCGGCTTCACGGTGACGGTGTAGCTGAGCGTCTCCGTCGCCCCGGGCCGGATGTCCAGCGTCCACGTCAGCCTCGGCGCGGCGTACGCCGTCCGCCCCGTACTCGCGTCGGCGTCACGGCCGTAGACCGCTCCGTCCAGGACCGCGGAGAGGTCGTCGGTGACGACCGCGCCGACGTACGTGCCACTCGCCCGGTTGGTGGCCGTGACGGTGTACGTGACCTGGTCACCGGCCTTCGGGTCCGCCGGGCTCGCGTGCTTGGTGAGCAGCAGGTCGTGCCGGACGGTGATCGGCTCGGTCGGGGTGGCCACCGCCGTGTGGGCGGTCGCGTCCGGGTCCGGGCCACCCGTCACCACCACCGTGTTGACCGGGACGGCCGTGGCGTCCGGGTCCAGCGTGCCGGTGAGCGTCCAACTCGCCGTCGCGCCGACCGGGATCCCGACGGCCGGGCAGGTCGCCGTCCCGTCGGCGATCGGGCACGGCGCGCCGTCGGTGTCGCCGGTCATCGAGGCGTCACCGACCCCCGCGGGCACCCGGTCGGTGACGACCACGTTCCGGGCCGGCGAGGGGCCGTGGTTGGTCACGGTGACCCGCCACCGGATCTGCTGCCCGGCGACGACCGGGGAGGTCAGCAGCGCCTTGGCGACGCTCAGCCGGGCCTGCCCGGACGGCGGCTCCGAGGGCGAGGCCACCGCCGTGTGCGTGGGCGTCGCCGGGTCGGGCCCGCCGGTGACGGTCGCCGTGTTGGCCGGTGTGACGGTGGCGCCGGCGTCCAGCGTGCCGGTCAGGGTCCACACCCGCGTCCCGCCGACCGGGATCCCCACGGCCGGGCAGGTCGCCGTCCTGTCCGCGATCGGACAGGCGGTACCGTCGTCGGCCGCCATCGACGCGTTCAGCACGCCGCCCGGGATCCGGTCGGTGACGACGACGTCGCGGGCCACGGACGGGCCCCGGTTGGTGACGACGACCTGCCACCGGATCTGCTGCCCGGGGACGACCGGATCGGTGAGCAGCACCTTGGAGACCGACAGGCGCGCCTCCCGCACCGGCTCGACGGACGGGCTGGCCACCGCCGTGTGGGTGCTCGCGCTCGGATCCGGACCGCCGGTGACGAGCGCGGTGTTGGTCGGTGTGACGGTGGCGCCCGGGTCGAGCGTCCCGCTGAGCGTCCAGGTCAGGGTCCGGCCGACCGCGATCTCCACGGCCGGGCAGGTCGCCGTCCCGCCGGCGATCGCGCACGCGGTGCCGTCCGGCGCCGTCATCGACGCGTCGGACACCCCGGCCGGCACCCGGTCGGTCACGACCACGTTCCGTGCCCGCGACGGCCCGTTGTTCGTCACCGTGACCCGCCACTGGATCTGCCGGCCCGGGATCACCGGATCGGTCACCAGGGCCTTCGCCACGACGAGGTTGGCCTGCGGCGACGGCGAGCCGGTGGGCGAGGCCACCGCCGTGTGCGTCGGCGTGCCCGGGTCAGGGCCGCCCGTCACCACCACCGTGTTGGTCGGCGTCACCGTGGCGTCCTGCGCCAGCGTGCCGCTCAGCGTGTACGAGGCCGTCTGCCCGACCTCCAGGTCGATCGCCGGGCAGCTGGCCACGCCGCCCGTGACCGGGCAGTCGGTACCGTCCTCGTCCGAGGCCATCACGGCTCCCGACACCCCGTCCGGCACGCGGTCGGTGACGACGACGTTCCGGGCCCGCGACGGACCGTTGTTGAGGACGGTCACCCGCCACCGCACCGTCCCACCGGGCACCACCGGGTCGGTCACCAGCGCCTTGGAGACCGTCAGCCTGGCCTGCGGTGACGGGGAGCCGGTGGGCGAGGCCACCGCGGTGTGCGTCGGCGTGCCCGGGTCAGGGCCGCCCGTCACCACCACCGTGTTGGTCGGCGTCACCGTGGCGTCCTGCGCCAGCGTGCCGCTCAGCGTGTACGAGGCCGTCTGCCCGACCTCCAGGTCGATCGCCGGGCAGGTGGCCACGCCGCCCGTGACCGGGCAGTCGGTACCGTCCTCGTCCGAGGCCATCACGGCTCCCGACACCCCGTCCGGCACGCGGTCGGTGACGACGACGTTCCGGGCCCGCGACGGACCGTTGTTGAGGACGGTCACCCGCCACCGCACCGTCCCACCGGGCACCACCGGGTCGGTCACCAGCGCTTTGGAGACCGTCAGCCTGGCCTGCGGTGACGGGGAGCCGGTGGGCGAGGCCACCGCCGTGTGGGCCGAGGTGCTCGGGTCCGGGCCGCCGGTCACCACGGCGGTGTTGCCCGGCACGGCGGTCGCGTCCTGGGCCAGGGTGCCGCTCAGCGTGTAGGTCGCCGTCCGGCCGACCGGGATCTCGATCGCCGGGCAGGTCGCCACGCCACCCGCGACCGGGCAGGCCGCCCCCGTCTCGTCCGGCGAGAGCGAGGCGCCGACGACCCCGTCCGGGATCCGGTCGGCGACCACGACGTTGCGGGCCAGGCTCGGCCCGTTGTTGGTGACGCTGATCCGCCAGGCGATCGACTGCCCCGGCACGACCGGGTCGGTGAGCAGCGCCTTCGAGACCGTGAGGCTCGCCCGCGGCGCGACCGTCTCACTGGCCTGGGCGGTCGCGGTGTGCGTGGGCGTCGCCGGGTCGGGCCCGCCGGTGACGGTGGCGACGTTGACCGGGGTGCCGGTCGCCGCCGGGTCGAGCGTCCCGGTGACGGTGTACGAGACGCTACCGCCGGCCGGGATCTCCACCGCCGGGCAGGTCGCCGTGCCGCCGGTGATCGGGCAGGCCGAGCCGTCGGCGTCCGAGGTCATGCTCGCGCCGTCGACCAGAGCCGGGACGGTGTCGGTGACGACCACGTTCCGGGCCCGCGAGGGGCCGCGGTTGGTCACCGTGACCCGCCACTGGATCCGCTGGCCCGGCACGACCGGGTTGGTCACCAGCGCCTTGGCGATGCCCAGGTTCGCCTGGGGCGTGGGGGAGGCGGTCGGCGAGGCCACCGCCGTGTGCGTCGGCGTGGCGGGGTCGGGGCCGCCGGTCACCGTGACGGTGTTGGTCGGCGTCACGGTCGCGTCCGGGGCGAGCGTCGCGGTCAGCGTGTAGGACACGGTCCGGCCGACCGCCAGCTCGACGGCCGGACAGACCGCGACACCGCCGGTGACCGGGCAGACGGTCGCGTCGACGTCCGACTGGAGGACGGCGCCGGAGACCCCGTCCGGGATCCGGTCGGCGACCACGACGTCCCGCGCCGTGGACGGACCGTTGTTGGTCACCGTCACCCGCCACTGGATGATCTCACCCGGGACGACCGGGTCGGTCAGCAGCGCCTTGGCGACGGTCAGCCTGGCCTGCGGCGACGGCGAGTCGGTGGGCGAGGCCACGGCGGTGTGCGTCGGGGTGCTCGGATCCGGGCCGCCGGTGACCGTGACGGTGTTGGTCGGCGTCACCGTCGCATCCTGCACGAGCGTTCCGCTCAGCGTGTACGACTGCGTGCGGCCGACCTCCAGGTCGACGGCGGGGCAGACGGCCGTCCCGTCCGTGATCGGGCAGACGCTCCCGTCGGCGGACGTCATGCTCGCACCGCCGACACCGTCCGGCACACGGTCGGTGACCACGACGTTCCGGGCCTGGGAGGGGCCGTTGTTGGTGACGCTGACCCGCCACTGGATCTGCTGGCCGGGGACGACCGGGTTGGTGAGCAGCACCTTCGACACGGTCAGGCTCGCCTGCGGAGTGGGCGAGTTCGTCGGCGAGGCGACCGCGGTGTGCGTCGGGGTGCTCGGATCGGGTCCGCCCGTCACCAGCGCGGTGTTCGTCGGGGTGACCGTGGCGTCCTGCGCGAGCGTGCCCGTCAACGTCCAGGCCAGCGACTGCCCGACCGGGATCTCGACGGCCGGGCAGGTGGCCGTGCCGTTGGCGATCGGGCAGTTGGTCCCGTCCGCGTCAGCCGTCATTGTCGCGTTGTTGACCCCGGCGGGGACCTGGTCCGTCACCACGACGTCCCGGGCCCGCGAGGGGCCGTTGTTGGTCACGCTTACGCGCCATTGGATCTGCTGTCCGGGGACGACCGGGTTGGTGAGCAACACCTTCGACACGGTCAGGTTCGCCTGCGGTGTGGGTGTGGTGGTCGGCGAGGCGACCGCCGTGTGCGTCGGCGTGGCGGGGTCGGGTCCGCCGGTCGCCGTGACGGTGTTGGTCGGTGTGGTGGTTGCGTTCGCGTCCAGTGTGCCGGACAGCGTCCACGTCGCGGCCTGTCCGACCGGGATCTCGACGGCCGGGCAGGTGGCCGTGCCGTTGGCGATCGGGCAGTTGGTCCCGTCCGCATCGGCCGTCATTGTCGCGTTGTTGACCCCGGCGGGGACTTGGTCGGTCACCACGACGTCCCGCGCTCGCGACGGACCGTTGTTGGTGACCGTCACCCGCCACTGGATTTGCTGACCGGGGAAGACCGGGTTGGTGAGGAGCACCTTGGAGACGGTGAGGTTGGCCTGGGGTGCAGGCGAGTTGGACGGTGAGGCGACGGCCGTGTGGGTTGGTGTGGCGGGGTCGGGTCCGCCGGTCGCCGTGACGGTGTTGGTCGGTGTGGTGGTCGCGTTCGCGTCGAGCGTGCCGGACAGCGTCCACGTCAGGGTCTGTCCGACCGGGATCTCTACTGCGGGACACGTCGCCGTGCCGTTGCCGATCGGACAGTTCGCTCCGTCCGCATCGGCTGTCATCGTCGCATTGTTGACCCCGGCGGGGACTTGGTCGGTCACCACGACATTGCGCGCTCGCGACGGTCCGTTGTTGGTGACGCTGACCCGCCACTGGATCTGCTGACCCGGCACCACGGGATCTGTGAGCAGCACCTTCGACACTGTGAGGCTCGCCTGCGCCGACGGCGAGGAGGTGGGCGACGCGACGGCGGTGTGCGCGGTGGCCGTCGGATCGGGCCCGCCGGTCACGACCACCGTGTTAGTCGGTGTGGTGGTCGCGTTCGTGTCCAGCGTTCCGGTGAGTGTCCAGGTCAGGGTCTGGCCGGCCGGGATCTCGATGGCGGGACATGTTGCGGTGCCGCCGTTGATCGGGCAGTTGACCCCGTCGGCGTCAGCCTGCATGGAGGGGTTGTTGAGCCCGGCGGGGACCTGGTCCGTCACCACGACGTCCCGTGCTCGCGAGGGGCCGTTGTTGGTCACGATGACCCGCCATTGGATCTGCTGTCCGGGGACGACGGGGTTGGTCAGCAGTGACTTGGAGACGGTGAGGTTGGCCTGCGGTGTAGGCGAGTTGGTCGGTGAGGCGACGGTCGTGTGAGTCGGCGTGGCGGGGTCGGGACCGCCGGTGACCGTAACGGTGTTGGTAGGCGTCGAGGTCGCGTCGGAGGCGAGCGTGCCGGACAGCGTCCACGTCAGGGTCTGGCCGGCGGAGATCTCCACGGCCGGGCAGGTCGCGGTGCCGCCATTGATCGGGCAGTTGGCCCCGTCCGCATCGGCCGTCATTGTCGCGTTGTTGACCTGGGCGGGGACCTGGTCCGTCACCACGACATCGCGCGCTCGCGACGGTCCGTTGTTGGTCACGGTGACGCGCCACTGGACCGCCTGGCCGGGGACGACCGGGTTGGTGAGGAGGGACTTGGAGACGGTGAGGTTGGTTTGGGGCGTAGGCGAGTTGGTCGGTGAGGCGACGGCGGTGTGGGTTGGTGTGGCGGGGTCGGGTCCGCCGGTGACGGTCACGGTGTTGGTCGGTGTGGTGGTCGCGTTCGCGTCCAGGGTGCCGGTGAGTGTCCAGGTCAGGGTCTGGCCGGCGGGGATCTCGACGGCCGGGCAGGTCGCGGTGCCGCCGTTGATCGGGCAGTTGGCTCCGTCCGTATCGGCCGTCATTGTCGCGTTGTTGACCTCGGCGGGGACCTGGTCCGTCACCACGACATCCCGGGCCCGCGACGGTCCGTTGTTGGTGACGCTCACGCGCCACTGGACTTGCTGTCCGGGGACGACCGGGTTGGTGAGGAGCACCTTCGAGACGGTGAGGTTGGCCTGGGGTGCAGGCGAGTTGGTCGGTGAGGCGACGGCGGTGTGGGTTGGTGTGGCGGGGTCGGGTCCGCCGGTGACCGTGACGGTGTTGGTCGGTGTGGTGGTCGCGTTGGCGTCGAGCGTGCCAGTGAGTGTCCAGGTCGCGGAGGATCCGGCGGGGATCTCGACGGCGGGGCAGGTGGCCGTACCGGCGTTGATCGGGCAGTTCGCCCCGTCCGCGTCAGCCGTCATTGTCGCGTTGTTGACCTGGGCGGGGATTTGGTCCGTCACCACGACATCGCGCGCTCGCGAGGGGCCGTTGTTGGTCACGGTGACCCGCCATTGGATCTGCTGTCCGGGGACGACCGGGTTGGTGAGCAGGACCTTGGAGACGGCGAGGTTGGCCTGCGGCGCTGGTGAGTTCGTCGGTGAGGCGACTGCCGTGTGGGTCGGTGTGGCAGGGTCGGGGCCGCCGGTCACCGTGACGGTGTTGGTCGGCGTCGAGGTCGCGTCGGAGGAGAGTGTGCCGGTCAGCGTCCACGTGGCGGAGGATCCGGCCGGGATTTCGACGGCTGGGCAGGTGGCTGTGCCGCCGTTGATCGGGCAGTTGGCCCCGTCGGCGTCAGCCTGCATGGAGGGGTTGTTGACCCCGGCGGGGACGGTGTCGGTGACGACGACGTCACGGGCGCGGGAGGGGCCGTTGTTGGTGACGGTGACGCGCCATTGGATCTGCTGGCCGGGGACGACCGGGTTGGTGAGCAGGACCTTGGAGACGGTGAGGTTGGCCTGCGGCGCTGGTGAGTTCGTCGGTGAGGCGACTGCCGTGTGGGTCGGTGTGGCAGGGTCCGGGCCGCCGGTGACCGTCGCCGTGTTGGCGGGTGTCGCCGTCGCGTCGGAGGAGAGCGTTCCGGTGAGTGTCCATGTGGCGGAGGAACCGGCCGGGATTTCGACGGCCGGGCAGGTCGCGGTGCTGTTGGTGATCGGGCAGTTCGCGCCGCTCGCGTCGGCCGTCATGGTCGCGTTGTTGACGCCGGTCGGCACGGTGTCGGTGACGACGACGTCACGGGCGCGGGAGGGGCCGTTGTTGGTGACGGTGACGCGCCATTGGATCTGCTGTCCGGGGACGACCGGGTTGGTGAGCAGGACCTTGGAGACGGTGAGGTTGGCCTGGGGCGACGGGGAGTTCGTCGGCGAGGCGACGGCGGTGTGTGAGGAGGCGGAGGGGTCCGGGCCGCCGGTCACGGTGACCGAGTTCGTCGGTGTGGTGGTGGCGTTGGGGTCGAGCGTGCCGGTGAGGGTCCAGCTCAGCGACGAGCCGGCCGGGATCTCCACCGCCGGGCAGGTCGCCACACCCCCGCCGATCGGACAGTCGGCCCCGTCGGCGTCCGCCTTCATCGAGGCGCCGGTGACGCCTGACGGAACGGTGTCCGTCACGACGACGTTGCGCGCCCGCGAGGGACCGTTGTTGCTCACCGTCACCCGCCACTGGACTGCCTGGCCGGGCACGGCCGGGCTGGTGAGGAGCGACTTGGAGACGGTCAGGTTAGCCTGCGGCGACGGCAGGGCGGTCGGCGAGGCGACGGCGGTGCGGGCCGTGGCGGCCGGGTCGGGGCCGCCGGTGACGACGGCGGTGTTGGTCGGGGTGCTGGTCGCGTTGGGGTCGAGCGTGCCGGTGAGGGTCCAGCTCAGCGACGAACCGGCCGGGATCTCCACTGCCGGGCAGGTCGCGGTGGAGCCGCTGATCGGACAGTCGGTGCCGCCGGCGTCCGCCTTCATCGAGGCACCGGTGACGCCTGACGGAACGGTGTCCGTCACGACGACGTTGCGGGCCCGCGACGGGCCGTTGTTGGCCACCGTCACCCGCCACTGGATCTGTGCGCCCGGCACGACCGGGCTGGTCAGCAGTGTCTTCGAGATGGTGAGGTTGGCCTGGGGCGACGGGGAGTTCGTCGGTGAGGCGACGGCCGTGTGGGTCGGCGTGGCGGGGTCGGGGCCGCCGGTGACCACGGCGGTGTTGGTCGGCGTGCTGGTCGCGTTGGGGTCCAGTGTGCCGGTGAGGGTCCAGCTGGCGGTGCCGTTCAACGGGATCTCGACGGCGGGGCAGCTCGCGGTGCCGTTGGCGATCGGGCAGGAGCCCCCGTCCTGGTCGTTGACCATGCTCGCGCCGGTCACCCCGGCCGGGATCCGGTCCGTCACGACGACGTTGCGGGCCCGCGACGGGCCGTTGTTGGTCACCGTGACCCGCCACCGGATCTGGGCGCCGGGCACCACGGGGCTGGTCAGCAGCGTCTTGGAGACGACCAGGTTGGCCTGGTTGCCGGGCGGGATGGGGTTGGCGGTGCTGGTGCAGGAGGGTGAGCAGTTCGGGTCGGTGGTGCCGCCCGGCGGGGTGACGGTGGCCCGGTTGTCCAGGGAGCCGGTGGCGTCCGCCGGGACGGTGCCGGTGAGGCGGTAGGTGACCTGGCCGCCGGCCAGGATGGTGACGGTGGTGTCGATGTTGCCGGTGCCGGAGGGGGTGGCGCCGCAGCTGCTGCCGCCGGAGGCCGTGCAGCTCCAGGTGAAGTTCTGGACGGCGGCCGGCAGGGTGTCCCTGACCGAGGTGCCGGCGGCGTCGGAGGGCCCGTCGTTCTTCACCACGATCGTGTAGGTGAGCGGCTGGCCGGGCACGTACGGGTTCTTGTCGGGTGTCTTGGTCACCGACAGTCCGGTGGTGACCCGCCCGGGGGTCTCGACGGTGCTGGAGCACGTCGGACCGCAGTTGGGGTCGGTGCTGGCGGTCGGCCGGGTCACCGTCGCGGTGTTCGCCAGGGTGCCCGTGGTGGCGGCCGGGACGGTGCCCGTCACCGTGTACGTCACGGAGCTGTTCACCGCGATCGTGGCCGTCGTGTCGATGTTGCCGGTACCGCTCGCGGTGCCGCAGCTGCTGCCGGTGCCGCCTGACGCGCAGGTCCAGGTGAACCCGGAGAGTGCGGACGGCAGGGCGTCGCGGACGGCCGCGTCGACGGCGGGCGCCGGTCCGGCGTTCCGCACCACGAAGGTGTAGGTGAGCGGCCGGCCCGGGACGTAGGTGGTCGGGGCGGCGGACTTCGTGATGGACAGGCCGACCTGGGTCACCCATTCGAGGACGATCTCGCCGTTGCCGCCGTCGGAGTAGCCGCCGCCGTCGCCAATGCCGCTCGTGTACAGGGCGTCGGTCCGGCCGCCCGAGGTGCCGCCGACGCCGTTGCCGGTGCTGTTGGTGCCGTTGGAGGTCTGCGTGTCGGTGACACCGGCGCCCCTGTTGTAGCCGGAACCCCCGCCGCCCATGCCGTTGGGTTCGAGGCGGCCGCCACGCTGGCAGGCACCGCCGCCGCCGCCGTAGTAGCCGCCGCCGCCGCCGCCGCCGCCCTCGAACTGCGGGGCGCTGGCGCCGCTGCCGCCCTGGTACTGGCTGCCGTCGCCGGCCGTCGCGCACGCGGTCTGGGCGGCGCCCGCGCCGCCCGCGGTCTGGGTGCCGCCGCGACCGGAGGCGGCGGCCTGGTTGTCCTGGCCGCCGGTGGTGCCGCCGCCACCGCCGGCCGCCGGGGTGGTGGCGTCGGCACCGGGGGAGGCGCCGCCGCCACCGCCGGCCACGAGCAGCGGGTCGGTGCCGGAGGTGCCGTTCCACACGGCGCTCATGCCGCCGCCGCTGCCGCCGGTCGCGCTGGCTCCGACGGGGGTGGTGAAGCCCTGGCCGCCGGCGCCGCCCCCGCCGTAGGTGGAGGTGGTGCTGTTCATCCGGCCGCCCTGGCCGACGGTGAGGGTCAGCGTCTGACCGGGCGTCACCGCGATCGCGCCGGTGGTGTAGCCTCCGCCGCCTCCGCCGTACTGGCCGGTGTAGTAGGCGCGCGGCGCGCCCGCGCCGCCGGCGCCGAACACCCGGGCGTAGACGCTGGTCACGCCGGCCGGCACGGTGAAGGTCTGGTCGCCGCCGCTGTAGGTGACGCGCGCGCAGTTGGTGAAGCCGCTGGTCGGTGTGCACGCGACCAGCGCCCGTTGCCGCTCGGGAAGCCCTTGCGGCCCGTAGGCGGGCGGGGCGGCGGCGAGCGCCAGCCCGCCCTGGGGCACCAGGCAGAGCAGCGCGAGCGCGCCGCGCACCGCCGTCGAGAACCGACCGCCGAGCAACGACCTCACCGGAGCCATCCGGCATCTCCTCTCACGACCGTGTGAGCACGGGCGCAGCTGGGCGGACAACACGACAAGTCATGCGAATGCACGCACATGCGATCAGAGACTGCCGAGGCGGAGCGCGGGTCGGCGCCACCTGACGTCGTGTCAGTGATCTTTCGTCCCGGAATCCGCGCTTTCGGCCCATTCGGGTCACCGTTCGGCGCAACCCCGGCGGGCGGGCCTGGGGACGGGCCGGGAACGGTGCGGGGCCGCTCCACCGGAGCGGCCCCGCGCGGACTGAGCTGCCCCGCGTGCACATCCGCCGTCAGCCGAAGGCCGGCACCGTGTCCAGGATCGCGAGCCGCGCATTGGCCGTCCGGATGCTGCCGCAGAGGACCTGCGCGCCGCCGATGCGGTAGTCCTCGCCGCTGCCGGTGGCCTTGAGGGCGGCGCCCTGGAGCGAGGTGTACTGCTTGTCCTGGAGGTCGTCCTTGCGCAGGTCGCGGACGACGATGAGCTTGCGGACCAGGTCGCCGGCGCCCTGCTGGGTCGTGAGGGCCTTCTTCTGCTCCTCGGTCAGCTTGGCGAAGGCGGCGTCGTTCGGGGCGAAGACGGTGACGTTCTCCATCGAGTCGAAGATGTCCTTGGCCTTGGCCGTCTTGACCAGGGCGGACAGCTGGGAGAGGTCCTTGGTCTGGTCGATCGCGGTCAGCACCGGCATCCGGCCCATCGCGTCGAGGCTGCCGGGGCCCTCGCCGGGCAGCGCCGCGCAGGCCTGGCCGAAGGCCTTCTCCGGGGGCGGGGGTGCGACGGCCACCGGACCGGCCCCGCCGGCGTCGACGCCGCCGCAGCCGGCGAGCGGGGCGAGGGCGAACGCCAGGGCCGCGAGGAGGGCGGGGCGGTGGGTGCGACGGCTCATGCGGAGGTCCTCCAGGGGGAACCGGTCGAATCGTGCCGAATACGCCCCAGATGGTGACACCGCGCCGCGCCGCCGCCCGGGAGATCGGGCCCGCACCGCACCGCCCGTCACCCGTGCGGCGCCGTCACCGGGCCGGGGGCACGAGCGGACCCGAGCCGCCCGCGTCGGCGGTTGGCGCAGTCGCGACCCCAGGGGCTCTTGACCCTCACGCGGTGTCAGGCTGCACAGTCGGTGTCGTGAACGAACACTGGACCGTGGGACGCGTGGCCGAGCTGGCCGGGGTGAGCGTCCGTATGTTGCATCACTATGACGGGATCGGGCTGGTCCGGCCGTCGGCGCGGACCGCGGCCGGCTACCGGGCCTATTCGGCGGCCGATGTGGAGCGGCTGAGGGAGGTATTGGCCTATCGGCGGCTCGGGTTCGGGCTGCGGGAGATCGCGGACCTGGTCGACGACCGGTCCATCGACGCGGTCGCGCACCTGCGCAGGCTGCGCGGCCTGCTGCTGGAGCAGCGGGACCGCACCGACGCGATGGTGGCGGCCATCGACCGGGAACTCACGGCACGGGCGGAGGGGATGACGGTGACTCCTGAGGAGCAACTGGGGATGCTCGGTGCACGGTTGTACGACGCGATCGGCGGCGCCTACCCGGCGACCCGGCGCACCGACCCGCGGATCGCCGCGCAGGTCTGGGACGCGCTCGGGGACGCGCGGCGGGTGCTCAACGTCGGGGCCGGTACCGGTTCCTACGAGCCCGCCGACCGCGAGGTGATCGCGGTGGAGCCCTCGGAGGTCATGCGCAGGCAGCGGCCCGCCGGCTCCGCGCCGTGCGTGGCCGCCGCGGCGGAGAGCCTGCCGTTCGAGGACGGCTCCTTCGACGTCGCGATGGCCGTCTCCACCGTCCACCACTGGGCGGACCCGCTGGCGGGGCTGCGCGAGATGCGGCGGGTGGCCCGCAAGGTGGTGGTGCTGACCTTCGACACCGACGAGCCTGGCTGGCCGGACCGCTTCTGGCTCACCCGCGACTACCTGCCCGAATTCGCCGCCGTCCTCGCGGAGTTCCCCTCGCTGGCCGCGATGACCGACGCGATCGGCGCCCGCGCCGAGCCGGTGCCCGTCCCGTGGGACTGCGCGGACGGCCTGTTCGAGGCGTACTGGCGCCGGCCCGGGGCCTACCTGGAGGACCGGGTGCGCCGGGCGATGTCGGTGTGGACCAGGGTGGGGCCGCAGGCCGAGCAGCGAGCGGTGCGAAGCCTGCGCGCGGACCTCGACTCCGGGCGGTGGGCCGAGCGCAACGGTGACCTCGACGGCCTCGACGCGGCGGACCTGGGCCTGCGGCTGCTGGTGGCGTGACCCGCGCCGCCGCCCTACCCGTCGGCGCGCTGACCGCGCCGGTGGCGCTGGCGGTGGACGCGGTCAGCTTCGGCCTCTCGGCGCTGCTGCTGGGCCGGATCCGGCGGCCCGGCGCCCGGCCCGCGGCCCGGCCGGGGGCGAGCCTGCGTACCGAGATCGCCGAGGGGCTGCGCTTCGTCCTCGGCGACCGGCTGCTGCGGGCGGTCACGCTCACCGCGGCGATCTCCAACCTCTGCGGCACGATCGGTGCCTCGATGCTCCTGGTCCTGCTGGCCGGCGAACTGCACCTGTCGCCGTTCCTGTGCGGGCTGGTGTTCACCGCCGAGGCCGTCGGCGGCCTGGCCGGCAGCCTGCTCACGGTGCGGTTCACCACCCGGCTCGGCCAGGGGCCGGCCATGTGCGCGGCGGTCGCGGGCAGTGCCGTGCTCTGGCTGCTGGCGGTGCCGTTCTTCCGGGCCGACGGCCGCTTCGCCCTGGCCGTCGTGCTGCAGGCGCTGGGCTGGACGGTCTTCATGACCTTCAAGATCACCTCGGTCGCCTTCCGCCAGCGGCTCTGCCCGAAGCCCCTGCTCGGCCGGATGACGGCGACGGTGCGTTTCCTGGTCTGGGGCGTGATGCCGATCGGCGCGCTGATCGGGGGCGTGCTCGGCCAGAGCCTCGGCGTCCGGCAGGCCCTCTGGGCCGGCGCGCTGGGCGAACTGCTGGCCGTCCTCCCGGTGCTCTGCTCACCCCTGCGCCGGATGCGCGACCTGCCGAAGGCCGCACCCACGGCCGAGCCACTGACGCCCGCGCCCGCCGGATGAGCGTGCGGGCTCCGGGCGATACGGCACGGCACGCAGGTCGCGGGCCCGCCGCCTCCGGGAGTGGAGGTGGGCGGGCCCGCGGGTGTCAGGCCAAGGTGTCGGCGCCTTCGCGGTCCGTCACGAGGTGGGTCGGACAGCGGGGCGCCGACGCGCCGTGGTGACGGTCAGCAGGCGCCCCAGTGGCTGGTGTTGCAGAAGGTGTTGAGCGTTTCGACGCCGCAGTAGGCTGTCACGGTGCAGATCTCAGCGCTGGTGCCGGCGCCCATCCGGGGGTCGAGCGGTGTGAGGTCCTCGGCGTCCAGGCGGATGTCGAGGTCGAACTCGGCCAGCTGGTCCTGGGCCTGGAGTACGGCGGTCGCGGTCATGGCGGCCTCTCTCTGTGGGTAGGTTCTCGTCGCGGTGGACGATTTCTGCTGCGTCGGCAGTGAGTGAACAGAGCGTTTTCGTGAAATGCCGACGTTTCACGCTCTGGCAGACGACCCGCCGCGCGGCGGACCGCGCAGCGGGCCACCTGGGTCAGGGGGCACCGGCCCGGAGGGTTCTGCCGGGGCGTCAGGACAGCAGCGTCAGGACAGCGGCGTCAGGACAGCAACAGCGCGGCGTCCCAAGGGGCTCGGCGCGCCTGCGCGGGCGCGAGGTGGGTGTGGAGGGTGAGCGCGACGCCGCCGGCTCCCTCCAGCAGTCCCGGCGAATCCCGGTGCTGTCGGCGGACGGGGTCGTACACCGGGTACCCGAAGGCGGTCGCCGGATCGTAGGCCGCGCGGATCAGGTCGATCACGTGCTCGGCCTCGCGGTGCAGCACGGGGTCGGACGCGTCGGCGGCCACCAGGGCGGTGGCCCGGGCCAGGCCGGCCAGTCCGTGGCACAGCCCCGCGTCGAAGAGGCCGTCGAGTCCGCCCTCCCGTCGGTGGACGGCGTGCACGGCGTCCACCGCGCGGCCTGTCCAGCTCTCCTCGCCCAGGGCAAGGCCGGCCAGTTGCAGGGCTCGGGCCACTCCGGGCGCGCCGTAGCACCACGACGCCCGGTGCGGCCGCACCCTCGGTCGCGGGTCGGCGCGCTCCTCGGCGGCGGTGATCAGCGACGGCCAGTACGGGCCCGCCTCGTCCTCGCGCGCCCAGCTCATCAGCCAGTCGGCGATGCGTCGGACGGCCGCCTCCTGGCCCGGGACGCGGTGGCCGCGCTGCCGGCTCAGCGACAGCAGGGCCAGTGGTCCGGCGACGCCGTGCGCGAGGCCCGGGCTGAGCACGTGCCGCGGCGGCCCACCGACCTCCGGCAGGCTGCTGTACCAGCCCGGCAACTGCCCGTCGGGCGTCCGCACCGGTTCGGTCACGGCCACCAGGGCGCGCAGGACATCGCCGAGGGCGTCCGGCGCGGCGGGCTCGGCGAGGAAGTAGCGGCCGAGGCCGGTGAGGCCGGAGACCAGGTCGAAGTACTCCACGGGGAGGGCGGACCGCCTCCGGGCGTTCGTGGCGCTCCCGGTGGCCAGGAGGCCCGCGAGCTGCCCCCGCAGCACGGTGTCCAACCGCTCCAGGGCGTTGCGGTAGCCGCCGTGGTGGTCCGCGGCCTGTTTGACCGCGAGGCCCAGGCCGGCGGCCCCCGAGAAGAGCCCACTCGTGGCGGCCTCGGCGGGGCGGGCCTGGAGGGCGTGCACGGCGGCGGTGAGCTTGTCGTGGGCCGCCGGCCGCCAGGCGGGATCGTCGGCGGAGAGTTCGCACAGGAGCACGGCTGCTCCCAGCAGGTCGCCGACGGGGGTGGCTCCCGGCTCGGGTGCGGGTGTCCAGGCGCTGATCCGGGTGGCCGTCTCGGCGACGATTGCCTCCGCTGTCCAGGTGGTCATGGCTGCCTGTGCCTCCTTCGTCCTTCCTCGTCGTCGGCGAGGCAGCGGGCCAGGGCGAGGGCGCGCCCCTCGGACTGCCGGTCGGGGCCGACGAGGCGGTTGTGGTGCATGTGGAGGACGCTCTGCAGGACGGAGCGTCGCTCCGTGGCGAGGGCGGCCAGGGGTTCGGACCGGTCGGCCGGGGTGGGCAGGGGAAGGTCGCTCGCGCGGTACCGGGCCGAGGCCTCCTGGCGGTGGCGATGGCCGTAGGCGCGGTGCGGTCGGCAGACCTCGTCGAGCGCGGGGTCGAGGAACCAGGCGGGCCAGCCGCCGCCGTGCACCGCCTGCACGGTGGTCGCGAAGTTCGCGGCGGCCAGCAGTACCTTCTCGTCCTCGGGGAGGCCGTCGGGGAAGGCCCGCAGCTGGTCCAGCACCTGGAGGCTGTCGTGGTGGAAGTGCCGTTCCACGGCCGTGATGACCTCCGGGCCGCCGTAGCGGAGGGTTTCCGGCTCGTAGCCGTCGAGGACCAGCCGGCCGGCCAGGCGCTGCCCGCGCAGCCGGTCCGCCCAGTCCAGCACCTCGCGGGTCGTCGGCCCGTGCAGCACCTCGGGATCTCCGTGGAACCGCAGCCTCAGGTGCGGGTCCGGGTCGCGGTACCGGACGAAGAACCAGCGGTCGACGCCGTCCGGCAGGGCCGCGAGCAGCAGCGGCAGGTGTTCGGTCAGCACCTCGTGCTGGCGGGCGGTGGCTCCGTAGAGCTTGGCGGACAGCCACCGCGGGTGGCGCCGGGGGATCGCCCGGGCGACCTGCGGGCGCGGCGAGGGTGCCGGGGTGCGCGGCCGGCGTGGCAGGAGGGGCACGATGAGCTCGCCGGCCCGGACCGCCCCGGATTCGTCGCGCAGCCAGCCGTGGCCCCGTCCGGCCCGCGCGGGCGGCTCGGTCACCAGGAGATCGGTGCCGCGGGCCAGATCGCGCCGCAGGAGCCGGCGGTGCAGCGGGCGGGAGAGGTCCAGGGTGAGCCGTCGGTCCGCGGTGCCGACGTCGACGAGGTCGGGGACGTTCCACCGGGCTCGCCACCGGTCCAGGAGGAGCTCCCACGCGTCGCCGGGCACGCTGGCGTCCGACAGCGCCGGGTCCGGGCGCCAGCGTGCCGGCGTCAGCACGGTGCGGCCGTAGCGCACGCGCGGCAGGTAGGGCGCGGCGTCGAGCGGTCCCCACTGCCAGACCACCCAGGTGGGCTGCGCCATACGGGGCACCTCCCAGAGGAAGCGGACCGCGGCCGGGGCCAGCCGCGCGTTCCCGGCGTGGGGGAAGGCCGGCGCGATCTCCCGTCCGGTCGCGGCCTCGACGAAGTACATGCGCGTGGTGTCGGCGGCGACGGCGATGTCCTGGGCCCGGAGGGTGTCGCCCGACCCGGGGTCGCCGAAGCATCCGACCGTCAGGCGGTCGGTGAAGAACGCGGGGACGCGGGCGGCGTCGGCGACGCCCTGGGCGGTCGGCTGGAAGTCGACCTGGACGGGCAGGGCGCCCTCGGCCGACCGGGCCCGGGTGCCGCGCCGGACCAGGTCGCCCAGCGGGCGGGCGTCGTCGAGCAGGTGGGCGAAGCGGGCCTCCAATGAGCCGGGCAGCGAGGAGCCGGTGGCCGGGGCCAGGACGGCGACGAAGTCGCCCTCCGCGAGCGCCCGGGGTGACTCGGCGGTGAGGTGCAGGCTGATCTCGCCCGGGAAGCGCAGGTCGGCGGTGCGGGCGTCGGGGCGGGCGTCGGGGTGGTCGCCGGGGTGGTCGCCGGGATGGGCGTCTGGGCGGGCGTCGTCGAGAGCGGCGATCATCTCGTCGTCGATCACCACCTCGGTCGCCCCCGAGACGGCGGCCGTGGACACCAGCCGCAGCAGCCAGCCGTCCCGTGCGAGGTCGTGCGCGGTCGGGGGCACCGGCGGGGCCGACCGTTCGCTGCGCGGGTTGCGGTACCCGGCAGGTGTGCCGAGGCCGGCCTGGGCGTCGAGGAGGTCGAGCAGCGGCACCGACTGGTCGGTGCCGTACCGCTCCAGGAACGCCGCGTGGTACTCGACGAGATGGGGCTGCTCGCTCGCGCGGGACCGCAGCCGCCAGAGCGCGGTCGCGGCGTGCTCGGCCTCCCGCAGCACCGCCTCGGGGAGCACCACGTCGGCGTCGACCCGCAGGTCGACCCCCGCGGGGCTGGGGTGCGGATGCCGGGCGTTCATGGCGTCCACCAGGGAGCGCCAGCTGGACAGTCCGGCGCCGGGCCGGTGCCGCCCGTGCCGGTGCAGCCGCTCGGCGATGTCGGCGATGTTGTCGAGGTCGGACAGGTCGGAAGGGTCGGAGAGGTCGGCGGCGCGCAGTCGGTCGACGACATGCCGCAGCGGGTCCGGCGAGGTGAGCGGCGGGTGGAGGTCCGTGAGCAGGAACCCCCGCCTCACGAGATCGACCAGGACGTCCTCGATCCTGCCCACGGGAACCGTGGGAAAGGCCGCCGTCACCCGGCCGATCAGGGAACCGGCCGCGACCGGCCGCTCGGCGGTCCGCAGGATGAGCTCCAACGCGCCGGTGTACCGGGCGGATGCCTCCTCCATACCGGGGTCGGGCACGCTGCTGCTCTCCCCGGCCGGGGCGCAAGGCAGGACCCAGCGGTCGCCCCGCCGGAACCCCAGGTCGTTGCGCACCACCCGCAGCGTGCGCAGGACGGCGGGCCGCCGTTCCCATCGGCAGACCTCCTCGGCCAGCCACTCACCGTCGGGCCTGACCACGGCACGGTGTTCCGCACCGAGGCGCACCCGGACGGAGTCGCCGAACGACACCGGTGCCACACCGGCGAGCAGGCCGAACGGCGTCGGCCTGCTGGAGCCTCGCAGGACGTAGCGCGTCGCGGCCAGAGCGGCCTTGAGCAACGCCTTCGGCCGCACCGCCCGGCGCGCGCGAATCGCCGCCACGGACGTGTACAGCGGCAGATTGGAGACGGCGATCGCCTCAAGGACCCACGGATCAGCGGTGAGTTCATCGAGGTAGTCGGCGACCTCGTGCAGGTCCCGCAGGTCGATCTCGTCGGCCCCGGCCGACGGCGGGGTCAGCATCGCCATCCTCAGCAAACCCCCGGGCACTGCGTCAAACAGGCCGCCACCGGCATCCGACATCACGCGCTCCGTTCCCCATTCCCCGCCCTGGGCCCGTCCTGGCCCTCGTCCGGCCCGGGCAACTGCCATCCTGGCGACCGCCTGCCGGGCGCACATCCGTCAGTTGACGGTCAGCCCGCGAACAATCCCGCAGTCCGCCGGAGTTGAGTCATCTGACGGACCGTCGTGACGCCGCGCCCGACCGCCGCCCGCAACCTGCCCCGCCGGCGTCCACCGCCGCTCTGCGGCAGCCCGAGGCAGCCGTCGACCCGGATCCGCCGAATTGGGTCAGGCGACTGACGCGCCGGTCCGTGCCGATCGGTCACAGTCGAGGCTGCGAGCCGCCCGTGGGCGGCGACGCGGCCGACCGACCGGGGCCACCAGGGGCCCTCGCGGTCCCCGATCGACAGGAAGAGCACCCGCATGCCCAGGTCCGACATCCGTTTCGACAGCGCCGGCATCGAGATCGCCGCGCACCTCTACACCCCCGACACCCCCGCGCGGGGCCCGCTGCCGGCTCTGGTGGTCGGCCACCCCGGAACCGGTGTGAAGGAGCAGACGTCCGGCACGTACGCGCGGCGGATGGCCGGGCGCGGGTTCGTCACCCTCGCCTTCGACGCCGCCCACCAGGGGGAGTCCGGGGGACAGCCGCGCGGCTTGGAGGACCCGGCGCAGCGGGTGGAGGACTTCAAGGCCGCCGTGTCCTACCTGACCACCCGCGAGGAGGTCGACGCGGAGCGGATCGGCCTGCTCGGGATCTGCGCCTCGGGCGGTTACTCCCTGTCCGCGACCGGCTCCGACAGCCGGGTCCGGGCGGTGGCCGCCGTGTCCACCGCCGACCCGTCCCGGCAGTTCCGGCTGGGCGCCGACGGTGCCCAGGACCCGGCCGCCTTCCGGACCCTGCTGGACGCGGCCGCCCGGGCCCGTACCGCCGCCGCCCGGGGCCAGGACCCCGGGACGATGACGATGTTCCCGGCGACGGCCGAGCAGGCGCGCGAGCTCGGCGGTGAGCACGGCGCTGAGGGCTTCGCGTACTACTGCACCTCGCGCGGCGAGCACGAGCGCTCGGCGAAGTTCCTGGCCTGGGAGAGCATCGACAGGCTGGCCGGCTACGACCCGTTCCTCGCCGTCCCGCTCATCGGCCCGCGCCCGATGCTGCAGATCGTCGGCGAACGCGCCGTCACCTCCTGGATGGCCGTCGAGGCACACCAACGAGCGACCGGTCCGGCCGAGTTGCACTGGATCGGCGGCGCGAGCCACGTCGACCTCTACGACAGGGAGGAGTACATCGACCAGGCCGTCGACAAGCTGGCCGACTACTTCGCCGACCACCTGCCCGCCAGGGGCTGATGCGCCGGCGCCCCGTCTCACCGACGGGTGGCCACGTGAAGTGACCGCTTCGTCGCCGTGAGGCACCGGATCGGTGCCGGGAGCCGCCCGAGGCGCTCGGGCGGGCCCGGCGTCGTCGTGACGGCCAGTTACCCGGCGCGGCCGTGCGGATGACTGCGATCCGGGGTCGGTCTATGGTGGTGGAGGGGACCGGTGTGCGACAGCGAATCTGGTGATCACCATGTGGTCCCACAATCCGGGCTTCGAGGCGGCGTCCGCCGGGCCGGTCGCCGATACCCCGCTGGGGCTGGTCGGCCTCACGGCGCTGATGGCACGCAGCAGCGGACGCGCGGACATCGGGGTGGGGCTGATCGACGGCCCGGTCGCGCTCGGACACCCCGCACTCGCGGCCGAGCTGGTGCGCGAGGTCCCGGCCGGCCCGCCGCCGGGGTGTCGGGACACCGCCGGTGCGTCCTGCCGGCACGGGACGTTCGTCGCGGGCATCCTGGCCGGCCGCCGCGGTTCGCAGGTGCCCGGCATCTGCCCGGACTGCACCCTCCTGGTCCGGCCGGTCTTCGGGGAGACGGAACCGGGCCCCGGCCTGATGCCGACCGCGACGCCGGAGGAGCTGGCGGAGGCGTTGCTCGCCACGGTGGAGAGCGGCGCGCGCGTCGTCAACGTCAGCGCCGATCTGCGCTGGTCCTCGGTGCGGGAGCGGAACGCCCTGACGGAGGCTCTGGACCACGCGCTGCGGCGGGGAGTGATCGTGGTGGCCGCCGCCGGCAACCAGGGCGCGGTGGGCGGTTCGGCGCTCACCCGGCACCCCGCCGTGTTACCGGTGGCCGCGTGCGACGTCCGCGGTCGGCCGCTGGGCTACTCCAACCTCGGCGCCTCGATCGGCCGCCACGGGGTGCGCGCGCCCGGCGAGGGCGTGGCCGGCCTGACCACCGGGCGGCCGGACCCGATCAGCGGCACCAGCGTGGCCGCACCCCTGGTCACCGGCACCGTCGCCCTGCTCTGGTCGCTGCGCCCCGCCGCCGGCGCCGCCGCCGTCCGGGACGCCGTTCTGAACGCCGCCCCGTGGCACCGCGCGGTGGTCCCGCCCCTGCTGGACGCCTGGGGCGCCTACCTCCGGGTGACCGCCGGAAACCCCTGACCCGAGAGCGAATGACCCACGAGCGAATGACCCGACAGCGAAGCGAACGAGGCAGGACGAGAAGGACGAGGAAGGACGAGGAAGGACGAGGAAGGGAGAGACGCCATGGGAGACCGATCCGGGCGGGCCGCCCCAGAGGACCCGCCATCCTCCGCACCCACCCCCGCCCGCCCCCGGGTACGGCTGCCCGGCTTCGTCTCCGACGAGGAGATCGGCCTCGGCGACGTCATCAAGCACGCGACCACGAGCCTGGGCGTCCGGCCGTGCGGCGGATGCGCCCGGCGGGCCGAAACGCTCAACCGCTGGGTGGGCTTCGGCGGCCGGCGGGGTTCCTGACAGCGCGAGGCAGCACACCCGCCGTACGGACCGGAAAGGCCGCACAGGTCGAAGAGCAGAAGAGAAGGGAACGGACCGATGACGCGAGTGACCGAGGTGGTGCGCGATGGCTGACCAAAGCACGGAGCTGACGCAGCAGCCGACGGTGCCGGACGCACCGCCACCACAGCCGCCACCCTCGCCCGTCGTGACCCCGGCTGCGGCACCGGCCGCCCCGGAACCCGCCTTACCGCCGGAACCGCCGCGCCCGCTGACGCCGGCCGGGTCCGCCCAGGGGGAGCACGTCTGCCCGGCCTGCGCCGCCTCGACCGGCTCTGCCGGGGCCGCGTCGCCCCGCTACGTGTACGCGCTGGGCCGGGTCGAGATCCGCTTCCCCAGCCTCGGGGTGGAGAAGGAGTACACCCAGGTCGGAGGCCGCACCGACGCGGCCGGCCTGACCGACCGGGAACTGCTGCGCACCACGCTCACCGACCCCGCCAACCGTTACCTGGCCCGGCAGTTGTGCTGGGTGCTGACCGTCGAGGGCCTGGAGACGTACCTGCTCCACCCGCGCGACCCCGCGGACCTCTCCCTGCTGATCGAGGCGGTGCGGCCGTCGCCCGGCCCGTCCGACCTGGACGTGGTGATCGGCGTGCGCGGCCCGATCGCCGGGCCGGACCACTGCAACGGCCTCACGGTGCCCGTCGTGCTGTTCGACCAGATCTACTCCTTCGACCGGAACGCCCTGATCGACAGCCTGCCCGTCCCCGACGGCGTCGACGGCGACCGCTACCGCGTGACGGCGGAGGAGATCCTCCACCGCACCCTCCAACTGTCCGACAACGCCGGGGCCACGGACGAGCACCGCGCGCTCAACTACCTGGCGGTGCGCTACCCGGCCGTCTACAACCGGGCGGTCGAGTCCTACGCCGACAACAAGTCGCTGACCGGGGTCGAGGTGCGCCCCTCCCGTCTGGGCGGCGGCACCCGCACCATCGTGGACGTCGTCTTCTCCTACACCCACCGCGGCACGGACGTCACCGACAAGTGCTTCGTCCGGGTGGACGTGAGCGAGCGGTTCCCCTTCCTGGTCAGCAAACTCCAGCCCTACTACGACCGCTGAGTCCTCCGGGGGTGTTCCGAACCCCCGGAGGCGTCCGAGTGAGGAGGCAGTCGAGATGAGAATGCCCGGATTCGTCGCCGAGGCGTCGATCGGCCCGCCGGGCGGGCCCTACCGCACCAGTGCCGGCCCCGCCGGCCCGCACACCGCCGCGCGGCAGCAGGCGGTGCTTCCGGCCCAGTCCGAAGTGTTCTGCGGCGTCTGCGCCCTGGGCGGCTTCGGTTGCGACAAGAAGTGCCACGACTGCGGCCCGTTCGATCTGTTCGAGTGCTGCGACAGCATCTGCACCGAGACGGTCAGCGCCGCGTCGACCGCCTCCCGGGCGTTCCCCGCCGGGACGCCCCAGCTGTCCCGGACGCTCCACGGCCGGGGCACCGGTGACGACTGCATCCCGAACTGCGTGTGCATCACCGCCGAAGGCTGCCCCTGCTGCAACAGCGGGGACCTGAAGACCGGCGGCCTGAAGGAGTCGACGATCCGGCTCAAGGCTCCGAAGGGGTGACCGAGGCGTCCCCCGGCGGCTCGGTCGGACCCGAATCGAGGTGTATCGCATGACTCTGCCCGGCTTCTCGGCGGAAGCATCACTCGACCGGGCGGTCGGGTGCTACCGGACCTCGGCGGCGCGGCTCCCGGGGCACCCCACCTCCCGGGTGTTCCCGTCCGGCCGCGCCGGCCGGGGCGGCTTCCCGCCGCCCCCATGGAACAACCTGTTCCAGCGGTGCCAGGCGCATCAGCAGGAGTGCCACGTGAACGCGCTTCTCTGCCAGCTGGCGAACCCGACGCCCGGCTTCCCGTCCTTCTGTGACCTCGAACTGTGGAGCTGCCTGGCGGCGGACCCGCTGTGCCCGCCGTACTGGATATCCGCCCGCTAGCGCGATCCTTCCTCCCCGCTCCCGCCGAGGGGCGGGGAGACCGGTGCCCACGGCCGTTGTCGCCCGGCCATCCGGTGATCCGAGGCCGCGCCGCCGATAAACCGAGGCGTTGCGGCGCACCGTAGTGTTACCCTGCATGGAGGCGATGCTGGAAGCCCACCCTTTCGGGGTGCGGGAACCAGGCGCCTTGTACATCCGAGGCCCTCAGGGGGCCGGCCCGGATACCGACGGACTGACGCCCTTCCGGCGCTCCGTTCCTGAGTATTCCGGCTACAGCTGAGAGTGTGCCCCTCGCGCGGCCGCTCGCTGCCGCTTATGGCCGTTCACCGCCGCTCCGTGTCGCCCACGCCGGGCCCGCCCGGAGGCCCGGCGCCGCCACACCCTTCGACATCACAGGAGTACCTTCTCGTGACCACCACCATCGAACCGTCGACCACCGCACCGCTGGACGGCCTGCTGAAGGCCGACCTCCACCAACTCGCCTCCGCCCTGGGCATCCCGGGCGCCGCACGCCTGCGCAAGGGCGAACTCGTCGAGGCGATCACCGCAGGGCGTTCCGCCGAGCGGCCGCAGGCGCCGGCGCCGTTGCCGCGAGCACGTGGCCGCTCCGACCGGCCGGCGCGGCCGACCACCACCGCGGGGAGCGACCTCGTCCCGGTCTCCGGGGTCCTGGACGTCCGCGAGGGGAACGCCGTCCTGCGCACCTCCGGCTACCTCCCCGGGCCCACCGACGTGCGCCTGCCCGCCGGCCAGGTGCGGGCGCTCGGCCTGCGGTCCGGGGACGTCCTGACCGGCGCGACCCGCCCGGACGCGGGCGGTGCCCGCCAGCCGCTGGCGCGCGTCGACACGGTCAACGGCCGCCCCGCCGACGAGTCCCGATCCCGGCCCGTGTTCCACGAACTGACGCCGCTGTACCCGCAGCGGCAACTGCGCCTGGAGACCGACCCCAAGCAGCTGACCGGCCGCGTCATCGACCTGGTGGCCCCGATCGGGAAGGGCCAGCGCGGTCTGATCGTGGCACCGCCGAAGGCGGGCAAGACGATCGTCGTGCAGACCATCGCGGCGGCGATCGCCCGCAACCACCCCGAGGCCCACCTGATGGTCGTCCTGGTCGACGAGCGTCCGGAGGAGGTCACCGACATGCGGCGCACGGTCCGGGGCGAGGTCCTCGCCTCCACCTTCGACCGGCCCGCCCGCGAACACATCGCCCTCGCCGAACTCGCCGTCGAACGCGCCAAGCGCCTCGTCGAACTCGGCCACGACGTCGTCGTCCTGCTCGACTCCGTCACCCGCCTCGCCCGCGCCCACAACGCCACCGCACCCGCTCACGGCCGGACCCTCTCGGGCGGCCTCGACGCGACGGCCCTCCAGCACCCGAAGCGGCTCTTCGGCGCGGCGCGCAACATCGAGAACGGCGGCTCGCTGACCATCCTGGCCACCGCCCTCGTCGACACCGGCTCCCGCATGGACGACCTGATCTTCGAGGAGTTCAAGGGCACCGGCAACATGGAGCTCCGCCTCGACCGCCACCTCGCCGACCGGCGCGTCTTCCCGGCCGTCGACGTCAAGGCCTCCGGCACCCGCCGCGAGGACCTCCTCCTCGGCCCCGCCCGCACACCCGCGGCGTGGGCCCTGCGCCGGGCCCTGGGCGGCCTCGACGCCCAGCAGGCCACGGAGCTGCTCCTGGACCGGCTGAAGCGGACCGCCAGCAACGACGAACTCCTGCGCCAGGTGGCCACCAGCACCCCGCCGCCCCGCACCTCCTGAGCCCCAGCGCTCACGCGCCCGCGTGGACGTACGCCGCCCAGACGTGCGGTCGGCGGGGCAGCCGTCGGCGCAGCTCCCGGACGACGTGGTGGAGGGCGAGTGCGCTCGACCCGGTCCGGTCGGCCGTTACGCGCCGGTAGAAGTCCCGGGTGACGCCGTCCGCCGCCTCGCTGTCGATCTCCCAGAGCGTGCCGACGGCCGCCGGGAAGCCGGCGATCAGGAAGGCGCTGGTGATGTGGATCGCCTCGTCGCTGAGCCGCTCCGACCCGCGCGCCGTGCCGCAGCCCGCGAGGAAGGCCAGCCGGGCGGCGTCCGGCCGGGCCCGGCAGATCTCCAGGACGGAGAGCTGCTCGCCGCTCGGCAGATGGAGGCGGGCGCCGGACGGCTCGGCGGCGTCGGTGGCCGCGTGGCAGCCGAAGTGCGCCCACGGGGTGCTGCCGAGCGCGCCGAGCACGGCCTCCTTGGTCGCCTCGGCGCCGACCAGCGGGCCGGGGGCGTGGAGCCGTTCGGCCGCGTAGTGGGCCGCCCCGGCGACGCGGGGCAGCTCGTCCTCGGAGGCGGCGACCAGCAGCGCGGCCGTCGCGCCGGCCGTCGCGCCGGCCGTCCCGCCGCTCGTCGGCGCGCCGCCGGGCTCGCGGTGGGCGGTGCGCGAGCGTGCGTGGGCCAGGATCTGGAAGCCGGGGACGTAGGACGACACGACGGAGTCGAGCGCGGCTCCGCAGCCCTCGGCCCCGCAGTCGGGCAGGGTGCACTGGGCGGCGTGCAGCGGGAGGGCGTGGAAGTCCCCGGTGGGCACCCACCAGATCCGCCGCCACGGTCCGAGGTCGGGTACGGGGGTCACGGCGCCGAGCCGGTCCAGCACGGGGCGGACCACCCGGTGCCAGGTCCAGGAGAGGACGCCGTCCAGCTCCGCCGAGGCGGCGACGAGCCCGGCCGGGCCCAGCCGGGCGGAACCCCGGGCGTTGATGGCGTCGTTGGCCTCGCGCAGCCGGCGCGCCGCGTCGGCGGCGTCCTGCTGATCGGGCTCCAGGGCGATCGCGCTGACGGACTCGGCCGTCACGACGATCGCGTAACACCGGACGGGGGGAATGTCGAGGAGGAGGCGCGCGTCGCGCACGGGCGCCTGGTGGAGCAGGACGACCGGACCGTCTTCGGCCAGGGCCCGCATCCGCGCGGCGGTGAGCGGGCGGAGGAAGCCGTCGAAGCCCGGGAGGGCGCGGACTTCGTCGATCAGCTCGTCGAGGGCCCGGGAGGCCAGCGAGCCCTCGAACCGGGCCCGTTCGGGGGCGACGGCGCCGTCGCCGTCGGCCGGTGGCTCCAGCAGGCCGGTGAGCCGTTCGAACTCCGTTGCCAGCTCCGGGTGTTCGGCGCGAAGCTCGGTGACGTCGGCCCGGGCCTCGACACGGCGGGAGAGCAGGATGCCGCGCCCGCGCTCCATCAGCTCCAGCGCCCGTTCGAGTCTCGGACCGTCGTCGATGTCGAAGGTGAGAGCGGGCAGGCCCTCGGTCGGAAATCCGGGTCGGGGCCCGGCGCCGGAGGCCGATGCCTCGTAGGCGGCCAGGAAGGCTTCGGCCGCCTGGAGGCGTCGCTGGGCGTCCAGTTGGGAGAGTGTCATCAGCAGCATGGTGGTGATGCCCCGCAGGACGGCTTCGAACGACGTCAGCCCGTGCTCGGCGGACGCCTGGTCACTGCCGCGGTCGGTGATGCGGGTGAGCTGGTCGACGAACTCCTCGACGTGGGCGAAGCCGGCGTCGAGCTGCGCCTCCGGCAGCCTGAGGGCCTGCGCGGCGAGGTCGACCGCCCGATGGGCCCGCAGCAGCGGGGAGCGCTCGGGCGCGGCCCACTCCCCGGCCCCGAAACCGCCGAGGAGACCGTGCAGCAGACGCTGGAGCGGCTCCGCGCCGGTGTCGCGGACGGCCTCCGTGCCGGGGATCAACGGTTCGGCGCCGGGCGGGGTGGCCATGGTGGAGACCAGGGAGCGCATGCCGGCGGTCCAGCCCTCGGGGGTGCCCGGCGCGACGGCGTCGATGACGCGCAGCGCCTCGTCGAGGTCCCGCCGGCCCTGCTCGGGGTCGCCCCGGGTGACCTCGCGGGCGTGCTGGGCCAGGACGTTCACGAGGGTCATCGCGGCGACCACTCGCGTGGGATCGCCCGTCGGGCACGCCGCGTACGCCGTGCGGCACCGCTCGACGAGTTCCTCCGTGACACCGGTGAGCAGGCCGCCCGGGCCGGTGGCGTCGATGGCGTTGAGGTAGTTGGCGGCCTCGGCCCGGATCTCCGACGGCGAAGGCGGGGCCGGGAACGTGCCGTCGTCGTCGGCAGCGTCCAGGGCGGCTTCGGTGGCGAGGCGTTCGAGTCGCAGGGCGGCCTCTCGGGCCTTGTCCCGCTGCGCGGGATCGTGCCCGAGGAGGTAGTTCTGCAGGCCGACGAAGAACTCCGCCCGAGCGGTGTCGACGGCCAGGGCGAGGCCGGTCGGCGGGCCGTCGGCGGTGGTCCGGAACGCCGATTCGGCGAGGAGCGCGGCGGCCTCGCGTGCGGCGGCGGGGTCGCCCCGTTGGGCTGAGGTCCAGGCGAGCGCCATGACCAGGAACCGGTCCCCGCCGAAGGCCTCGTCGACCGAGTGGCCGTGATCGTGGGCGAAGCGCAGCAGCTCCACGATCTCGTCGAGGTTGGACAGGTCCCGGGTGTCGGAGACCCGTAGGGAGAGCAGACTCGCGAGCGCGGCGGACAGCGGGGCCAGGGTGTCGGCGTCCTCCCCGGCGAGTTGCCCGAGGAGGTCCCGGGTGACCGCGATGTTGTGGTCGAGATCGGCGCGGGCCGCGGCCTCGTCGGGTCTGCCGTCGGGGCCGGCCTGCCCGAAGTCGTCGACGCGGAGGTCGGTCGCGCGGGCCATCGCGGCGGCCAGACGGGCGGCTTCCGGTATGCCGAGGCTGCCGTCGTCCTCGCCGAACCCGGCTGCGAGGAGGGCGACGGGCAGGGCCTCGTCGTAGCGGCGGCGGGTGAGGAGGACGTGCAGCGGGACCTCCTCCGGGGTCGGGCCCCAGGCGCCGCGGGCCAGCGCCTCGTCCGACAGCGCCTCGGCCTCGCTGCTGAGGGCGGCCGCGGCGGGGGAGGATTCCCGGAGCTCCCCGGCCCGCGACCCGGTGAGGGCGGCCAGGGCGGCCAGGTAGAGGTGGCGGCGGTGGTCGTCCGTCGCGACGTGCGCGAGGGCGTCGCGGAACCGGGCGATCTGCTCGTCGGCCTCCGGGCGGGCGTTCTCGGGGGTGTCGGGGTCGTCGGGCAGGGAGAGCAGGATCTCAAGGGCCTGGACGCGGATCGGCGCGAGGCCGCCCGTCTCGGCGGCCCACGCCTTGAACCGGCCGAACAGCTCGCGCGCGAACTGGAGTTCGTCCGGTGCCGGCTCCCCGCCGTCAGGTTCGGCCGTCGCGGGCCCCTTCGGTGCATCCGGGGCGTCCGGTCCCTCCGAGGCCCGCGTCCTCAGTTGCTCCGCCTCCCGGGCCGAAGCCTCGTCACCGCGCTCCCCGGCGAACGCCTCCAGCGCCTCCGCCAGCGCGGCGCGGACGGCGGGGTGCTCCGGGTGGTCGACCGGGGTCGCGGCGAGGGCGGCGCGCAGCCGCCGGACGGCGCAGGCGAGGACCGGCGCACTCTGCCCACCGACCCCCGCGTCCGTGAGGAGCACCCCGGCCCGCAGGTCGAACTGGCCCGCCCAGGCGGTGGATTCCTCCCGGATCCGCCGGACTTCGCGCAGGTCCTCCACCGCCGTGGGCGGGAGGTCCTCGGGCGCCGCCGCCGCGACCAGCCGCTCCGCCTCGTCGAGCGAGGGCGCACCGAGCAGCCGGGCCGCGTCGAGCAGCACGGCGAGGACCAGCCGCCGCAGGTCGGGCAGGGCCGTGTCGGGCACGCCGGGCGGCAGGTGCTCCGGGAGGGTCGAGGGCAGCACGGCGTGGGCGGCCCGCGCGTGCTCGGCGGCGGCGACCAGCGCGTCCGGATCCGCGGTCAGCCGGAACCGCTCGCTTTCGAGGGAGAGGGCGTGCAGCAGGAGGTCGACGTCGTCGTGGTCCTGGGGGAGCAGGCCGAGCGCCCGGCCCGACCAGGCGAGCGCGCGGTCCAACGCCGCCAGCCGTTCGGGCTCCCCGGTCTCCGGCCGCTCCAGCACCTGCCCGTGGGCCGTGCTCGCCAGGTGGGCGAAGCGGGCCTCGTTGAAGGACTCGTGGGCGCTGTACAGCTCGCGGAGCTGGGGAGGGAGCGCCTCGGGGGGAAGGCGGTTCCGCAGATAGCCGAAGGCCTGGTAGGCGACGAGCGAGTTCAGCAGCGCGTCCGGATCCTCGGCGCCCTCGTGCCGCCCCCAGAAGGTCCACAGGACGGCCCGGACGGCCCAGAGGTCCACCGGGAGGTCGGGGGACGGCGTCGCCGCACGGAGCAGCGTGAACGCGTCCTCCACCGCCTCGGGACTGCGCAGTGGACCCCGGTCCACCGCGTCCAGCGCGTCCGACACCCTCGCGGCGACCCGGTCGTACAGCTCTCCCACCCCGCCAAGTTAGCCTGACGCCACGTCAGTTCGCATGGCATTCGGGGAGTCGGTGACACCCGGGGCCGAGGGGGGCCGATGGGGCCGAGGGCACCGCCACCCGCCCGGCGTCAATCTGCCGGGCAGGGGGCGGGCGGGGTCAGAGCTTCTCGCCGCAGGCGACCTGTGCGAACAGGTCGATCTTGCCGGTGGTGGCCAGCGAGAGTTGCTCCGGGGCCGTCTCGGGGCAGCTCTCGTGCGGGCCGTTCTTGGCGATGTTGGGGACGAACAGCTTCGCCACCCGGTACTCGGGAGCCTTCGCGCCGGTGGCGTCGCAGGCGGTCTCGCGGGTGATGGGTTTCCCGACCGGGACCTTGGCCCGGTACACGCAGTCGCCGACGATGATCCTGGGGCCGCCGCCCATGCCCGGATCGCCGGGGTGCGGCGCCTTGAGGTTGCGTAGGCAGGCGTAGGCCGTCAGCCCGCCGCGGACCGAGGTCGCCCCGGTGGCCTGCAACAGGTTCCGTTCGAGGTCGAGGTACAGGTCGGTGGTGTCCTCGCAGTCCGACACGGCCTCGGCGGGGGGCGCGCCGACGGCGGGCGCCCCGGTGGACAGGGTGGTGGCGCTGCGCTTGGTGACCTTGGCCGCCGCGAAGGTGTCACCGCAGTCGACGGGCTGGTAGGGCGGACCGGAGCCGCCCTGGGACTTGCCGATGATCGGGCCCGCGCACTGGCCGACCGCGAAGTACGCGTCGGTCAGCTCCGCGGACGGCGGCGGCAGGCTCGGTGTGGTGGCACTCGCCGAGGCGCTCGGCCGGGCACTCGGTGTGACACTCGCGCTTCCCGAGGCGCTGTTGGTCACCGTGCTGCCGGCCGCCGGCGCCGATCCGTCGGATCTGCAGCCCGCAAGTGTCAGGCCCGCCACGACCAGGCACGCCGTCCGGGTCGTTCGTCCCCACAGGTTCCACATCCGTACCAACCCCCTTTGCGGCAGGCTAACACGTCGGTGATCGACGGGAGTTGGGTTTCCAAATGCTCCGGACGGCGCACCGGCAGGCCGTTGCCCGCGCAGGTGGTCGGCAGCAGTTCGTCGAAGAGGTCGATGTTGCGGTTCAACCTGCCCTGGAGCTCTTCGAGTTCGACGCCGACGGGCTCCCGCTGCTGGGCGAGACCGAGCCGGTCTTCGACGCCGCGAACGTGCTGCGGCTCGGCCGGGACGTGTTCTACCAGGTCTCCCGCAGCGGCAATGAACTCGGCCTGCGCTGGCTGGAGTCCACCCTCGGCCTGCTCGGCGACGGCGGGCTGCGGCTGCACCCGCTGCGCGACATCTACGGGTACACCCACATCGACAGCACCATCGCGCTGCTGCGGCCGGGGCTGGTGCTCCTCAACCCGGAGCAGGTCGCCCCGGACACCGTGCCGGAGCCCCTGCGGGGCTGGGACATCCTCTGGTGCCCCCCGGCTGAGCCCCCCGGCGACGCGGTCGAGAACGCGCTCAGCGAGAGCTGGATCAGTATGAACCTGCTGATGGTCTCCCCGGACCTGGCGATCGTCGAGTCCGGCCAGGACGCCCTGATCAAACAGTTGGAGCACGCCGGGATCACCGTCCTGCCGCACCGGCTACGGCACTCCCGGGCACTCGGCGGCGGCTTCCACTGCGTCACCCTGGACATCCGACGCGACGGCGGCCTGGAGGACTACCTGTCCTGACCCACCCGTCGGAGCCCGGAAGGCCCCGAGCGCCCGGCCGTCAGGGCCGGGCACCCGGGGCGCGGAGCCGGCGTCCCCGGGTCAGAGGGCGCCCGTCGCCCGGCCGATCTCGAAGGTCGATCCGGGGGCGGCGTGGTCGACGGGGCCGTCGAAGTGCGCGGCGGCGCCGGCCACCGCCTGCTCCGGCGTGAGGAGCCGTCCGACATGGGTGACGATCAACCGGCCTGCCCGGGCCGCTTCGGCCGTCCGACCGGCGTCCTCGGCGGTGTGATGCAGCGGCTCGCCCTCGGCGGGAGGCTGCGCGCCGTCGGCCTCGCACAGCAGGACGTCGCATCCGTCGGCCAACTGCGTCAGGGCGGCGCACGGTGCGGAGTCTCCCGAGTAGACCAGCGATCCCCCCGAAGCCTCGACGCGCAGCGCGAACGCCGGCATGCCGTGCGCCACCGCCCGGCTGGTCAGCCGGAGCGGGCCGACCTCCACCTGGTGCCCGTCGTACAGCTCGGTGACCGCGAAGGCGGACTCGATCGGGCTGCGGACGGCCGTGTTGGTGAGGAAGCCCGCCAGCCGGTCGCCGATGCCCGGCGGACCGTACAGCGGGATCGGCGCGGCGAGCCGGACATCCGCGTACAGGGCGCCGTAGTAGGCGGTGAGCAGGTCCGCGCAGTGGTCGGCGTGCAGGTGCGAGATCCAGATCGCGGCCAGCTCGTCCAGCCGGACATGGCGCTGCAGCGGCCCCAGCGTCCCGCTGCCCGCGTCCATCCACACATGCGTGCCCCCGGCGGACACCAGGTAGCCGGAACACGGGTTGTCCACGCTCGGATACGGCGTCGCGGAACCCAGAACCCTGAGGCGAAGAAGCTTGTCGGCCATCCCGAGAGCCTAGAGCAGTTGATCAACCGGCTTCGTGGATCGGCCACCGGGGGCCGCCGTCGGGGCTGTTCAACCACGCCCACTGGCGCTGCGGGGTGACGGTGATCCCGTAGTCGTACGGCTCGGGCCGGCCGAGGCGCTCCCACTGGGCCCAGGCGGTCAGGAGCTCGTCGCCGATCCGCCGTTCACCGCCCTGGTGCAGGGCGGCCGTGCCGTCCCCGACGGCGGAGAAGGACGCCCACGACCGGTGGCCGTCGTGGATCCAGGCGTTGGTGCCGTCCTCGTCGCGGCCGGTGGTGATCAGCGCGTCCGGCACCGCGACCCGCAGGGCGAAGCGCAGGTCCCAGTCCGCTTCGAGCGGGGCGAGGTCGCGGTCGACGATCCGCTCGGTCTCGGCCGGGCCCCGGCCGCGCACCGTCGTGTACCCGGCCGGCCCGGCCGCCGGTGGCAGCGGGCGGGTGCGGTCCGCCATGAACCGGCCCAGACCCTGCACCCGGCCCGTGGCCGAGCACCCGTCCTCGGCGACGGTGAGCGCGACGTGCCCGAGTCGGCCCCACGGGTGGACGATCCGCCCGCCCGGCCGACAGGCCTCCACCCACGTCCACGGCACCCGCTCGACGGCGTAGGTCGCGATCACCCGGTCGACCGGGCCGCCGCCGGGCCCGGTGGTCGTGGCGTCCGCGGTGAGCACCGCGACGTCGAGGCCAGCGGCCGCCAGCCGTTCCCGGGCGAAGCCGGCGAGTGCGCCGTCGATCTCGGTGGACACCACCCGCCCGGGGCCGGCCCGCCGGGCGGCGAGGGCCGCGTTCCAGCCCTGCCCGCCACCGATGTCCCAGACCCGGTGCCCGGGTTCCAGCTTCAGCGAGTCCAGCATGTCCACCACCACGCCCGGCGCGGAGAGACTGGACGACGGCAGCCCGCCGGTCACCTGGGTGACCGCGGCCTCGTCCGGGCCCGCGTACAGCTCGTCCGCCCAACCCTCCGGGTCGGAGCGCCGGTCGACGGGCACGTACGCGCGGCCGTCCCAGCGCCACAGCCGGTCCGGCGCGAACAGGTCCCGGGGCACCTCGGCGACGGCCTCCCGCAGCCACCCGGAACGCTCCGGCCAGTCCCCACGCGCCTCCATGGCCTGGTCCAGGGCGGCCCGGCGCTTCACCAGATCCACGGTGTCAGTCCTGCTTCGGCTTGCGGTGCTTCCCGTCGCCGCCCGGACCGGGCCTCGGCACCTGCCCGTCGGCGTTCCCCGGCGGCGCCTCGCCCTTGCCCGGATCCGGCGGCGGTTTCTCATGCGATCCCATCGGCCGACGTCCTTCCGTGTACGGGGCAACGGCCCGGCCATCCTGTCCGCTCACGACCGCCGGCGGTAGGGGGCGCGGAGGCGCACCCGGGGCGCGCGCAGATGCGTGAGCGGACGCCGGGCCCGGGCGGTCGGGCTCGCTACGCCGAGGCTCGCCGGACGCGGTAGCTCCAGCGGGTGAGTGACCGGACAACGGCTTGGGCGCCGACGGGGTTGGCGCTGTGCACGAAGACCGTGCCGATCCGGAACGGCCGCCCGGCGAAGGCCGCCTCCTCCAGCAGGGCCACCACCGGCATGATGGTGTCCTCGCCGCCGAGGTCGTGGTCGAGCCACAGCTCGTCGATGAAGCTGTCGCGGTGCTCCTCCAGGAGCTGGACGCCGTCGCAACTGGTGCGGGCGATCCGCGTGGCCCGGGGGAGCGGCCGGAGGTCGTCGATGCCGAGGACGACGGGCTCGGGCGTGGGCGTGGGCGCGGCGGGAGCTTCTTTCATCGGATGATTGTCATGGCCGGCGTGTGGGGTGACCACGGGTTTTGAGGTTCCGGCTGGGCCGGCGGAGAAATTCTTCGGGAGTGCTGTCACATCCGTGACGGGCGGCGGGTCAGTGGAGTGTCCGAGCAAGTGCAACGGGCGGGGCGCGGCTGATGCGTCCTGCTCCCTCTCCTCCTCCACATGAATCCGGGGTTTCGCCATGTCTGTCGCCTACGTCGTCCTCGCTGTTGTCAGTGCCCTGTGGGTCGGTTTCTCCGGGGTCTCCCTCGCCCGCCGGGCGGAGTTCGTGACCCAGCCGCTGGTGGAGTACGGGGTCCCGCGCTCGTGGTGGGGCCCGCTGGCGCTGGCCAAGCTCGCGGGCGCGGCCGGTCTGCTGGTCGGTCTCGCGGTCCCGGCCCTCGGCGTCGCCGCCGCGGTCGGTCTGATCCTGTACTTCCTCGGCGCGGTGCTCACCTGCCTGCGGGCCCGCTCGTACAAGACCGTGCCCTTTCCGCTCCTCTACCTCACCCCCGTCGCGGTCACCCTGGCCCTGGGCCTCGCCGCCTGACCGGGCTGGTCACGGCAACGAGACGAGAGCGCGAGCGCCCACTGCGCGCGGCCGGCGTGGAGACCTGGATCAAGTCGACGATCACCGGCGGCGGCACCGGCCAGGGCCTCACCCAGCAGGTACTCGCACTCCGCCCCGCCGATGCACCCGAAGCGCTGAACCACTTCCGGGACCACCTGCTGCACTGCGGCGCGACCACCGCCGTCGAGGCCGACGGACACCCCCAGGTCCTCCTGTTCGAAGACCGGGCGGCCAACCCGCAGCTCCTCGTCGACCTCGCGAACGATCGGATCACCGCGTTCACCCCGACGGGAGAAGGCTGGACCAGCCAGCAACTGCTGCAGCTCCGGCGCTGACCCGTCCCCGTCCGCGATCCGGTCGAAGTCGGGCGTGCCGGCCATCGTCCCGGACTCTACGACGCGACCGCTCACTGGGACGACGAAGCGGCGTGACCGCTACGGACGACGGTAGGCGAAGAGGAGCGCTCCCGGGGTGCTGGTCTCGGGGTCGAGGAGCATCTCGGGTTCGACCGTGAATCCGGCCTCGCGGAGCCAGGTGCTCAGCTGGGCCGGTTGGCGTCGGTGGACGTGGATGCGCATCGGGTGGCCGCCGTAGCCCTCCGTCTTCAGCCGCGAGCCGTCACCCACGTGAAAGCCGATCAGCAGCGGTGCGCCGGGGCGCAGTACCCGCCGGAAGCCGGAGAGAACGGTCGGGACCGCGGCATCGGGGATGTGGATCAACGACCAGAACGCGAGCAGGCCTGCTGTCGACTCGTCGGCGAGGTCGAGAGCCGTCATGGAGCCCACCTCGAAGCGGAGCCCGGGGTGTTCGGCCCTGGCCACCTCGACCATCCCGGGGGAGAGGTCGATGCCGAAGGCGTCGACGCCCAGGCGCCGCAGGTGGGCGGTGACGTGGCCCGGTCCGCATCCCACGTCCGCCACTCGCCCGCCGCCGGCGTCGGCGACCGCGTCGGCGAACAGGGCCAGCGCCGCCCGGAGGTACGGCTTGCCGCCCAGGACCTCGCGTAGTTGGTCCGCGTAGCTGACCGCGACCGTGTCGTACGAGGTGCGGGCGTCCGCCAACCAGCTGTCCGGATTCATGCTCCGACAGAGTAGTCCGGCGATCCGACGGGTCTCAGGCGGCGGGTGCGGGGGCCAGGCCGGATTCGTAGGCGAGGATGACGAGGTGGACGCGGTCGCGGGCGGGGAGTTTGGTGAGGAGGCGGGTGATGTAGGTCTTGACGGTGGCGGGGCTGAGGACGAGTTCGGTAGCGATCTCGGTGTTGGAGAGGCCGCGGCCGACCAGGGTGAGGATCTCGCGCTCGCGGTCGGTGATGGCGGCGAGGCGGTCGGCCGAGGCCGGGGGAGCCGGAGCGGCTGGTGCGGCGGGGAGGGGCCGGGCGGCGAACTCGGCGATCAGGCGGCGGGTGACGCTCGGGGCGAGGAGAGCGTCGCCGGCGGCGACCACGCGGAGCGCGGCCAGGATGTCGTCCAGGGCCATGTCCTTGACGAGGAATCCGGAGGCGCCCGCGCGCAGCGCGGCGTAGACGTTCTCGTCCTCGTCGAAGGTGGTGAGGACGACGACCCGGGCCGGGCTCGGCCCGGCGGTGACCAGGCGGGTGGCCTCGATGCCGTCGAGGACGGGCATCCGGATGTCCATCACCACGATGTCGGGGCGCAGTTCCTCCGCGAGGCGGACCGCTTCGGCGCCGGTGCCGGCCTCGCCGACCACCTCCAGGTCCTCGGCCTCGGTGATGACCATCTCCAGGGCGGCCCGGACGAGCGGCTGGTCGTCGGCGAGGACGACGCGGACGGGCGGCGTCATCGGGCCTCTCCCGTCAGCGGCAGGCGGGCGGTGACGCGGAAGCCGCCGTCGGGGCGGGGCGCGGCCGTGAACTCGCCGTGCAGCAGGGAGACCCGTTCCCGCAGGCCGGTCAGTCCGTAGCCGGCGGGGGAGGTGCCCCGGCCGCGACCGCGGTCGGTGATGGCGAGGGTGAGTTCGGCGGGCCGCCGGTGGTCGACGGTCACCTCGCAGGCGGGGACGGCGGCGTGGCGGACCACATTGGTGAGCGACTCCTGGACGATCCGGAAGGCCGCCAGGTCGATCTCGGGCGGCAGCGGTCGCCGTTCGCCCTGCCACTGGAGGTCGACCCGCACGCCGGCGGCGGTGGTCGCGGCGGCCAGCCGGTCGAGGTCGGCCAGACCGGGCGGACGGTGGGCCGGGGTGGCGGTCGCCGCGCCGGAAGCATGGTCGGAAGCGCCGTCGGAATCGTCGGCCCGGCGCAGCGCACCGAGCATCCGGCGCAGCCCGGCCAGCGTCTCCCGGCCGGCGGTCTCGATCTCGGCGAGCGCCTCGCGGGCCCGGTCCGGCCGGGTGTCGATGACCCGGCGGGCCGCGCCCGCCTGGAGGGCGACGATGCTGATGCTGTGCGCCACGGTGTCGTGCATCTCGCGGGCGATCCGCAGCCGTTCGGCGGTGACCGCCTGCGCCGCCGCCCGGGCGCTCAGGGCCTCGGCGTGCTCCCGGGACTGGTGGACCGAGCGGCCCACCAGCCAGGCGATGACGGCGACCAGGACGCCGGCGTCGTTGGCGCCGATCCGGGTGCCGGTGAGCAGCAGGCCGCCGCCGAGCGCGGGGGCGAGGACCAGATGCAGGGTCAGCGCGCCGAGCACCAGGGCCAGTGCGGCGCGCGAGGTCCGGCGCGGTTCGGCGGCGGTGACCAGGCAGAGGGCGGCGGACACCCCGAGCAGCGCGGTCGGCGGCAGCTGGAGCTCCCAGCGCCAGGCCTTGGTCTGCGCCACGGTGGCGGCGAGCAGCAGGGCGACGGCCGTCCGCGGCCGGCGGCGCAGCAGGGCGGCGGCGAGGAACGCGACGGGGGTGGTGAGCGCGGCGGTCGCCCAGTCCTGCTGGGCGGCCGGCCCACCGGGTTCGGCCGGATCGAGGGCGGCGGAGGTCCGGTGGTCCGGGAGGTCGCCGGCGCCGAGCGAGGGGGCGAGCAGCGACAGGCACCAAGCGAGCGCCGTCCAGACACCGGGGGGCACCCGCCTGAGTCGGGGCGGGAGCAGTAGCGGGGGCGGGAGCGTCGCGGACATGCGGTGATCGTAACGAGGCGTCGCCCGCCGGGGCATCGGACCACGGGTGTACGACCACGGGTGACAGCGGGGCAGGTGCGGGTGTCGTCCCTGGTCGGATGTGCCGGACGGCCGCTCGGCGGCAGTGTGGAGCACATGATCGAAGTCCACCGACTGACGAAGCGTTACGGCCGGACCACCGCCGTCGACGACCTCAGCTTCACCGTCCACCCGGGCCTGGTCACCGGGTTCCTCGGCCCGAACGGAGCCGGGAAGAGCACCACCCTGCGGGCGATCCTGGGCCTCGACGCGCCCACCGCCGGCGCCGCCACCGTCGGCGGGCTCCGGTTCCGGGACCGGCCGCGCGGTCTGCGGCACGTCGGCGCCCTGCTCGACGCCGGCGACGTGCACGGGGGCCGCAGCGGCCGCGCCCACCTGCGGGCCCTCGCCCGGAGCAACGCCGTGCCGCGCGGCCGGGTGGAGGAGGTGCTGGCGGAGGTCGGGCTCACCGGGGCGGCCGGGCGCCGGATCGGCGGGTACTCGCTCGGCATGAAACAGCGGCTGGGCATCGCCGCCGCGCTGCTGGGGGATCCGCCGGTGCTGCTCTTCGACGAGCCGTTGAACGGGCTGGACCCGGAGGGCGTGCGCTGGGTGCGCGAACTGTTCCGGAAGCTGGCCGCGGAGGGGCGGACGGTGTTCGTCTCCAGTCACTTGATGAGCGAGATGGAGCACACCGCGGACCGCCTGGTGGTCATCGGTCGCGGCCGGCTGATCGCCGCCGAGAGCGTCGCGGAGTTCGCCGCGCGCGGCGCGGGGCAGGGCGGCACCCGACAGGGCGTCACCGTCCGTGCCACCGAACCCGAGAGCCTGGCGGCCGTCCTGACGGCGGCCGGCGGCGGGGTACGGCCCGGCGACGGAGCCGGGACCCTCGTCGTCACCGGCCTGGACGCGGCCCGGATCGGCGCGCTCGCCCTCGACCACCGCGTCCCGCTGCTCGAACTGACCACCCGGACCGGCTCCTTGGAGGAAGCGTTCATGGCCCTCACCGCCGACCGCGTCGACCACCCCGCCGGAGGACCGCGATGACCGCCCCGCTGCCCGCCACCGTTCCTGCCCCCGTCCCCACCACCGCCCCCGCGCCGACCGCCGGCGAACCCAGGCCGCGCTTCCGCGACCTGCTCGCCGCCGAGTGGATCAGGTTCTGGTCCCTGCGCCCGATGCCCTGGATCCTGGGGATCGGCGTGCTCGTCCTCATCGGCGTCAACCTCAACGCCGCGCGCTACACCTACCAGCACACCGAGCCCGCGGGCCCGCCGCCCGGCTCCGGGGTCGTCGGGACGGCAGTGAACGTCTCCTTCACCGGCCTGGCCGCCGACCTCCTCATGCTCCTCGCCGCCGGGGTCGGCGCCGCGGTGGTCGTCGGCGAGTACTCGAGCGGGATGATCCGCACCACCTTCGCCGCCGTCCCGGACCGCCGGGCGGTCCTGCTCGCCAAGGCCGGCGTGCTGGCGGCGGCCATGCTCGGCGTCGGCACGCTCGCCTCCGGCGTCTCCTTCTGGGCCGCCCAGACGCTGCTTGGCCTGCGCCACGCCGGGGTGTCGCTCGCCGAACCCGGCGTGCTGCGCGCTGTCGCCGGCGCCGCGCTGCTGGCGCCGGTGTGCGCGCTGATCGGCTTCGGGCTGGGGACGCTGATCCGGCACGCGGCGGCGAGCGTGGTCAGCGCGGTGCTGGTGCTCTTCCTCCTGCCCGCCTCCTTCAACGAGAACCGGCCCTGGTCGGCAGCGATCGCGCACGCCATGCCCTTCACCGCGTGGCGGCGCCTGGCCGAGGCGGACCTGACGCACCAACTGCTCCCGCCCTACCCGGCGACGGTCGCGGGGTCGTGGCTCGCCTACGCGGGCTGGGTGCTGGGCTCCGTGCTCCTCGCGACGACGGCCGTCCGGCGCCGGGACGTCTGACGGAGCGGACGGGTGTACGGGCCGGACGGGCGCCCGCCGGCGTTTCCGCGCCCGCCGGCGTACGCAACGACGGCAGGGCGAGCCGGGTGGCTCGCCCTGCCGTCGTCGGACCGGAGGCCGTCAGGTCAGGTCAGTGCTGGCGGGCCTTGCGGCGGCGCATGACCAGGACGGTGCCCGCCCCGAGCAGGCCGAGGGCGGCGGCCAGCGTCATGCCGACGTTCGCCCCGGTCGAGGCCAGGCTGGCCCCACCGCTCGCCGCCGCGGAGGCGGAGGGCGAGGGCGAACCCCCGGCAGCCGCACCGACCGTCGCACCGGCCGAAGCGGTCGAACCGGCCGAGGCGCCGGCGGTCGCCGAGGCACTGCTGGAGGCCTTGGACGTGGCCGACGCCGATATGGACACGGAGGCGGTGGCACTCGGCGAGGTGCTGCCGGCCGGCGAGGTCGGGTTCGACGGCGTGGCGGAGGTCGACGGAGCCGGGGTGGACGGCGTGGACGACGGCGTCGAGGTGGGCGCGGACGGCGTCGAGCTCGGCGTGGCGTTCACCGCCGGGCAGGTGTGCGAGAGGTTGAACCACTTCACCTCGCCGCCCTGGACCTCGGCGCTGGCCGAGGTCAGCTTGGCGCCCGGGGCCGACGCGACGTAGGCGTGCTTGGTGGTGGGCGGCCCGAACGCGGTGACCACCTGCGGCGCACCGTTGTCGAAGGCGACCGTGAGCTTGACGAAGTCCGTCGAGTTGCCCGGGAGGACGAAGTGCCAGCCGTCCTGGCCGGGGCCGATCGACCCGCACTTCGCCTCGTGCTCGCCGAAGCCGGCCGCCGTGACGGGAAGGTCCTGGTGGACCGGGACAGTGTAGATGCCGGCCGTGGCGAACGCCGAGGGCGCCGCGGAGAGGCTCAGGAGGCCGACGGCTGCTGCCGTGAAAACGGCGCGGGTGGAGCGGGAAGCGTGCATGACTACCGTTCGCTGTGGGAGATGAGGACATTGGTGGACTGACCGGTCAGATCGACCGGCCGTGGCCCTCACACGTCCCTCAGCGCCAACACCGCCGGTTCTGTCACACCCCGGGCGCAACTTTTCGGTATCGATCGCCACCCGCCCGCCTGCCCGCCGCGCCGCTGCCCGGGCGGGCGCAGGAGCGGCCGCAGCAACCGCGCCGGCGTCGCCGGCGGCCAGTGGGGACGATCACAAGCTCCGTACGCGTGTTCCCGCTTAGGCTCAATCCCGGACATGAGGGAGTGAATCTGTGCGAACCGAGTTAGAGCCCGAGATCGAGACCACCACCGACAAGCGAGCCGTCCGGTACGCGCTGCTGATCGCGCTGGCCAACGGGCTCGGCTATCTGCCGTTCGCCCTGACCATCCCGATCCTGCCCGGCCACGTCACCGGCCGGCTGCACGGCGGCCCGGCCGAGGTCGGCGCGGTCATCAGCGGCTACGCGTTGACCGCGCTGCTGTCCCGACCGGTGTCGGGCACGCTGATGAACCGCCTCGGCACCCGGGCCCTGACCATCGGCGGCGCGGTGCTGACCGTGCTCGCCACGGTCTGCTACCCGCTCGCCGGCTCGATCACCGAACTCATCGGCCTGCGGATGCTGCTGGGCGTCGGCATGGGTGCGATGCTGGCCGCGGTCGGGGTCTGGCCGGTGCAACTGGTGGCCAAGGACCGGCAGGGCTGGGCGCTGGGGCTCGGCGGCACCGTCAACTACGTGGCCATCGGCCTGGGCGCGCCGCTGGGCTCCCTGATCGAGCACCTGGTGGGCACGGCGACCACCTTCGTGGTCTCCGGACTGATCGCCCTGCTCGTCATCCCCATCGCCCTGTACGTTCCCGAGGTGCGGCTCTCCTCGACCTCGGAGCGGGCCGACGTCGAGCAGGACCGGGCGCTGCTCGGCGTCGTGCTGCCCAGCGTCGCGCTGATCTTCACCGCGTTCGGCTTCGCGGCCGTCTCCAGCTTCGCGGTCGCCAAGTTCGACGCCCTCGGCATCGCCGGGGGAGCGGTCGTGGTCACCGCGTACTCCCTGACCGTGGTGCTGTTGCGGGTGGCGGGCAGCTGGATACGGTGGGAGGCCACGCGGCCGGTGGAGCTCGCGGGCCTCTTCCTCGTCGAGGCCCTGGGGGTCGCGCTCCTCGGGGTGTCGGACGGCCTCGGCCCGGGCGTGGTCGGCGGTGTGCTCATCGGGGTGGGAATGTGGCAGATCTACCCGATGCTGGGGCTGTTCGTGGTGCGCTCGGTCAGTGAACGCCGGCGCGCCACGGCGCTGTCGACCTTCGGCGCCTGCTTCACCGTGGGCCTCGCCGCCGGCAGCGGCTCGCTCGGGCTGGTCGCCCAGGCCGCCGGCTACCGGACGATGTTCCTCGTCTGCGCGGTCTGTGTCGGTCTGGGCCTGCTGGTCGCCGTGGCGGCGGCCCGGGTGGCCCGCATCGACTGACAGGATGAACGACCGCACCAGGATGAGGGAGAGACCGGCATGGCGATTCAGCGGATGGACAACGTCGGCATCGTCGTCGAGGACCTGGACGCCGCCGTCGCGTTCTTCGTGGAGCTCGGTATGGAGCTGGAGGGCAGGGGAGAGGTCGAGGGTCCCTTCGCCGACCGGTGCACCGGGCTCGACGGCGTCCACTGCGACATCGCGATGCTCCGGACCCCGGACGGTCACAGCCGGCTCGAACTGGCGCGGTACCGCAGCCCCGTGGCGACCGCCGACGGGCCGCGCGACCGGCCGCACAACGTCCTGGGCACGCACCGCGTCATGTTCGCCGTCGACGACCTTGAGGACACCGTGGCCCGGCTGCGCCCGTACGGCGCCGAACTCGTCGGCGGGATCGCCCGGTTCGAGGACAGCTACCTGCTCTGCTACGTCCGCGGCCCGGAGGGCGTCATCGTCGGACTGGCCGAGCAACTCCGCTGAGCGGGGGAGCCGGACCCGGCGGCCGAACGGGATGATCGAGGTTCTGTCCGTCGACTCGTCTCGCCGGCTTCCTCGTCCGCAGCTCGCACGGATCGTGGCGATCAGTGGCGTTGGCGGGCGGCGTAGCGACGGGCTTTGGTCCGGTTGCCACAGAGCCGCATCGAGCACCAGCGGCGACTGTGGTTCTTGGACGAGTCCCAGAAGGCGCCGCGGCAGGTGTGCTCGGCGCATCTCTTGAGCCGGTGAATCTGGCCGGTGAGGACGAGGGTCGTCCAGGCGATGGCCAGCTGCGCCATGGCCGTCTGGGCCGGGGTCTGTGCGGAGGACGGGACGAGTGGCTGTTTCAGGGTGGCCAGGAGGGGAACCTCGGCCAGGATGGCGTCGGCTGCTGCCAAGTGGTGCGGCGATACGGGACTGTCGGGGTCCAGGGCCTCCCGGAATCCGGCCCGCAGGTCGAGGAATGCGCGCTGTTGCCCGGCGGTGAGGTGTGGCGGGTCGCCCGCCAGGTGATGGTCGGCCAGCCAGCGGGCGAGTTCGGTCGGGGTCGCGACGTCGTCCTGGCCGTCCTCGAGGTCGACGGTGTTGATGAACGCCTCGATGAGCTGGGCGGCGGGTGAGGGTTCGATCATGGCGAGTCGCCTTCCAGGTTCGCGAGAATGGTCAACCTGTAAAAGAACTTTACCAGTTATAAGGCCAGGTGGCGCCCCTGGCATCCATTCATGCATACTGACCACCCAGAGCCTTTAGGAGGTTAGTTGTGGAAGGTCTGCCCGACTCGGAAGAGGCCGCCCCCGTCGGCGTGACCGGTGAGCCGGACCGGTCGACGTCGGCCGATCGCAGTGGCCGCAATACCGCGGTGTTGGTGGGGTTCACCGCGATAACGAACCTGGCCGATGGGGTGACCAAGGTCGTGCTTCCGCTCATGGCGGCCCGCCTGACCGACTCTCCGGCTCAGGTGGCCGGCGTCGGGCTCGCTCTCACACTCCCTTGGCTCCTCATCGCCCTGCACGTCGGCGTTCTGGTGGACCGTTTCGACCGGCGCAAACTCCTGTGGTTGGCCGACGGTGCCCGCATGCTGGTCGTCCTGGTGCTGCTCGCCCTGGTCGCCGACAATGCCGTCACCATCCCCGCGCTCTGTGTCGCGGGCCTCGCGCTCGGTGTTGCCGAGGTGGTCGCGCTGACCTCAGCGGCCACGCTCGTCCCGTCCGCTGTCGCTCCGGCGGGCCATGAACGAGCCAATGCCTGGCTGGCGGGAGCGGAAACCGTGTGCAACGAGTTCTGCGGCCCATTCGTGGGCGGGCTCCTCATCGCCGCCGGTGCCGGCGTGGCGCTGGGCTGGGTCGGTGCGGGCTACCTGCTCGGCACGCTGATCCTGGCCTTCCTCGTGGGCCGCTTCCAGCCCACGGCTGAGACCACGGCCCCGTCCGGCTCGGTCAACCAGAGCATCGCCGAAGGAGTCCGCGGCCTGTGGCATCAGCCCCTGCTCCGCCTGATGGCGCTCGCCCTGACCGTTCTGTGCGCCTGTTGGGGTGCCTGGCTCGCGCTCATCCCCCTGGTCGCCACCCAACTGATGGATCTGGAGCCCGGCCAGTACGGCATCCTGCTCAGCGCGCTCGGCGCCGGTGGCCTGGTCGGCGCACTCACCGTCACCACCATCAACCGCCTGCTGGGCCGCCGCTGGTCGATGTTCGCGGACCTCGTCGGCACCGCGGCCATGGTTGCCGCACCCGTGTTCACCACCAGCCTGTGGATCGTCGGCACGGGCGCCTTCCTCGGCGGCATGGGTGGCGTCCTGTGGACCGTCAACTCCCGCACCATCAGCCAACGCCTCATCCACCCCGGCATGCTCGGCCGCTACAACGCCGCCGCACGCCTGTTCAGCTGGGGTGCCATGCCCCTGGGAGCCGCCCTCGTCGGTGTCCTCGCCCAATGGCTGGGAATGCGTACCGCCTTCGCGCTCTTCGCTGTCGCGGCCCTGGCCACCATCGTGCCGTTCCTCAAGACAGCGACCCACGCCGCCCTGGCCGAGGCAGGCCCACCCGGAGCGACCGCCTGACCAAGGTGTGGTCCCTGCGAGAGGTGAGCGGCTCACGTCAAACGCCACTCACTATCGCCATCCGCTGACACGGCGTCAAGACGTACGGACGGGCGTGTCGGCGGCTTGTCGAACCCCTGGACACGGTCCGGAAACCAGGGCTATAAACGTGGCACCCGTCCATGGTCGGACTTCGCAACCCCCGCGCCCTCGGCCGACTTCCGACGCCTCGCCACCCGCACCACCATGTGCCGCCCACCCCACCGACCGGGCCCCTGCCTCAGGACTTCCTCGTCGATCGGAGAGCCGCTCCGCTTCGACCAATTTTGTTAGCGCTAACAATTCAGGGGCCCGACCTCCTCCCCCACCCGGAAGGAACAAGGTTTCGCGATGCTGCCTCATCCGCTGAGCCGCCGCAACCTGCTCAAGGCCACCGGCATGCTGGCCCTCACGCCGGCCGCCGGCCTCGCTCTCGCCCCGACGGACGCCGAAGCGGCCCCCGTCGGGGTCTCGGCGCTGCCGTTCGACCTCGGCCAGGTCAGACTCACCGCCGGCCGTTGGCTCGACAACCAGAACCGCACCCTGGCCTATCTGCGCTTCGTCGACGTCGACCGTCTGCTCTACAACTTCCGCGCGAACCACCGGCTGTCCACCAACGCCGCAGCGGCGAACGGCGGTTGGGACGCCCCGTCGTTCCCCTTCCGCACCCATGTGCAGGGGCACTTCCTCAGCGCGTGGGCCCAGTCCTACCTGGCGGTGGGGGACACCACCTGCCGCGACAAGGCCGTCCGCATGGTGGCCGAGCTGGCCAAGTGCCAGGCCAACAACGGCGCGGCGGGATTCTCCGCCGGCTACCTCTCGGGCTTCCCCGAGTCGGACTTCGCCCAGTTGGAGTCCGGCACGCTCAACAACGGCAACGTCCCCTACTACGCCGTCCACAAGACCATGGTCGGCCTGCTCGACGTCTGGCGCCTGCTGGGCAGCACCCAGGCCCGGGACGTCCTCCTGGCCCTGGCCGGCTGGGTCGACCAGCGCACCGGCCGGCTCTCCCAGGGCCAGATGCAGGCGCTGATGGGCACCGAGTTCGGCGGCATGAACGACGTGCTGGCCGACCTCCACCTGCGGACCGGGGACGCGCGCTGGCTGACGGTCGCCCAACGCTTCGACCACGCCGCCGTGTTCGACCCGCTGGCGGCCGGCCGGGACCAGCTGAACGGCCTGCACGCCAACACCCAGGTCCCCAAGTGGATCGGCGCCGTCCGCGAGTACCGGGCCACCGGGACGACGCGCTACCGCGACATCGCCACCTCGGCGTGGACGATCTGCACCACCAAGCACAGCTACGCCATCGGCGGGAACAGCCAGGCCGAGCACTTCCGCGCCCCCGACGCGATAGCCTCCCAGCTCACCAACGACACCTGCGAGCTCTGCAACTCGTACAACATGCTCAAACTCACCCGCGAGCTGTGGCAGTTGGACCCCGGGCGGGTCGAGTACTTCGACTTCTACGAGCGCACCCTGCTCAACCACGTGATCGGCGCGCAGAACCCGGCCGACGCCCACGGGCACGTCACCTACTTCACCCCGCTCAAGCCCGGCGGCCGGCGCGGCGTGGGCCCGGCCTGGGGCGGCGGCACCTGGAGCACCGACTACGACTCCTTCTGGTGCTGCCAGGGCACCGGAGTGGAGTCCAACACCAAACTGGCGGACTCCGCCTACTTCCGCGACGGCACCACGCTCATCGTGAACCTGTTCGTGCCCACGGTCCTCACCTGGGCCGAGCGCGGCCTCACGATCACCCAGTCCACCGCGTACCCCGCGGAGGACACCACCACGCTCAAGGTCACCGGCAGCACCGGTGACACCTGGTCGATGCGCATCCGCATCCCGGCCTGGACCTCCGACGCCACCGTGAGCGTCAACGGCACGGTGCAGAACATCGCCACCACGCCCGGCACCTACGCCACCGTCACCCGCGCCTGGGCCTCCGGCGACACGGTGACCGTCAAGCTGCCCATGCGGGTCGCGCTCCGGGCCGCCAACGACAACCCGGGCGTCGCCGCGGTCACCTACGGCCCGGCCGTCCTGTGCGGCAACTACGGCAGCACCGCGCTCAACGCCCTCCCGACCCTCGACCCGGCGTCGATCACCCGGACCGGCACCACCGGCCTCGCCTTCACCGCGACCGCCAACGGCTCGTCCGTGAACCTCGGCCCGTTCCACGACGCGCAGGGCTTCAACTACACCGTCTACTGGAGCACCGGGAGCACGGGAAGCACCGGAGGCACCGGATTCCGCCTGGTCAACGCGGGCAGCGGGCTGGTGCTCGGCGTGCAGAACATGTCCACCGCGGACGGTGCGCCGGCCCTCCAGTGGGGCGACAGCGGCACCACCGACCACGACTGGGGGCTGGTGGCCGACGGCACCGCGCTGCGGCTGCGCAACGCCAACAGCGGCAAGGTCCTGGGCGTGCAGAACATGTCCACCGCCGACAACGCCTCCGTGGTCCAGTGGTCGGACAACGGCACCGCCGACCACCGGTGGACCGTCGTCGAGACGGCCGACGGCTCGCACGGCCTGCGCAACGCCAACAGCGGCAAGCTGCTCGGCATCGCCGGCGCCGCCACCTCCCAGGGCGCCCTCGCCGTGCAGGCCCCGGACACCAGCTCGGCGACCAGCCGGTGGTGGTTCGTCCCGACGGGCACCCGGCGCATCCAGAACGTGGGCAGTGGGCTCCTGCTCGGCGTGCAGAACATGTCGACCGCCGACGGCGGACTGGTGGTCCAGTGGGGCGACAACGGCACCGCGGACCACCTGTGGACGGCGGTGGTCGACTCGGGGGGCTACCTGCGGCTCAAGAACTCCAACAGCGGCAAGGTCCTCGGCGTGGAGGGCGGCGGCACGGCCAACGGCGCCAGGATCGTCCAGTGGGCCGACAACGGCGCCGCGGACCACCGGTGGCGCCTGCGGCACGGCGGCGGCGACACCTTCCGCATCCAGTCCGTCAGTGGCCGCGTCCTCGGGGTCTCCGGGGCCTCCACCACCGCGGGCGCCCAGATCGTCCTCTGGGACGACAACGGCACGAGCGACCACCTCTGGCGCTTCCTGTAACCGGCGCCCCCTGTGCGAGCGGTTCAATGAGGAGCCGGGTCACGGCGACGTGACCCGGCTCCTCCGCGCTGCTCCGCCTGAACGGGCTTGACCTCGGTGGATAGAGTCGAGCGCGTTCGTGCCGTCACTGACGCCCCGGTCCGGGCATCGAGGAGCCGTTGATGCACCACCCCGACTCCACGCACGCCGCGCGGCTCGCCGCCTACGGGAGCGCGGCCACCCGCCTCTCCCTGCTGAGCGACCGGCGGCTCGGCGCGGTCGTGGCGTCAGCGTCCGACGTCGGGACCGGCATCGGCGGTAGGTCCGCGGAACTGGACCTCGACGGGGTGCGGGTCTTCGTCAAGAGGGTGCCGCTGACGGACGTCGAGACCCGGCCGGAGAACGTGCGGTCGACGGCGAACCTCTTCGGCCTGCCGATGTTCTACCAGTACGGAGTGGGCTCGGCCGGCTTCGGCGCCTGGCGGGAGCTGGCCGCCCACACCATGACCACCCACTGGGTCCTGACCGGGGAGTTCGCGGGCTTCCCCCTGATGTACCACTGGCGTGTGCTCCCCGACTCCGCTCCCGAGGGGTTCCTGGACGCCTTCGGGAGCATCGACGGAGCGGTCGCGCACTGGGACGGCTCGCCGGCCGTGCGCGCGCGGCTGGAGGCCATCGGCCGCTCCTCCCACAGCCTGGTGCTCTTCCTGGAGCACGTGCCGCAGACGCTCGGCGGGTGGCTCCACGAGCGCCGGGAGGCCACGAGACCCGACGGCGGCTCCCCGTACGCGTGGGCGGCGGAGGAACTGGCGCGAGGTGCGGCGTTCATGAGCTCCCAGGGACTCGTGCACTTCGACGCCCATTTCCGCAACCTCCTGACCGACGGCCGGAGGATCTACTTCACGGACTTCGGGTTGGCCCTGAGCTCGGGCTTCGAGCTGTCGGCGGTCGAGGAGCGGTTCCTCTCCGACCATCGCGCCTACGACCGCCACTACACCGCGAGCCATCTGATCCGCCACCACCTCGTCGACCGCCTCCAGGAGGGCGCGGATCCGGACGTGTTCCTCCGGGAGTGGATCGAAGGGCGCAGGCCCGCCGGCGTCCCGCCCGAGCTCGCGGCGGTGGTCGAACGTCATGCCCGGGCCGCCGCCGTCCTGGACGGGTTCCACCGCCGGCTGCTGTCGGAGAGCAAGCGGACGCCCTTTCCGGCCGTCGAACTCGACCGGGCCGCCGGAGCCTGAGCCTGAGGAAGGGCCCCGGTCAGGCGTTGGCCGTCTGCGGGTGCAGGTCGAGCGTGATGTGGGGGGCGAGCGCGCGCAGGAAGTCGGGGGCGTCGAAGATCTCGCCGGCGGAGGCGACGCCGGTGACCCTGGTGCGGCCGGTCAGGACGCGGTCGAGGGCCTCGACGACCAGGGGCGCGGTGACGGCGTAGATGTCCTGGCCACTGGCCGTGGCGCGGCGCTCGGCCCCGCCCGAGCGGACGACGACGTCGACGAGGAAGGTCTGCTCCGAGCGCCCGCTCCCGTCGGCGGCGGCCGGGGCCGGGGTGTGCGCGGCGACGACGTCGCGGACCGCGTCGGTGTTCATGTAGGTGGTCACGTCGGAGATGGACAGGTGCTGGGGGACGGTCACGACGTCCGCCATCGTGAACTCCCCGATCACCGGACGGCGTCCGACGGGCTCGGGGAAGTCCCACTCCAGGGTGGGCGCGGCATCGGTGCGCCGCTCCCACTGCCCGCCGCTGTAGCGCAGCCGGACGTCGCCGCGCCGCTCGCGGGAGACCGCGCCCGACAGCCGGGTGCCCTCGGTGGGGTGCCAGTTGCTGAGCGCGTAGGCGATGTGCGCCTCCTCGGCCGAGGTCCAGTCGTCCATCGCCGCGGTGGCCAGCAGGTCGCCGAGGCCGCCGAAGAAGGCCATGGCCGGGACGATCACCGCTCCCGCCTCCCGGGCCCGGTCGCGGTAGTGCTCGAAGGTGTCGAGGTTGGCCTCCAGCTCGGCCGCCACGTCCAGGTACGGGATCCCGGCGCGCAGCGCGGCCTCGATCACGGGGCCGGTGGTCGAGGCGAAGGGGCCGGCGCAGTTGATGACCGCCACCGTGCCCGCCAGGGCGCGGTCCAGCGAGGCGGCATCGTCCACCGACGCCACCCGGGCCTGCAGCCCGTGCTCCCCGGCCAGCTCTTCCAGCGCCTGCGCGTTGCGCCCGGACGGCACCGGGACGAACCCGCGCGCGGCCAGCTCCGCGACCACGAACCGCCCGGTGTGACCGTAAGCGCCGAACACCGCCACCAGCTGGCCTGCCCCCATGGGAACTGCTCCTCGTACTCGACCGTCCGCCGCGGTCTTGATCCGCTGCGGTCCGACACCCCTATCCTGTCCGTCCGGTGGCATCCCGCACGAGTGTCGGAAACGACATGGCGCGTACACTTTCGGACATGCACAGGGTCGCACTGGCCGTCACCGACGGCATGCTCCACTACGAACTGTCCGTGGCCGTCGAGATCTTCGGAGCCGACCTGACCCACCTCGTGGACCCCTGGTACGACTTCTCCCTCTGCGGGCCGGGCCCGGTGAAGATCGACCGCTTCCGCCTGGAGCCCGACCACGGGCTCGACCACCTCCCGCACGCCGACACCGTGATCGTCCCCGGTTGGGCCGACACCGACGTCGAACCGCCCGCCGAACTGGTGGACGCGGTACGCGCGGCCCACGAGGTCGGCGCCCGCATCGTCTCCCTCTGCACGGGCGCCTTCGTGCTGGGGGCGGCCGGACTGCTCGACGGCAGGCGCGCCACCACCCACTGGGCCCACACCCGGGAACTGGCCCGGCGCCACCCGGCCGCCACCGTCGATCCGGACGTCCTCTACGTCGACAACGGCGACGTCCTCACCTCCGCGGGCAAGGCCGCCGCCATGGACCTCTGCCTGCACCTGGTCCGCCTCGACCACGGCTCGGCCAACGCCAACCGGATCGCCCGCCGCCTGGTCGTCCCACCGCACCGGGACGGCGGCCAGGCCCAGTTCATCGCCACCCCGCTGCCCGACCCGGGCAACCACCCCCTGGGGGAGCTCTTCCCCTGGGCGCTGAAGCGGCTGGACCAGCCGCTCACCGTCGAGGACCTCGCCCGCCAGGCCCGGATGAGCTCACGGCACCTCGGCCGGCACTTCAAGCACCTCACCGGCACCACGCCGCTGCAGTGGCTCCACACCCAGCGCATCCGCCACGCCCAGGAGCTGCTGGAGACCACCGACGCCACCGTCGACACCATCGCCACGGCCACCGGCATGGGCACCGCCACCACCCTGCGCCGCCACTTCCACCGCAGCGTCGGCGTCCCGCCCGACACCTACCGGCGGACCTTCCGCCCCGTCATGTCGGGCCCGACGGCGGGCCGGCCCGCCGGGTCTCTGTGGGCGCGCTGACCGTCCGGCACCGCTCAGCGCGGCCGGTCGTGCTCCCAGTCCCAGGGGACGGCGGCGAACACCGGAGCGTCGGCCGCGCGCCGGAGCCGGTACGGGCCGCAGACGCGGTCGAACCGGGCGCGGCTGCCCGGGGCGGCTCCGCGCAGGTCGGCGAGCACGGCGCTGTCGGGGACGCTCCGCGCCAGGGCGGCGAGCACCGGGTCGTCGGTGTTGTCAGTGTGCAGTGCGGGCGCGGGGTGCAGGGCGAGGTCGGGGCCGTCGGGGTGGAGGGCGTCCCAGAACTCGTCCGCGTAGGGCTGGACGCCGTCCTCGAAGTCGACCTCGTCGGCGAGCTCCTCGGCCGTGCTGACCAGCCGGTCGAGCCAGGCGGCGAGCGAGTCGGCCTGGACGTACAGACCGCCCTCCCGGTACTGCATGAGCACCTGGCCCCAGCTCCCGTCGGAGGCGACGTCCACCCAGGTCAGCCCGCCGCCGCCGTCGTCCGACACCACATGCCCCAGGTCGGGCAGCGCGGGAGCGTTCCGACGCGGATGTGCCGTCAGGTGGACCTCCACCGGCGGCACGGAGAAGCCGCCCAGGTGGCGCAGGAGTTCGCCCTCGGCGGGCGGCACCGGTAGCGGCACCCCGGGGGCGCCGTCGAGGCCGGGGCGGACGGCGAGGTCGAACGGGACGCGGGCGGCCAGCGCGCGCAGACGGGTGGCCAGGGAGTCACCGGTGATCATGGCGCCACGCTACCGGAGCCGTGGGAGCCCCGGCACCGGTCGACGGAGGATCGGCCGGGTGGGTGCCCGTCGGCGCGGGAACACACCGGTGGGCCGCTGCACCCGCTATCCAGGGTTCATGCCGCTCTCGTACCCCAGCAGTCCCGCTCGGTTCCCCGCGCCCGGCGTCCCGCCGTACCCCGGTTCCGGGGGACGGTACGCGGCATGCCGGTGAGGCGGCCCGGCCCCCGGCGCCCGGCCCGCCCGGCGCCCGGTGCCGGCCCCGTGCTGCGCCGGCTCTCCGACTACGCCTGGCGGCTGGTCGCCGTCGCGGTGGCCGGGTACCTGGTGCTGACGGTGCTGGGGCGGTTCCACCTGATCACGCTGGCCGCCTTCCTCGCCATGGTGATCACCTCGGTGGTCCGGCCGCTGGTCGATCTGGCCGGCCGGGCCGTCCCCCGCCCGCTCGCCGTGCTGATCGGCCTGGCGATCGCGATCCTGGTGCCGGCCGGCCTGCTCGCGCTGATCGGCGAGACCGTGGCGAACGACCTGGACCGGCTGAGCCGGGAGTTCCAGGGCGGCCTGGACCGCCTGGAGAAGCTGCTGGAGGGCGCGCCGTTCCACCTCGAACCCACGACCTTCGAGGACCTCCAGCGCAAGGTCGGCGACTTCGTCTCCGAGCACCGTTCGACGCTGATCAGTACGGCCCTCAGCGGCGCCGGGCGGCTGGTCGAGGTCGGGACCGGCGCCGCGCTCGCGCTCTTCATGTCGGTGTTCTTCCTGCACTCCGGCGAACGGCTGTGGCGCTGGGTCGCCGCTCAGCTGCCGTCCGCCGCCGGGGACCACCTCGACCGGGGCGGCCGGGCGGCCTGGCGGACCTTCGCCGGCTACACCCGGGGCATCTTCGTCGTCGCCGCGACCAACGCGGTCATGGTCGGCATCGCCCTGTACTTCCTGGGGGTGCCGCTGGCCGTGCCGCTGACCGTGCTGGAGTTCTGCGCGTCCTTCGTGCCGCTGGTCGGCTCACCGATCGCGATGCTGGCCGCCGCCGTGGTGGCGCTGGCCGCCCGGGGGCCGGTGATCGCGGTCGTCGTGCTGCTGCTGATCGTGGTGATCGGCCAGATCGAGGGCCATCTGCTGCACCCCTTGGTGATGAGCCGGGCGGTCAGCCTGCACCCGGTGGTGGTCGCCGTGTCGGTGCTCGCGGGCAGCATCGCGGCGGGGGTCATCGGCGCCGTGGTCGCGGTCCCCGCCGTCTCGGTGGTCTGGGCGGTCTACGCCGAGCTGCGCCGCCCGGGGCCGGGACGAGGGCCGGGGCCGCTGGCCGCGTCCGTGCCGTCCGGGCGGTCCAGGCGGCCTTGAGCCGGTGACCGGCGCCAGGCCCGGCGCCGGTCACCGGCTCAGCGGGTCAGCCGTTCAGCTGGGTCCACTGCCAGGTGCCGTTGACCCGGACGTAGAGCCGCCGGTTGTCCTTGTCCACGGCGAGGGTGCCGTCGGCCGGGGGCCGGGTGAAGGAGCTGTCGCTCACCGGGCCGGAGACCTGACGGATCGGGGGATTGGGCGCGTGCCGCGTGGGGACGGCCCCGCCGGCCTGGCTGCCGGTGTTGGCGTAGGTGTTCTCGACGCGGAAGTCCCCGGCGCTGGAGGCCTCGTAGTAGACGTGGTGGCCGGTGGGCTTGGTCCCGTAGAGGCCGACCACGTCGCGCAGCACGGCCACGGTGCCGGGCCCGGCGTAGAGGTCGATGCCGGAGTTGACCGTGGCGACGGCCCCGTTGGCGACGAGGACGTTCTCCAGGGTGGAGGCGATGGCGGCCCACGCGATGATGTTCTGGGGCGTGCTGTAGCCGGCCGCGAAGTTCCCGGCGTAGGCGTAGATGTCCCGCGCGTGGACGTGCTTGCAGGACGCGTCGACCCTGAGGTGCGGGCCGCCCATCATCTGCGAGGTCTCGAACTTGCAGTCCGTGAGGTGGATCCCGTTCGGGTTGTTGGTCCCGGCCGTGCCCTGGGTGATCCAGAGCGCACCGGTGCCGAAGGCCTCGAACCGGCAGCCCGTGAAGTGCACCTGGTTGACGTTGTCCGTGCTGTAGCCCCAGCCGGAGGTGGCGGAGGAGTTGCGCAGCCAGACGTTGGGCTGGGAGGTGCTGCCGGCCGGGCCGCTGCTGGACTCGACGACCAGGTTGTGGATCCGGGAGTCCCAGAACTCGACCGCGTCGATGCACAGGTCGTCGTTGCTGGTGATGTAGACGTCGCGGATGACGGTGTTGTCGTTGTAGTAGAGCTCCAGGACGAGACCGGTGCGGCGGTTGCCGTTGAAGCCGAGGTTCTCGACGGAGCAGTAGCGGCGGTGGGTCGCGCCGCTGGCGTCGGCGCCCGCGCCGGACATCCGCAGCAGGATGCCGTTCCCGCCCTTGACCAGCATCGAGGCCCTGCTGCCGGCACCGATCAGCCGGATGTCGTTGCCGCCGACGCGCAGCGCCGGGGCGCCGGCGGTCGGGACGACCAGGTACTTGCCGGCCGGGAAGTAGACGACGCCGCCCCCGGCGGCGGCCGCCGCGTCGAGCGCTCCCTGGACGGCGGCGGTGTCGTCGTGGGCGCCGTCGCCGACCGCGCCGTACGCGCGTACGTCGAACCAGTCCGTGCCGCCGGCGGCGGCCGTCGCGGCCGAGGCAGCCGAGGCGGGCTGACTGCCGGCGGCGACGGCCGCTCCGGCGAGTCCGGCCACCGCCCCGGTCAGGAGTGCGCGCCGACGCGTGGTGTCGGCGGTGGCCCGTGCGGGCTCCGTCCTGCTCATGGATATCCCCCGTCAGATGTCTGTAGGTGTGTCTGTCGATGTCCGTGTCGGGCCCGTGTGTCGGCCCGGTCGCCAAGATCGCAGTCGGTCGGACGGGCCGTCAAGGCGGCTGGTGCGGCGGGGTGCCCGGGTTGGGAAGCGGCGGAAACAATTCGCTTGCGGTGGAGGAGGGAACGGCTATGGTGGTCACGTTCTCGCCGAGACCGTGCGAGGACCTGACGTCGAGGAGGTGTGTCCGGATGGTTGCCGCCGTGTCGCGGCGCGCCCTCGTGTGCGCGCCATACGCCTTCCTCGTCCGTCATCTGCCCACCGGCTGAAACGCCTCGTACCGGCGCACCCGGTGGGACACTCCTCAAGGAGCCCCCGCAGTGCGCGAGCGCTTTGCCGACAGCGAATCCTTCTCCCGTATCCGCCCCAAGGGCGGTCCCCGACGCGGCCGCAGGTCCGACCGGTTCGACGACTTCGAGCCGGAGTACTTCCCCGCCGGTGAGTCCGAGTTCCCCGGGGCCTCGGACGACCCCACCATCGCCTCCCCGGTGGCCGACGGCCCCGCCGAGGGCGACCGCTGGTCCACCTGGGACCAGTCCACCCCCACCGAGAAGGGGCCCGAGCCGCGCCCCGGGTGGGTGGTGACCGAACTGGCGGCCGTGGACACCGAGCTCGGCATCGTGAAGACCGGCAAGGAGGCCGACGTCTTCCTGCTGGAGCGGGCCGTCCCGGGCACCGAGCGGCGCACCCTGATGGCCGCCAAGCGCTACCGCGACGGCCAACACCGGATGTTCCACCGCGACTCCGGCTACCTGGAGGGCCGCCAGCACAAGGAGTCCCGGGTCTCCCGGGCGATGGCCAAGCGCAGCGCGTTCGGCAAGGAGGCGATCGCCGGGCAGTGGGCCGCGGCGGAGTTCTCCGCCCTGTGCGGCCTCTGGTCGGCCGGGGTGGCCGTCCCCTACCCGGTGCAGATCACCGGCACGGAGATCCTGATGGAGTTCGTCGGCGACGCGGACGGCACGGCCGCCCCCAGGCTCGCCCAACTCCGGGTCGAGGAGGCCGACATCGAGGACCTCTGGGAGCAGCTGGGGCGCAGCCTGTCGCTGCTCGCGGTCGGCGGCTTCGCGCACGGCGACCTCTCGGCGTACAACATCCTCGTCCACCGGGGCCGCCTGGTGATCATCGACGTCCCGCAGATCGTCGACGTCATCGCCAACCCGCGCGGGCTGTCCTTCCTGGAGCGGGACGTGCGCAACGTCGGCGCCTGGTTCGTCTCCCGCGGCCTGCCCGAGGGGCGGGTCGACGACCTGGCCGCCTCGCTGGCCGCCGACGCCCGCCTCCGTCCGTAGAGCTTCGTCAGGTGGTGCCGTGTCGTCGGACGGATCGCGGCACGGCACCCCTGCGAGCCCGACACAGGGCTTCCGATCTCTCCGCCGAGGTGTCCGCGCTGCCCGTCGAACGGCATCGCGACAGCTCTATCATGGAGAGATCCGATGTTCGGCTGCCAGGAGAGGCGGGGCAGGTGCCGGTTACCGATGAGGCGATCGAGAAGATCAAGGAGATGATCGTCCGCGGCGAGCTGCGGCCGGGTTCCAAGCTGCCCAAGGAGGCCGACCTCGCCGCCAGGCTGGGTCTCTCCCGCAACTCCCTGCGGGAGGCCGTCAAGGCGCTGTCGCTGATCCGGGTGCTGGACGTCCGGCAGGGCGACGGCACCTATGTGACCAGCCTGGAACCGAACCTGCTGCTGGACGCGCTGGGCTTCGTCGTCGACTTCCACCAGGACGACACCGTGCTGGAGTTCCTGGAGGTGCGCCGCATCCTGGAACCGGCCGCGGCCGCGCTGGCGGCCCGCGTGATGTCCGACGAGGCGATCGCGGAGCTCCGCGCGGTGCTCGACCGGCTCGGCGACACTCCCACGCTGGAGGAGCTGATCGCCAACGACCTGGAGTTCCACCGGCTGATCGCCGTCGGCTCGGGGAACACCGTGCTCTGCTCGCTGGTGGAAGGGCTGTCTGGCCCCACCAGCCGCGCGAGGACGTGGCGCGGCATCACCGACGGGCAGGCCGTCCAGCAGACTCGGGACCAGCACCGGGCGATCCTGGAGGGCATCGCCGCCCGTCGGCCCGACCTCGCGCACGCCTGGACGACGGTGCACGTCGCCGGAGTGGAGGAGTGGCTGCGCGGGATGCTGGGCTCCGGTTCGGCCCTGCCGCCGGTCTTCCCCGACGCCGACGCGGCAGGCCTTCGACCTCGGTGATCCGCTCCGGCCCGACGCGCGCGTGCAGGGCTACCCGTCTGTGGCCTCCTTCTTCGCACGTGTGAGGACCACGACGTCCAGGGTGCGGGGGCCATGGACGCCCTCCACCCGGTCGAGTTCGATGTCGCTGGTGGCGGACGGGCCCGAGACGAAGGTCAGCGGTCGGGTGGGGTCGAGCAGGGCGAGCGCCTCGGGGACGTCCCCCGCGATCTGGTCCTGGCGGACCACGCACAGGTGGTGGTCGGGCAGCAGGGTCAGGGCGCGGCGGCCCTGGCCGGGCCCGGCGTCGAGGACGATCGTGCCGGTGACGGCGATGGCGACGGCGACCGTGCTGAGCACCGACCCGGTGCGGTCGAGTTCGCCGACGGTCAGCGGCGGCTCGTCGGAGACCCAGGTGCAGCCCTCGGCCGGCAGCCAGTCGGCGGGGAAGCCGTCCGGTACCACGGCGGTGGTCCGGGCGCGGTCGGCGAGGATGCGGCCGACGGTCTCGGCGGCCCGGCTCTCCTCGACGACGGTGACCGTGGCCCGGTAGTCGGCGACCCGCTCGGCGAACAGCTCGACCAGCGGCCCGTCGGCGTGGCTGCGCCGGTACCCGCGCGGGACCGACGCCTCCTCGACCCGCTCGGCGGTCGGGACGTCGCGCAGGGCCGTGCGCACCTGCCCGAGGATGGTGTCGCGGCTGCTCATTCCTGCTCTCCTGCACGGTTGGCGCGCCACCAGCTCCGGAAGGACTCGGCCGGCGGCGCGGGGGTGTCGCGGGTGTCGGACCAGGCCCGCAGCGGGCCGGGCAGCGGCAGCCGGCCGATCCGGCCGCGCCGGGCGAGCGCCCGCCCGCCGAGGCCCGCGGCGCGCTGGGCGAGCCTCAGCCGGGCGGGGGAGACCAGGACGGCCGCGGCCCCCTTCATGGCGAGTGCCTCCACGGTGGGCAGGCGCCGTCCCTCGGCCTTGGCCTCGACCACCTGGGCCCGCAGGTGGGCGAGCACCTCCGGGATGTTGATCTTGACGGGGCAGGCGTCG